>JADLBD010000302.1 GCA_020847975.1 Bryobacterales bacterium | reverse complement strand
TCGACGAAACAGCCTGCTGGCTGTTGTGTAGAAACGCAGGAAGCAAAAATCACACGCGCAAAGCCCGGAAACGCTACCGCCCGAATCTCTCCCAGAGTAACAAAACTGTCAAGGCTCCGTCAAACCGTGGCAAGCGGAGTGCCAAACCGGGCTCCCAGCGTCTTCCGGCGCCGGCGTACCTGACATGCGCTTATCAGCGAGCGAAGAACCGAGCCAGGGCAATGGCGGCAAGGGAGCCGAGGATCATGAACGCATAAACGGCAGCGCCCAGAGCCAAATGCATTCTTTGAACAGCAAACAGCGGAACCGACAAGGACAAGCCTGCCAGTCCCAGCGTCAGCAGCACCGTGGTGGTGGTGACGCGCCATTCCGGAGCCGTTCGCTGGAACCGCGCGTAACGGTAAAGGGCGGGGAGTATGACGCCGAACACCATTCGGTAGGAGCGCCGCTTTTCGATCCACGGCCGCGCGGAGGGGGGCAGACTGGCAACCAGGCTCCATCCGAGACGCATCGCGGCGAGCGCTCCGATTTCGAGCAATACGGGCGCGGGAATCTCGTCGAGGAGACGGCGGCCCGCAACGTCAGTGGCGTCGAAGTCGACCAAATGGTCCTCCGCAATGGCGCGCGCGGCCAAGGCGGCAATCAGGACGTCGGGTTTGGAGGCCGCGGCTTTCCAGGACAGTCTCTCCTGGCTGTAGCCGGTTTCCGGTATCCGGTTGCCAATGGCAACGCGGTGGTGAGCCCATTCATTCTCCTGAGCGAGAGAGTCACCGAGGACCGTTTTCCATTCGCTGGCGATGATTTCGTCCTGCGCGGCCCGAATGACGTGGTTCAGCAGATTCTGGAATCGCTCGTCATCCATCGTGGGGAGGGACAGCAGGTCTTGCGCAATCGCGGTCTGGGTGGCGGGGTTGGAGTTGGGTAGCAGTTGCGCCACCCTGGCCTGGAGGCTGTGTTTTTCTTCCGCCCCTATTTTTCGGGCGCGGCCGCGTTCGAGCAGGCACTCCATGATCTGGCAAACCGCATCGAGCCGTCCCCAGAGAATGTCATTTGACCGCCAGGGCATCTTGAAGAATCCGCCGAAGTCCCCCAATGCCTTGCCGCAAACTTTCTTTTCGACCGGGCGTGCGCTATGTTCGCGCTGGGCGTCGGCGGGACTGATGCGGACGACCCGGAGCGTATCGCGAGCGCGCACTCCGGAAATCAACTCGAGCGGGAAGAGGAATCGGTCAATTTCGAGGAAGCGGCACAGTTCCCGCGGCACGGGACTGAGCGGAACCAAGTCAGCGAACTCACGCACCGATTGGACGAGTTCCAGGTCAAGCGCCTGAAGCAGGTTCCCAGACGGTTCGACTTCGGGGAGCGAATGAAGCCGCGCCATGAGAGTCTTGTGGAAAGCCACCCGCGCCGATTGCGAATCCTCCACCGGCCAGTAGATGCCCTCCGTGTCGAGCAAGCGAGAGAGCATTCGCGCGGCCTCGCCCCAGAATTCGGAGCAAACGCTCCGCAGTTCGTCTTCCCCGGGCTCACGGGGGCTACCGTCCTCGCACTGGAAACGGTGGGCCAAGGCCCGCCAGTCGAAATGGGAGTAGTCAAGAAGGCGCTCCATCGCGGACTCGAGCACTTCAGAGAGCTTTATAAAATGATTGAAGCGGCGCCACAGGCGTAGATGTTGAACGCCTGCATCGCCATCGGGCGCGGGAGCCTTGCCGTCCAGTAGGGCGCTGATGAAACGGGCAAGATGCGTGAGACGCCGCCGGCGGAAATAGACGTCGTAGCGATCGAGCGATTGCGAAGGCGAGCCGTCGAGGAGGGAGAAGCTGTTCACCAGTATCCGGCCGGCTCTGCGCTCGGCGGCGCCCGAGAAGAATTCGCGCTCGCTCCCGTGGTTGAGAATGCCTGCCGTGGCGCGGCCGCGGAGTTGCATTATTCGCGAAGTGAAGTAGAAGCGCCACTCGGGGGTTGTTGCATCGCACGCGACGGCAACCTGATCGAGCGCGTCCGCGGAAGATTCGTTTCCGGGAGGAGGCAGGCATGCGAGCAGTTCCTGGAAATGGGCGATTTGGGTGTTGAGGCTGGCGATGGAACGTAAGTCGTCGCTGATGCTCTCGTATCCAGGAATTCCGACGAGCGCGCCGGTGGCGGACCGGGCCACGGAAGGCGCCTCGACCGGACGGGAGCGGCCAAACTGCTCCGGGTCGGGCTCCACATAGAATAGGATGCGCTCCACATCGCGGTCGGCCGTTCGCCTTTGGATGGTGTCGATGGTGTAACTGAAAGGCTTGTTACCGAGGATGCCGCCATCGAGGAAGACGGCATCCCGCTCGAGTTTCCCCCAACGTCTCAGGCGCTCCGCGGCGGAGTCGACAACGACGGGCGCGAAGGCCACCGGAAAGCAGGAGGTCAATCGCGCCAGATGGGCAAGGTCGCCCTCGGAACCGGCTTCAAAATCGTTCTTGCGTCCCTTACGGTAGGCGAGTTTGAATAAGGCGCGGTGGTCCTTGACATCGATGGCGTGGCCCAAGTCATCGTAAACCGTCTGAATCCTACCGTTGAAGTCGGAGCCGGTCACGAACAGGTCCAGTTCCGTTGTCTCCGAAGGCAAACTGCCGGGCTGTTCCAGCACGCCGGTCATGCCCCTCAAGGCTTCGGCGAGACGCGGTTGATAGTAGTTCTCGCTGTCGAGCAGGGAAAGCGTCTGCGGGTCACCCTCGCGGCGCAGCAGTTTGCTGATGTCCCCATGTTCCCGCCAGAGACGGGCGACGGAGCGGAAGTCGCGGTTGTTGGCCAAGGCATAAGAAAAGAGGATCCCGTTTACCCCCCCGGCGGAGGTTCCGCTTATGATATCAACCACGATGTCGGTCTGAATCAGGTCCTTCAAGAGAGCGTACACGCCTTCGCCGCGGACGGCGCGGTATAACTCCTGCGCCACGCCGTTCTCATAAATCGCCAGGGACACGCCGCCGTACAAGACGATGCCCAGTCTTACTTCACGAGGATACATACGATCACCTTTCGAAAATGACTTCGGCCTTCATCGCCAGCGCGGCGAGGTTCCGTTTCGCGCGGTTCTCAAAAGGACAGGTTCAGCACGCGGTTCAGAACTTTACCCACGTCAAACCGGGTGCCGAAAAAGAAGCGGAGGTCGTCCGGAGGGTCCATATATCCGGGCTTGCTGCGCTGCAGTTTCACGTTGGCGTTGAAACCGACAACAAGAGGAGTGGCCGGGATTTTGAGCACGCCCTCGAAAGATGCCCGCCATAAGCGAAGAAATTGAGGCACTTGCTCCGCGCCGAACGAGCGGAAGTTGCCAAAACGGCCGACCACGGCATCCAGGTAGCTGATCAATTCGGGCGCGGTATTCGGATCGAGCTTACGGGAGTCCGAGCAGGGGTCGCGTTTCTCGAACTCGCGGAAGTGACCGGAGCGCAGACCATACTCTTGAAGGGTATAGAAGCGGCCGAAGTTTCCTGTGCCCGAACTGGGGGTCACGACGCCGAACTTGGCGAGCGGAGCGAGAAACAGAACATTGGGCTGGTCCTTCGGCCAACGCCATCTTGCCGCCGTAAACGGCACATAAGCCCCCACCTGCATGATCGCGGCCTTTCTGCTCGTGAAGAACTGGGTGACTGTGTCGCCTGAACCCTGTTTTTCGGACGTGGGGACCGCGGCGAGCCGTGTGTCGAGAAAGGTGTTGACCCGCACCTTCGACCCATTACGCCAGTTCTTGTCGATGTTGAATCCGACAAACAGATCCTGGCGGGAAAAGTAATTGTCATTGCCGGCGCGTGCTCCATCGTTTTGCGACAGGACCACCCCCATGGAGAAATACGCCCGCACTCGACCCCAATCAAAAGCCACCGGCGCGGCCACAATGGGAGCCACATCGATGCCGGCTCCCTGTTCCGTTACGGCCTTGAAACGGAGTTCGTCGCCTGCCGCCAACCGGCGGTCGAACGTGACTGTCAACATCCCACTGCTGTCCTTCGAGGCCCGGGCGCTGGTGGCGGGACCTTCCTGGCCCTGCCAGATCTCGGCGGTGACATTCTGCGCATCACCGGCGGGGCCGGTAATGAAGCTATCACCCTCCCGCGGCACGTAGAAATGTGGCGGCTCGGGAGCCGGACACTTTACCGCATACTTGTCTGTACTCTTCTCATCAATCATGAGGCGCACTTCGTCATCGCAGGTAAGCTTGTAGTTGAGCCCCGCGGTGAAGGATTTGTCTTGTCTCACCGCCACCAGGGAATGCGCGCGAAGAGCACCCTTCTTGGAATACACATAGAGGTCAAAGCGGTGGTTTTCCGGCAATTCTTTCAACTCGCCGTTGACGACATCGTCGCCTCTGGAAAGCTGCGCGAGGGAGGACTTCGGACCCGCGGGAGCGGATTCCACCTCGACGGGAGCGGACTTTCCGCCGGAAACCTCGATTCGCACCGTGTCACCCTTCATCAGCCGCGGGGAATCCAGGCGGATGACGCACTGCCCTGTCCCATCCACGGTGATGGCTCCGAAAACTGCGTTCGAGGAATCGCAGACAAGGAGCTTAACATCGGCGGCGGATGTTCCCGGGGGAACAGCGCACCTGATTTCGGTGGCCTTTTCATAGATCGGACCCATCACGCGAAGATCGCAATCGACAGGCCGCAGCGTCTTGCCCGCTCCTCCGGCCAGCTGATTCTGCTTCTGCTTGCGCTGTTTTTCCTCGAGCCGGGACTGACGATTCTCGAGGGCCTTCTGATTCTGCTCCAGCCGCTTCAGGTCCTGTTCAACGGCCTCCACCGCTTTGGCGCGGGGCTCGGCAGGCGTGCTTGCCGCTCCAAGAACAGCGGTAGTTTGTTTTCCGTTCCCCGGCTTGTCCTTCCGCTCCCGGGAAAAGGCAGGCGAAGATGCAGCCGCATGGAGGAACAATGCAAGAGTGATCGCTCGAAGTAGTTTCATGGTTCAAGCACCTCATCCCTGACAGCGGAAAACGGAACAGAGACGGGACACGACGGGCGTTTCTTTTTTGTCTGTTTTTTGTCGTGCATTTTCGCGATTTTTGCGTTAAGCTGAATCACTGCCGAAAGACACCCATGGCCGAATCGGTGACGTTGCTGTTGCGTCAGTACCGGGAGGGCGATCCGGATGCCTTGGAGCAACTTACGCCCCTGGTCTATTCGGAATTGCGCTCCATAGCGGCGCGATTCCTGCGCAATGAGCGCCGCAATCATACTCTGCAAACCACCGCTTTGGCGCACGAGGCTTACATAAAGCTGGTGAACCCCAGGGAATTCGATTGGCGCGACCGGGCGCATTTCTTCGCGGTTGCCGCGCGCGTCATACGACATATATTGGTGGACCACGCGCGCGGGAGGCTCTCGGCGAAGCGCGGCGGGCAAGCGGTGGTGGTTCCACTGGAGGAAGTCTGGGCGGTGTCGCGCGGCCGGCTCGAGGAATTTCTGGCGTATGACGAACTGCTGAGCAGACTCGGCGAGTTGGATCCGAGGGCGCTGAAAGTAGTGGAGATGCGTCTCTTTGGCGGACTCAGCGTTGAGGAGGCCGCCGCCGTCCTGGGCGTCTCGGAGCGGACCGTCAAGCGGGCCTGGGGGTATGGGCGCGCGTGGCTTCGGAAAGAATTGCGGAACCGGACGCCATGAGCGGACAAGACCGTACTGATATTCAGGAAATCTTCTTTCGCGCGAGCGCGCTTGACGGCAGTGAGCGGATTGCGTTTCTCGATGCCGCCTGTGGCTCCGGCAATGAACTCCGGCGAGAGGTGGAGAAATTGCTCTCGGCCGCCGGGCAAAGCAGCCAATTGCCGGAGAACTCAATGATCGGCGAGATTCTCGAAGAGGTGCTGAGCACTCGCAGCCTTCTCCGGGAGGGGGATAGAATCGGCCGCTTCCGCATTGTCCGTCTCATCGGAAAAGGGGGGATGGGGGAAGTATACGAAGCCGAAGACTTGCAACTGCAGGATCACGTGGCGCTCAAGACCCTGCGCGGGGAACTGCTCTCGCGAGCTGATTGCCAGGCGCGTCTCATGCGCGAGATCCGGCTGGCTAGAAAAGTTACCCACCCCAATGTCTGCCGGATTCTCGATCTCGGCGGCGATACCAGTCACGGGCAGCCGGTCATTTATTACACGATGGAGTTGTTGAGAGGGGAGACGCTTGCCGCCTATCTCGGACGCGGCCCGCTGGCGGCAAGGGCAGCCTTGGGCATCCTTCAGCAAGTTACCGCAGGCCTGGCGGCTCTGCACAAGGCGAGGGTGATTCATCGGGATCTCAAGCCTTCCAATATTCTGTTGGAGCCGACGGGCGAGGGAACGCGCGCCGTCATCACGGATTTCGGTCTGGCCCATCACTTCGCCGCCGATGCCTCCCTGGAAACCATCACTCTCTCCGGACATCTTGTGGGCACCCCCCGCTACATGTCCCCGGAGCAGTTGACTGGAAAAATGGTTGGCCCCCAATCCGACATTTTTTCGCTTGGAATGGTGATGTACGAAATGCTCGCCGGACGAAGCCCATTCCTGGCCCAGACTTTCGCCGAATCAGCCGTGGAGAAGCAGGAAGCCACGCCGCCGTGCCCCGGCAAGTTGAGCCCGCTCGATCCGAGATGGGATTGGCTGGTGATGGCCTGCATCGAACGTCTGCCAGGGAACCGGCCGCGGACCGCATCTCAGATCCTCGAGTTGCTGGATGATCTCTCCCGCGATACCAACCCGAAACACAAGTCCGCGCTCTTCGGGATATCCGGGAGGTGGCCGTGGAAATCTCCGGATACGGTTTGGCGCACGCTGGCTCCGGTGCGTAGGCGGGCGTCGGCAAGGCGCAGACGCGCCATCGCATATGGCGCGGCGGCCGCACTCGCTGCCGCTTCCCTGCCTTTACAGGTACAGGCTCCGTCCGCGCGAACCCACGCGCTGCGCAAGCTCTGCTCTCTGTTTCCAGGATCAACCCTGGTCTGCGCTGTTCCTCAGAACAAGGGCGTGGCTGTCTTTCCGTTCACCGTGAATGCCGCCGCAGGCCCTGAGGCCGCTTTCGGCAATGGCTTGGCTCGCTATGTCCGCGAGTCGTTTCAGTTTCTTTGGCCCTCGCCGGAAACCGCCTGCGTTCACCTTCGCAAAGACCGCTTCGCCGACGGAGTCGGCCTGGTACTCGAAGGCTCGATCGAGGAGGACCGGGGAGAAACCGTGCTGCGGTTCCAGCTATCGGAGGCCAAGCCCCCGCCGGGGGAGTCCAAAGCGTTGATGCTGCGGAGGGCCACCGTGCGCCTGAACTCGCCCGCGCTGGCGCACACGCTGCCGCTGCTCGCTCTGGCGAAAATGTTCGAGATCCGCTATCCTTCAGCGGCCTGGGCCGCCTGGCGCAAGACGGGGCCGAACCATGACGGATCCATGACTTCCCACCTGCGAGGGTTGGGTTACCTCGAGGCTGGCAATTTTGAAGCAGCCGCCCGGGAATTCGCCGCCGTGATCGACCCTGCTCGCGATTTCTCGTTCGCACCGGCTCAGGTCGGACTCGGCGAGGCATATCGCCTGATGGGCAGCCGATCGGGCGAGGCGGGCTGGTTTCTTCGCGCCCGCCAAGCCTATCAGCGCGCCATTGCGCTCGACCGCGACTTCGGATTCGCGGGGGCGGAAAAGCAGCTTGCCGGACTGGAATCAGTAGAAGGCCACTCAAAAGCCGCATTGGAGCATTTCGCCGCCGCCCTTGCCCTCTCCCCATTCGACGAGATGCTGCGAAAGCGAACCGCGGCGGCTTATGAAGCGGTTGGGAACCCCGCACTCGCCGAAGCCGTACTAACCGATGGGGTAGCCCGAACACCGCGCTGCTGGCTGGCGCACAACAGCCTCGCCTATATCTACGCCAGCCACGGTCGATTTCGCGAGTCGGAGCGCGAACTGCTCGAAGTGGTGCGCCTGTCCTCGGACAATGCGAACGCATACCACAATCTGGCGGTGAACTACATCAAGACCGGAAGGATCGCCGACGCGATTCTGATGGCTTCGCGGGCAACCAGTATCCAGGCGATTCCTCTTGCTTTCGCCACCCTGGGGCGAGCCTACATGTATCGCGGCTGCTCAAAGGATTCCCTTGTCAACCTGAGGAAGGCTGTCGAACTCGATCCCGGCTACTATCTGCTCTGGGCTTACCTCGCCGACGCCCTTTTCCAGGGCAGCGCGGACAAATCCGAAGCGCGGGAAGCCATCCGCCGGGCCATCGACGCGGCCCGCAATGCCGTGATCGAGACTCCAGAAGACGCTTACGCGCAGGGGCTACTTGCGTTGAACCTCGCGCGCCTTGGAAGCAACGGCGAGGCCCTTGAGAGGGCGGGCCTCGCGGCCCGTCTCGCGCCAAAGAGTGAGAGCGTGCAACTGGCCGTTCTCGAGACTCTCGAATTGCAAGGGCGCAGGGGAGAAGCCTTGACCGTACTGGAATCCGCCTTGCGCCAGGGTCTTCCCCTCCCGGAGTTGGCTCTGCGCGCGGCGCTTGCGCCACTCCGCCGTGACCCCAGGTATCTCGCCTTGTGGAAGAAGTTCGGCCGTGAATTGCGCCCCGACCCGGGTGGGCTTTCTCTCTCTCCCGGAAATTCTTGCCCTGAATCCAACCGCCCGGGCCAAGGCCTGGGATAAAACCATCACCGGCGCGGTTGATCAACCGCGGCAACATACACGAACAGGAGACCATAGACATGCCGGATCCAACACCCACCGTCACCTTCACCTTCGAAGTGAACGGACAAAACATGTTCGAATATCGGACGGATCGCCCCATCCCGTCTGCCGGCGATTGGGATTACAACCACGCCGATATCATCCGCTTCCAGACCCATACGGGCACTTTCCGGATTGAATTCAACTCCGTCCCACCGGGCGGCAACGTGCTTGGAGGCCCGCTCGCCGGAACGCAGGCCGGCGGGCAGGGTCCGTGGTTTGTGGATACACATGTGATGGACAACCTCACCCCGGAACAGCGCGAGGAAATCCGCCGATCCCACATCTCGGCGAACGATCCGGATGGATTCGTAGGGAAGTACAAGTACATCATCGACGTGATCCGTCACACCGACGGGAGGACGTTCCACGACGATCAGAAGGACGGCGAGTATTCCTGCTGATTGCCGGGACCCGCTCTCGATTCGATTCAAGCAGTGCGCTCAATGGCTTTGGCCGCGGGCATGCTGCCTGTCTCTTCTTCCGCTGACTCCTCGACCGGCCGCCAGGGACTGACCAAACCGGCGAAGTCCGCGGCTACCTCCGCCGAAGCGCAAGGTTGCAATTCTCGGAGCCTGGGCGTGACCGGGCTTGTCTGTTTCAGGACACCCCCGGCCTCGCCTGAGCAGCCCTGAGCAGCCATACACATGGGGGGGCGGCGATCTGCACCCCTTTTTTCGGAGGCTCACCGGCCGGCTGGATCGGCATCAGGTGGGGGCTTCGTTCTTTCTGCGGCCGCGCGCAAGTACCGCGCGCAAGCCGCGGCGGTGTCGCTCTCCGGGAACATTGGGGTGGGCGCCGGAGCGCGCAGCCGGCCCGCAATCACATCGGCGAGACGTTCCGGCGTGGTTTCCCCGGCATCGAGCAGTACACACCCCTCGATGCCACGCACAATGGCATCATCAATGGGATTCAATCCAAACGAGAGGGCAATCGATGGAAGCCCCAAATGGTTCAATTCAAGAGCGGTCTGGCGGTTGGCCTTTGTGATGGCCACGTTCGAGGCTGCCATGAGCCTCTCGATCCGATAGTCCCGTTCGAGAACCATCACGCCGTCGCGGCTGCCCACTTTATCCCGCAACAATCCATAATCATCCCCCGCCACCCAAAGCAGGAACGTTCCCGGCATCAGCCGCATGGCGTCGAGCACGATGCCGCTGATCGGCGTCCGCTCCTCGCGCCAACTGCCGGGAAACACGCCCACGATGACAGCTTCCGGTGGAAGACCCAACTCATCGCGTGCGCGAGCGCGATCAGCCAAGCCATAGGAGAACGGGCGGAAGACCGGTCCCAGGTACCGGACCTTCCCGCACACCCAGGCGGGTTCAACAAACACCCCTTTCCGGCCCAGAAACAGAATTTCATCGGCAAACTTCAGCGTGTTCATGGAGTACATATCCGGAGAGGTGAACCAATCGGTGAGGAATACGGTGGCCTTGTGAAAAATCTTCGCGGCAGGCATGACGGCAAAGTCCTCATGGCTCACCACCAGATCCGGATTCAGCCATCCCGTAAGCCGCCCAGCGGCTACGGTCAGTTCGGCGGCCGGGCTATGCTCCGGCAAGCCGGTATCAATGACCGGAAGACCCAATTCGATGAAAGTTGCCGCTCCAGTTCCGGAGGACACGAGCCGAACCTCCACGTCCCCGGCGCGCTCCAATTCCCGTACGATCTCCCGGTCCGGGATGGCGTGGCCGCGCCCGCGCCCCCTCGAGAAGAACAGTATCCTGCCTCGATCCTTGCAAAAGTGTGGAAACGGTATCGCACGGCGGCCTGAGCTCATATTCGTGTAGCGTCATGCAGCAAAGCAAAGTCGGAAAGCAAGCGCCAACCGGCAGCGGTGAAGCGGGCCGTATCGCGCGAAAGTCTTTGAACAAAGTATCATGTCTGGGAAGAATATGCGCAAAAGGCAACTCGTCTGGATGCTGGCGGCGCTCTCGCAGGCCGCGCTTGCTCAGAAGTCCGTGACACATGAAGGGCACGAAGGTCTTCAGCTTTCGAGCGGAAAGGCGGAGCTGGTGGTGCTCCCGCAGGGCGGGGCGTTCGTCAGCTTCGTGCTGGCTGATGACGAGAACCATGTGAATCCGCTCTGGGACCCGCTACGCATGGCGCGGGAGGCCGGGTTGCGGCCGAATTTCGGCGCGAGCATGGGCCATTTCCTGTGCGTGGACGGGTTCGGCCCCGTGACGAAGGCCGAGCAGGCCGCCGGATTCCGGGGGCATGGCGAAGCGCACGAACTTCCCTGGAATATCGTCCACTCCAAGGAAAACGAAGTGACGTTCCGGGTTCTGCTGCCGAAGGTACAGGAAGTGCTCACCCGAAAGATCAGCATGGTTCCGGGCGAGCAGGTGGCGCTGGTGGAGAGCGACATCGAGAGTCTGCTGCCGTTTGACCGCGTCATGCTGTGGGCGGAGCACGCCACCATCGGCGCGCCGTTTCTTTCATTGGGGAAGACCGTGGTGGATCAATCCACGTCGCAATGCCAGACGAAGCCCTATGGCGGGGCCAAGGGGCCAAGGACATTCCCCAGCGGCGAGAATTTCACGTGGCCCATGGTGAAGACAGCGGGAGGCGAAGTGAATGCGCGCGTCGCTCCGGGCAAAGACGGAACCATGAACCACATCGGATGCCTGTTCGATCCGAAGCGCGAGCATGAGTTTGTCACGGCAATCAGTCTGACGGATCACCTGCTGATCGGCTACCTGATCCGCCGCGAAGACTACCCCTGGGTTCAACACTGGATGAACTACCCCTCGAATCGAACGTATTCCTGGGGGCTAGAATTCGGCATGCAGCCTTACGACATGACGAAGGAGGAGATCCTTGCGCTGACGCCGATGTTCGGCAAGCCGACGTTCCGCTGGCTGCCCGCGAAATCGAAGGTCTCGACGAAGTTTCTCATGTTTCTGACCAAGGTGCCGGATGGGTTTGACAAGGTGGATGACGTGCGATTGGAATCCGGCAAACTGGTGATCGAGAACCGCAAGGCGAACAAGCGGGTGACGCTGGCGGCGAGCCGCGGCCTCGAGTAAACGCCCGCGTCAATTGCCGAGATCGGCAGCCACTTTCCACGATCCGCCGGCCTGTTTCTTCCAGACGGTGAGGTATTTCGTGGGGCGCTGGACCATCAGCCCGTCTTTGCCGCGGTATTTCACTTCGGCTACGCCGATGGTGTAGCCAAGATCGGCGCTGGCCGCCATATCCGCCTTCACCGGTTCCCAGGTGAGAGAAAACTCCGGGGTGGCGAACATGCCGGCATAGAATTCGCGGAGTTTTTCCCTGCCGCTGATGAATGGCTTGCCGGCGGGGAAGGCGGTGGCATCGCCGGCAAAGAAGGACATCCAGCCGTCGAGACCGCGGGCCTTGGTTGCCTCGCAGAAGTCACGGTCAGCTTTCTTGATGGCTTCGAGGGCGGCAGCCTGTTTTTTGGGCGAAGCGGCTTTTGCGCCGGCGGCAAGGAACAATGCGGGTAGTGCGCGTCGGGTCATACGCGCATAGGTTAACCCGGGACCGGGCTGTCAGTACATGGCGCGGCTTGTAACACCCGTCTTGCCGAGCATTTCGAGAATCGGCTTTGCCCCATCCGACATGAGACGCACTTCCGAGGGCGCCTGTAGAAACTGGAAGCCCTGCTCGATGAGGCCGGGAATGGATGCGTTGCTGAATGCCGGCCGGCCGGCGTATTTGCCATGTTTCTTTGCCGCCGCCGCGACGCAGTCGAGGGCGTGTTGCAACTCGGGCACATCCTGTTTCCCGCGGAAACCCATAGAGAAGGAGAGGTCGCTCGAGCCGACGAAGAGCACATCGATGCCGGGGGTTGCTGCGATTTCATCGATACGTTCGATGGCGCGGTATTCCTCGATCATCGCCACCACCATCACGTTCCGGTCGGCGAAATCCGGATAGCCGTCCTCTGCCTGCCAGCGGAAAGCCGCGAGCCCCGAACCGTGTCCTCGCTTGCCGATGGGGGGATACTTGCAGGCATCGGCCGCCGTGCGGGCGAGTTCCGGAGTGCTGGCAAAGGGGAAAATCACGCCCATCGCTCCCATATCCAGCGCACGCTTCGCGGCCCAGGTTTCGACAACGGGTACGCGGACGAAAGGCATCGCCGGCAAGCCGCGCGTCGCCAGAATGATACTGCGAACCGTTTCGAGCGTGAGCGGCGAGTGCTCCATCTCGATCCAGAGAAAATCGAAGCCGAGTTGCGCCGCCTGCGCGGCCATTTCCACGCTCGCCGCAGTGATGGTCATGCCCACGACGGGCTTGCCCGCCTCCAAGGTCTCGCGGACGGGATTCTTCCAGGTTTTAGGTATCGACATATGCTCCTATCGCCGGACCAGCCACACCTCGGCGACTTGCGTGCCGCGCCCGTTACCACCCAATCCGGGCTTGTGCTCCCAGCGAAGTGTCAGCTTACCATCGGCGGTAGCCGCCTGGGGAATGTCGAATTCCACGGGGCGGACGGGGCGGTCCTTCGGACGATAGGAATGGATTTCGTATTGGCCATCGGCAACCAGGCGCAAGTCCACCGACGCGTTCTCGCCGGCATAGACGATGCGGACTTTGTAGCGCGCCGCGGGATCAAGATGGTTGTACTGCATGGTCAATGGAGTGTCCTGGAGGGTTTCGGCATGCCGCAACCAGGAGGTGCGCCAGGGCGCGACTTGCGTATCGGGATTGATGGCAAAACCGGTGAGGGGGGATTTCAGATGCGCGGGGTCCTGCGCATAAGGGAGTCCGCGGACCAGATGAGGCTCGGCCGCGGTATTGCCCAAGTCGTCGTAGAAGCCGCCGGGACCGGGGTTGGTCCAATCGAGGATCTCCCGAATCGCCGCCTGGCGTTCGGATGGCGTCATTTTGCGAATTCCGGCGAACTGCTGTTTCAGCCATGCGCGGTTGTTCAGCGGCGTGTCGATGGCATCGAGATTCGCCCCGCGGCCCACGGCGATGGCCTGATAGCGTTCGACGCTGAGTTGCATGCGGATGCTCTGGAACAGCGCCTCGGCAAGTTCGAACGCGCGCGCCCGCAAGGTTTGCGCGGGCTTGTGTGCGGCGGCGCTGTCGAGCACCTGCTCAGCGCGGTCGATGGCGGTGTCTCCGCCCTCCCGCAGGATCTCCATCGCGCGCCCTTCGGCGGCAGTCTCGTGGATCAGCCGGGCGCGCTCGTAGGCATCATAGTAGGCGCGGTAGAGCGCTTGTTGAAACCGCCAGTTCAAAAGGTCCCGTGGAGTCGCGGCATGTTCCATGGATTGAAACTGCTCGAGCGTGGTGTCGACCCCGCTATTGGTGAGCAGAGGCCCGCGCCAGTTCCGTTCGAGGGCCATCAGTCCCTGCGCGAACGCATCGGCAAACCCTGGACTGATGAAGTATTGCGCATAATCCCGCAGCGCGGCAGCGATGTCGACATCCGGATCCCAGCCAAGCTGGCTCCAGAGGAACTTGTTTACATCGTCATTGCAGCCCTCGGAATAGGTGAGGAAGCCGTTGGTGTAGGGCTCGAGCAGGCGGAAGATAGCGGCCATGTCCCGCGGGCGCGGATTGATTCCCTCGCGGCCGATAGTGAGGGCATGGGCGAGATCCCAATCGGGAACCGGGTACTGGCAGCGGATGCTGTGAGTGATATCCGGATAGTGCCGGATGGGGTATTTTTTCGGGATAGCGGCGCGCAGTTCCGGCAGGCTGACGCGCACCTGCGGACCGAAGACGATGCCGCCAAGCCAGGCCGGCTCCTTCTTCACGATGGCGTAGAACTCCTCGAGCCATTCCTGGTTGAAGCCCTGGGGGGCCACCCACATCCTGGCTTTCGGGTGGTAGCGGTGCAGGTTTTCCGTCTGCTTTTCGAGAAGCGACATGAGGTAGCGGGGCTGCGTATGGCCGGGGTCGCCTCCCGGGACGAAGACATGGTCGATGCGCGGCAGTTTGCGGAATACCTCGCCCCATTCCTTGAGCGCGAACTCGACAGTCTTCGGATCCGAGTAGTCCTTGTCCATCGCCGGATACCAGACCCAGACATCGAGCCCGTAACTGTCGAGGATGCGCGACATCCCGATCATGGTTTCCATCTTCGGCAAGGGGAAATGGGGGCTGTCATCGTCATCATCGGAGCGCGGCGGGATGAGTTCGACGGCATTCGTACCGAAGACGGCGAGGTCGCGGATGTACTGCTCCCACATGGGCAGCGTCCAGGCGTCATAGCTGTTGGTCTTGGGGCGGTAGCCGAGCTGATGGCCCCGGAGCGGATACTTGGGCGCAGTGTCGAGTTCAATACCCTGGGGGATGGAGAACGATTGGCGCGACATGCGGGCAAGCCGCAGGAAGCGGCCGGCTCCGAACAGGACGCCGCGGGTGTCGTTTCCCTCAATCGTCACTTCCGTCGAGGAGGTGCGCAGGCGGTAACCCTCGGCCGGCCGGCCGGAGGGGGCGCGCAGCAGGCGGATCACCGGCTTCCAGGCGGCGGGGGAGTTCGTCACCTTGAGCTCGAACTGAGAGCGTTTGGCAATCTCCTCGACCAGCATCCGGACGGCCTTCTGTTCCGGCTTGGAGGGATTCGGCAGCGGAACAATGGCGGCCTCGTGCAAGTCGAGGTCAGCGGCCAGGGCGCAAGTAGCCGCGAGGATGAGGAACGGAACGGGTTTGGGGATGCGGAGCATGGAGTCTCCTCCATTTCATCAAAGAGCGCCGCGTTCCGTCAGGGAAAGAGAAGACTAACTGTGCACGGTCTGCGGGCCGAACCATCGATTCCACCACCGGGCAATGCCGCGGAGGACGCCGCGGATCGCTTTCCACAGCAGCGGCAGCAGGCAGGCAATGAGGGCGAGCAGCAGGCAGACGATGGCCAGCGCGATGTAGGGGTGCTGCGAAACCAGCATGACCAGAGTGACGGCGAAGACATCCTCGCCGACGCTCATGGCCGCTTGTGTGAAGGGCTCCCCAGTGCCGTGCGCCAGAAGGCGGACCCCCATCTTTGTGGCGTGCGAGGTGAGGGCGACTGCGCCGCCGGTGAGGGCCACAACCGTCTGGTCGACCGGGCTGAGTTGGGAGGCCGCGGTCAGCGCCATCACGACAGCGCCAATGGGGCGGACGAATGTGTGGATGGAATCCCAGATCGCGCTCACAACGGGGATCTTGTCGGCGAAGAATTCAACACAGTAGAGAACCGCCGCCACCGCGAGCACCAGCGGATGACCCAATGGAGCAAGTTCCGGAGGAAGTCCGGCGAGCCAGTGGTAGCGGACTCCCAGGCCAACCACGAGCACCGCGGCATAGAGGTTGAGCCCGGAGGCGAAGGAAATCCCCAGCAGACTCGCGAGCGATACAAGTGAGGAAGACATGCTCAAGCCCTCTCAGTGCAATATACGCCGCCACACCGCCGGAAGTTCCGCCAGATTCGATGTCTTGCGGTTAGTAGCCTTTCTGCTTGTCGACTACGTTGATGAAGGGCAGCCCTTCGGCGAACCGGTGGATGTTTTCCTTAATGGTGTCCGTCATGCGTTCGGCATCGCGGTCAGAGCGTCCGGCAATGTGCGGCGTGACGATGGCGTTGCTGAACTTGAACAAGGCGTGGCCTTGGGGGAGAGGCTCGGGGTCGGTGACGTCGACGCCGGCGCCCGCCAGGCGCTTCGAGTCCAGACCTTTGACGAGAGACGGCAGGTCGTAGATTCCGCCGCGGCTCACGGCGATGAAGAACGAGCCCTGCTTCATCAGGTCGAACTGGGAGGGCCCCATCATTTTGTGGCTCTTCTCGGTATGCGGAGCGGAGATGAAGACGACATCGGCCAGGGGGATTACTTCGTTGAGTTGATCGGGTTTGACGTAGCGGCTGACGAAAGGATTCATCGGCATGTCTTCCGGATCGACGCCGATGACGGTCATGCCGAAGGCCCAGGCGCGGATGGCGATCTGCGTCCCGATGCCGCCGACGCCGATGATGACCGCGGTCTTGCCGCGTAGTTCGAGCAAGCCCGAACGGTCGCCCACCCATTTGCCGCTCTTATCCATCTCGATGAAGTGGGGAATTCTGCGAGTGAGGGCGAGCAGCATCGCAAGAGCGTGGTCGGCGATCTCCGGCCCCTGGACAATCTGGTTGTTGGTCAGGACAATATTGGAATCGCGCAGATCGCTGCCGCCGGAAAGATGGAGCACCTGCTCGACGCCGGCGCTGCGCACGGCAACCCACTTCAGATTCTTCCCGGCGCGCACCATCTCCGGGGTGATGTTGCCGATGAAGGCATCGGCATCGCCGATCTCCTGCATCACGTTCTGCCTGGTGACGGGCACAATTTTGACCTTGTTGGAGACGGACTGGTAGTCCTGCACGTCGGCGGGCGACATGTTGTAGGCAAGGATCTTTTTGGTCTGCGCGGGGAGCGCCAGAGCCGTGATGGCGGCGAGTAGGATCAGACGATGCATGTGTGTGTTCCCTCTTCGAGAAGGGTCATTCTATCAAACCGCCGGAAGGTTGGGCGTGACGGTTCAGCTGACGGTTCAGTTGACGAAATAGATGAAACCCTCGTCGATGAAATGATCGCCAACGGGCTGGCGGCTGACATGGAGGTCGCGTGCTTTCTTCAGATCCTGCCGGAGACTCTTGGCGTAATAGGACTTGGGGGTAAAGAGAGAGATATCCAATTCGCCGACCCCTGGCCGTTCCCCTTCGGGTTTTCGCTTGAGAATCTGGAGCAGCCTGAGGTAAGCCTCTCTGACGCCCACCTGATCGACGACAGGGGTTACAAGGACTAACTGCCATCGACCGAAGAAATCCTTGCTCCAAAGGGCACTCTCCACTCCTACGCCTTCCCGCCTGATGAGGTCGATGAACTTGCGCCCTTCCTCTATGTCTTTTTCTACCAATGTTGTTTTAGCCATCGGAGCACTCCATGCCGGCGATCCGCAACTGCTCTATACAGCGCCTCTGCGTTTTGGCGACTGGTCGCTTGGTATCGACTCTCCTCCCCCCAGTCTTTCACGGTATTCCAGTTAGCGGCAAATTCAATGCGAGCTCTTGCATCCGCCGACAACAATGCCTCGAGCTTGGCATGCTTCAATAACCCGGACAAATCATGCGTGAATACCTTCTCGGACCATTTTCTCTCAGATGGGAAATCGTATCTCCTTGTCTGCTTCGCAATGCAAGCTTTCAGCGCGCATTCCACGGCATATCCTGCCAGGTAGTACGCCGCCGCAAACCTTCCCGCGGCGAGCAACGCGCGCGCATCTTTCACCCGCTCAACCGCGAGCCTCTGAAAATCCTAGCGGTTCACCTCACTGTCGATCTTACAACGGTACAATGGAAGACTAGTCAATTGATGTCATCCCGCATACGTTCCACCACCATCCTCTGCGTCCGCAGAAACAATAAAGTAGTAATGGCCGGCGACGGGCAGGTCACTATGGGCTCGGAAGTTCTGAAATCTTCCGCCAGGAAGCTGCGCCGGTTGTACAGCGGCAAAATTCTTGCCGGCTTTGCCGGGTCGACGGCCGATGCGTTCTCACTGTTTGCGCGGTTTGAAAGCAAGCTCGAACAGCATGGCGGGAATCTTTCGCGCTCCGTCGTGGAACTCGCCAAAGACTGGCGCACGGACAAAGTGTTACGCCATCTGGAAGCGCTTCTGCTGGTTGCGGACCTTGGCAACACGTACATTGTCAGCGGCAACGGCGATGTGATTGAGCCGGATGCGGAGATCGCATCCATCGGATCGGGCGGCCCCTTCGCCAAGGCTGCCGCGGTCGCGCTCATGGAAAATACGCAGCTACCGGCGCGAGCCATCGCCGAAAAAGCCATGGCCATTGCCGGCGACATCTGCATCTACACCAACCGGAACATCATTTACGAGGAGCTTGGGTGATGGTGATCTACCTTCCCAGTCAGTCGCTCGAGGAGACTCCTGCTCTCGATGAACTCACCCCGCAGGAGATTGTCAGAGAACTCGACAGGCATGTAGTAGGCCAGTCGGAGGCGAAGAAGGCCGTGGCGATCGCCTTGCGCAATCGCATTCGCCGCCAGCGCCTGGAACCGGAAATGGCCGAGGAGGTGATGCCCAAGAACATCCTCATGATCGGCCCTACCGGCGTCGGCAAGACGGAACTCGCGCGCCGCCTGGCTAAACTGGCCAATTCCCCATTCATCAAGGTGGAGGCGAGCAAGTTCACCGAGGTAGGCTACGTCGGCCGGGACGTGGAAACGATGATCCGCGATCTGGTCGAGATCGCAATCGACATGGTGCGGGAAGAGCGGCTGGATGAGGTGGCCGACCGGGCGGAGCGAAACGCCGAGGAGCGGCTGCTGGACCTGTTGATGCCGCCGCAGCCGGAGCCATCCGAGTCGGTGGACCGGACGCGCGAGAAACTGCGCGAGAAGCTGCGGTCGGGGAAACTGGATGACCGCGTCGTCGAGATCGACGTCAAGGAGCGCGGCCCGAGCTTCGAGATCACCACCAACACGGGCATGGAAGAGATGGACATCAACCTCAAGGATTTCATCCCCAATCTCTTCGGACAGCGCACCCGGCGGCGCAAGATGCGCGTGCATGAAGCGCTCGACTATCTCATCCAGGAAGAGGAACAAAAGCTCATCGACATGGATCAGGTGACGCGCACGGCGCTCGAACGGGTGGAGAGCAACGGCATCATCTTTCTCGATGAGATCGACAAGATTGCCGGCCGCGAGGGGGGACACGGGCCGGATGTGAGCCGCGAGGGCGTACAGCGGGACATCCTGCCGATTGTCGAGGGCACGACGGTGAACACGCGCTACGGATTCGTGCGCACGGACCACATCCTGTTCATTGCCGCGGGCGCGTTCCATGTGAGCAAGCCAAGCGATCTGATTCCGGAACTACAGGGCCGCTTTCCGATTCGCGTCGAGTTGAAATCGCTCACCGAGCAGGATTTCATCCGCATCCTCAAGGAGCCCAAGAACGCGCTCACCAAGCAGTATGTGGCCTTGCTCGAAACCGAGGGCATCAAGTTGCAATTCACCGAAGATGCGCTGGAAGAGATCGCGCGTTTCGCGGCTCAGGTGAACCAGCAGCAGGAGAACATCGGAGCGCGCCGTCTGCACACGATCATGGAGAAGGTGCTCGAAGAGATCTCGTTCCTGGGGCCCGACCTGAAGAAGAAGAACGTGAAGATCGACGCGGGATACGTGCGGCAGCACCTGGCGGAGATCGTGAAGGATCAGGACCTGAGCAAGTACATCCTCTGATGCGCCTCATCCTCGTCTCAGCGAGTGTTCTCCTGGCAGGCTGCGGCTACGTAGGCGATCCGCGGCCGCCGGCGCTCAATATCCCTAAGCGCATCGAAGACCTCAATGCCATCCAGCACGGGGCTTCTCTACGGCTGACGTTTACCCTGCCGAAGATGACCACCGAGGATCTGCTGATCCGGGAGCAGGGGGAGTTGGATGTGCGCGTCGGGGTCCCGGGCGGGGGCGAGTTCAACGTGGACGCCTGGGCACCCGCGGCCCGCCGTGTGCCCGCGTCCGCCGCTTCGGCGAGCCAGGACGGAGGCATGGTGGTGGAAGCACCGGTGGGCGATTTCGCAGGCAAGGAAGTATTCGCCGCCGTGCGAACCGCCAATCCCAAAGGACGCTGGTCCGGCTGGTCGAACGTATTGGCCGTGCAGGTAGTCAAGCCTCTGGAAGTTCCCGCGAATGTATCGGCGGAGGCGGTGGCGGAGGGAGTCCGGCTCTCCTGGAAAGGGGACGGGCAGACGAGCTATCGAGTCTACCGCCAGGGAGAGGACGACAAGACATTCGCGCAAATCGGGCAAGCCCAAGGCTCCAGCTTCATCGACAAGACGGCGCAGTTCGGAAAGTCCTATCGCTACCGGGTGCAGGCCGTGCAGAAGGTGGGCGAGCGGGAAGCGGAAAGCGACCTGTCGGCCACGAAGGAGATCAAGCCCGTGGACACCTTCGCCCCGGCAGTGCCGGCGGGCCTCACTGTTCTGTCGGGGGTGAGTTCGGTGGAACTTGCCTGGGAGAGGAATCTCGACAAGGATCTGCGCGGCTATCAGGTCTACCGTGCGACGGGTGACGGGCCAATGGAGCGGATCGCTTCGCTGGTGGAATCCCCGGCCTACAGCGACAAAACCGTCGAAGCGGGCAAGACGTATCACTACGCGGTGAGCGCTGTCGATCAGGCGGGCAATGAGAGCGCCAGGCCGGAACCCGTCACCATCACTTTCCAGCCATAATCAGAAGGATACCTATGAGCAAGCACATCCGGTTCAGCCACAACAGGAACGCCTGGCCCACCTTGCCGGACGGATCGCCGCTGGCGCGGTACGGCATCCTCGAGGGGGATCGCGTTTATGAAACGGACTCGCTGTGGAGCACGGAGAAGCTGGGCGAGTTTCCGCTGGCGGACCTGCGGCTCCTGCCCCCGTGCTGGCCGTCGAAGATCGTCTGCGTGGGGCGGAATTATGTGGATCACGCCAAGGAACTCGGAAACCCCGTGCCGGCGGAGCCGCTGCTGTTCTACAAGCCTGTTTCCTCGCTCATTGCCAGCGGAGACCGGATTCTCTATCCGCCCATCACGCAGATGGTGAGTTTCGAGGGAGAACTCGGATTGGTCATCGGCAGGCAGGCGCGGCACGTTCCGACAGAGTCCGCCATGGACTACGTCTTCGGCTACACCATCGTGAACGACATCACGGCGCGGGATCTGCAGAAAAAAGACGGCCAGTGGGCGCGGGCCAAAGGCTGCGACACCTTCTGTCCGGCGGGCCCGTGCATCGTGCCGAGAGCGGAACTCGAATTCGACAGCATCCGCATCCGCAGTTGGGTGGACGGGCAGATCAAGCAGGACGGCTCGGTGCGGGATATGATCTTCCATCCCAGTGTGATCATTGCGTATATTACGCAGTTTCTGACCCTGGAGCCGGGCGATCTCATCGCCACGGGTACGCCTCCCGGTGTAGGGCCAGTGGAGCCGGGCAACACGGTACGCATCGAGATCGAGGGAATCGGTGTGTTGGAAAACACGGTGATCCGGGGGTGAGCATTGGGACAGGAGAATCAGCGGCGCGGAGCTTTGCGAAACCGCGGCAACCGGATATTATCGATAGACGTAGCTATCGAGCTACCGCATTCTTAGGTTCCTCGGGGTGACAGGAAAATTGAGCGCGGCCGCCGCCATTATCGTACTCAGTATCGTGGGCGGAGTTCTGCTTGTCATGGCGGGCTTTCTTCTGTTCGGCAGGCGGCACTCGCCGGATGAAAAAGAGCGCGCCAGACGTCTCTTCCTGAGCACGCGGGGACGCGTGAGCGAGGCGGAGATTACGGAAGTGCAGGGCGAACTGGTAGGCTATTCCTATCAGGTTGGGGGCGTCACCTACCACGTGGTGCAGGATTTGGCCCCGTTTCGTCATCTCATGCCGCGGGATCCCTCGCTTCTTCTGGGACCGGCCCTCATCCGCTATTCGCAAGCGAATCCGGCCAACTCGATCATTTTGAGCGAGGAATGGAGCGGCATCCGCATGGCGCGGCCGGATTCGATAAAACAAAAAGGAGCTTGATGAACGCTATGAAAAATTGGTCACGACGCACGCTTCTCAGAGGTTCGGCCCTGGCGCTGGCGGGAACCACCACGCTGTCAGCGGCGGGGAAACCGAAGTCGATCATCCACGTGGTGACTCTCTACTGGAAAGAGGGAACCACGGCAGCCCAGAAAAAGGCAGTCTTCGACGGGGTTGAAAAGATGGGCGCCGAGATACCGGGCATCAGGAATGTCTGGCTGAAAAGCATCAAGGTGCAGGGAGACGCCGACGGCAAGAGATTGGAATCGGCGTTCGTCATGGAGTTTGAAAACGCGGCCGCTTTCAAAGCCTATGACAACCACCCCGCTCACAAGGCGTGGGAGAAGGTGTACCTGCCGGTGCGCGGGGAAAGCCGCACACACGACATCACCAACGACTGAAGCTAAACCGAAACCGGGAGCGGGCGTGAGAAGTCCGCACGCTCCCGGCTACTCGGCAACCATATCGAAAACCTGCCCGCGGTTCGGGATTCAATTGCAGCACACGTTTTCCGCGTGCAGACCTTTTGGGCCCTCCTTCACCTCGAACTCGACGATGGCGCCATTGTTGAGGGTACGGTAGCCGTTCATCTGGATGGAGGAGTGATGCACGAAGACATCCTCGCCGGTATCCCGCTGGATGAAGCCATATCCCTTGGCGGCGTTGAACCACTTGACTGTGCCTTTTTCCTTTTCCTTCAACACGAGTTTTTCTCCTGAGCGCTAGAGCGCGCGGCAGAACGCCAATGGCGCCACGGCCGCGCATCGATGATTCCAGGGAGCATTGCCGAATCCTCCCCGCAGAGTGAACTTCCGCTTTCGAGCCTGATTGCGGCACATACGAAAATGGCCACGGGAGCTTTGGCTCCCGTGGCCGGCGACGATGAGATCCGTTTGGATGAATCCACGCATTCGTACTGCGCAACTGCTTGCGTTTCCCGCATTGTGGCAGAAGAGCATAAAACATTCAAGCCTTTTTTTGTTTGAAACAGAAAAAGATTCGAATGTCGGCCAGCGCCGCCCTTCGACCCCCTTCGCGCGGAGCAGCCACGATGACAGAATCCGCCGCGCGACCGGCGGCATGCTCTTCGTAGCGGGCCGGCAGCCGCTAAAATGAAAACATGTGGCGAATTGTCTTTCTCCTCGCACTCGCGGCCGCTCTTCCCGCCGCGGAGAAGTACACTGGCCCCAAACCGCCCAAACCCGATGTCATCTATATCGTCCACGCTTCCAACCTGGTCCCCACCGAACGGGCCGAGGCCACGGAAGGAAAGAAGAAGGACGACACGATTTACACCGTGAGCGGGGCCGAATCTTCCGCGAAAACCCCCGTCGCCGAGCCGATCTTCATTCTCGACAGCAAGTCGATGAGTCCGGAAAAATTGCAGCTTTACCGCATGGAAGTGAAGAGCGGGCAGAGGGAGATCGTGTTTCCGCCGCCCGGAAAGCGGCGCAAGGACGCCCCGCGGCCGATGCACCTGAGCCTCCGTCGCCTGGGCGACGGGCTCTACCGCATCGAAGCGAATGAGTTCCTCCCCAACGGGGAATATGCCCTCAGCCCCGAGGGCTCGAACACTGTGTTCTGCTTCCAGGTCTATTGAGGAACACGCGCACAACGGAGCCCGCCCGCGCCGCGAATCATCGCGGTGTTCCTCATACTATGGGGGCGCGGGACGTGCCCTTTGCGCTTCTAAGGAACACGCGCAAAACGGAGCCCGCCCGCGCCGCGAATCAGCGCGGTGTTCC
>JADLBD010000301.1 GCA_020847975.1 Bryobacterales bacterium | reverse complement strand
GTCGAGCGCCGGTCCGGCGACCTGAATCACTTTGCCAACGACTTGGGTTGTGGTCTGCATTTACCTACTCCAGAGCGGCGGCGCCGCTGACGACTTCAATAATTTCGCGAGTGATGCTGGCCTGCCGGACGCGGTTGAGGAAAAGCGTGAGCTGTTCAATCACCTTTCCGGCATTGGTGGAGGCCGATTCCATGGCCACCATGCGCGCCGCGTGCTCGGCGGCGGCGGATTCCAGAATGGCCGAGTAGATCATGATGGCTACATAGTTGGGAAGCAGTTGCCCCAGCAACTGGTCGGGCGGCTGCTCGAAGATGTAGTCCAAGGTCTTTCTGCCTTCCGGCACGGGAACGGGCAGAATCTTCTTCACCGTGAGCCGCTGTGACATGACGCTCTTGAACTCGTTGTAGAGGACGTAGACAGCGTCCGTTTCCGAGTTGGCGTATCGCGCGGCTGCCTTTTTCGCGATGCTGTCGGCGTCGGCGAAGAGGCTCTTGTCGAAGATTCCCGTGTGCTCGCCGGATATGGGCTGGCTGCGGCGGCGGAAAAAGTCACGACCCTTCCTCCCCACCGCCTCGATTTGCACCTCGATGCCGGGCTTGTCCTTTATGAACGACTGCGCTCCCTTGATGAGGTTGGAGTTGAACGCTCCCGCCAGGCCGCGGTCGGAGGTCATGAGAATGAGCTGAACGCGCTGTTCCTCGCGCACGGCGAGCAGCGGATGACTGGCCACGCGCTCATCACCCGAAGAAGCGGCCACCACGTCGGAGAGCAGCTTCTCGTAGCTCGAGGAAAACGGACGCGCGGCAATGACACGCTCCTGCGCGCGGCGCAGTTTCGCCGCGGCCACCATCTTCATGGCCTTGGTGATCTGCTGCGTGTTTTTGACCGAACGAATGCGCCGGCGTAGGTCAATCAGGCTCGGCATGGATTAACCCTTGTTGGCTACAAAGCGCTGCTTGAATTCCTTCAACACCGAATTCAATTGGGTTTTGATGGAGTCATCGATGTCCTTCTTTTCGCGGATGGCAGCAAGCAGGGCGGGATGGCCGTTTTCCGTATAGCGGATGAGCTCTTCTTCGAACTTGCGGCATTGGTCCACCGGCAGGTCGTCCAGAAAGCCGTTGGTGGCGGCATAGATGATGAGCACCTGCTTTTCCACGGGCACGGGCTGGAACTGGCCCTGCTTCAGAATTTCGACGAGGCGCGCGCCGCGGTTGAGCTGCTGCTGGGATGCCTTGTCGAGTTCGGAGCCGAACTGCGCGAAGGCGGCCAGCGCGCGGTATTGGGCGAGTTCCAACCGCAGCGTACCCGCGACTTTCCGCATCGCCTTGATCTGGGCGCTGCCGCCCACGCGGCTCACCGAAATGCCGACGTTGATCGCGGGACGAACGTTGCTGTTGAACAGGTCCGCTTCCAGGAAGATCTGCCCGTCCGTAATCGAGATGACGTTGGTGGGAATGTACGCCGAAACGTCGCCGGCCTGCGTTTCAATGAACGGCAGCGCGGTCAGCGAGCCTCCGCTCTTCAGCTTGGCCGCGCGCTCCAGCAGGCGGGAGTGCAGGTAGAACACGTCGCCGGGAAAGGCTTCGCGCCCCGGAGGGCGGCGCAGCAGGAGCGAGATTTCACGGTACGCGGCGGCCTGTTTCGAAAGGTCGTCATAGATGCAGAGCGCATGCTGGTTGCGGTCGCGGAAGTACTCTCCCATGGCGCAGCCGGAATAGGGAGCCAGGTATTGCATGGGCGCGGGATCGGAAGCCGTGGCGGCCACGACAATGGTGTATTCCATGGCCCCGTACTCCTCGAGCGTCTTCACCACCTGCGCGACCGTCGAGCGCTTTTGACCAATGGCGACGTAGATACAAATGACGTCGCCGCCCTTCTGATTGATGATGGTATCGAGCGCGACGGTGGTCTTTCCGGTCTGGCGGTCGCCGATAATCAACTCGCGCTGGCCGCGGCCGATGGGCACCATGCTGTCGATGGCTTTGATCCCCGTTTGCAGCGGTTCTTTGACGGGCATGCGGTCCACTACGCCCGGCGCGATGCGCTCGACGGGGAAATATTCGGCCGCTTCGATCGGCCCCTTGCCGTCAATCGGCTCGCCGATGGCGTTCACCACGCGTCCCACCAGCCCCGGACCCACGGGCACGGACATGATGCGCTTGGTACGGCGAACTTCATCGCCTTCCTTGATCATTTCGTAATCGCCGAACAGCACCACGCCCACCTGGTCTTCTTCCAGGTTCATGGCGAGGCCGGTCACGTTGTGGGGAAGGTCCACCAGTTCCCCGTACATGACGTTTTCGAGCCCATGGACACGGGCGATACCGTCACCTACCGAGATGACCGAACCCGTTTCCTCGACACTGATCGTCTTCTCAAAATGAACAATCTCCTCACGGAGTAGCCGCGTTATTTCATCTGCTCGAATCTGAGCCATAAATCCTTACCTTACCTATGCGTCCTCGCTGAGACGTCTGTCAGGCGCCCGTGGACAACTCGCGCCGGAGGGTTTTCAGTTGCCCGCGCACCGAACCATCGTAAACGGTGGAGCCGATGCGTGCCACCACGCCGCCAAGCAGCGTGGGATCAATCGTGTAGCTGCACTTCACCTGCTTGCCCGTGAGCCGGGAAAGCTGCGCCTCCAAAGCCGGCCGCAGGGCCGGATTCAACTCGGAAGCGGAAGAAATCTCCGCGCGCGCCATGCCGGTGCGCTCGTCCAGCAGGCGTTCAAAGGCGCTGCGAATCTGCGGGAACAGGTCCGCGCGGCGGTTGCGAACCACAATGAAAACGAAGTTGCGCACCAGCGGATGCACGCCCAGCATGTCGCAAATCCTGCCCATCACCGCTTTCTTCTGCGCGGGCGTAATGGCTGGCGTAATGAGGACATTCCGCAGTTCGTTCGAGCTTTCGACAGCGGCCTCGAGATCGCGGAGATTCCCGGCAATGGCAGCCGGCTGCATGCTTCCCTGTGAACTCATGACGACATCCACAAGGGCGTTGGCGTATCGGGTAGCGACGGCGAGCGACATGGGTGCTAGTGGGAGACCTTCTTGGCGGCGGCAAGCTGCCCGACAAAATCCGTGACCAGCTTGTCCTGGGTGGCGGGGTTGAGCTGATTTCTCACATGCGCGGCAGCCAGTTGGATGGCGAGATCGGCGGAGTAGACCTTCAAATCGTGAAGAGCGAATTTCGTGGCGGCGGCGATTTCGTGTTCCGCGTTAGCCTGCACCTTGGCCAGAGTCTTTTCGGTTTCCGTGCGAATCCGCTCCGCCTCGGCCGCCATTTCCTTCTTAGCCCCTTCGCGCATGGCGTCCATATCCGTCCCAAGGCGCGCCACGCGTCGTTCAATATCCGCCACCCGCGCCTCGGATTCCTCACGCAGCTTGCGGGCTTCCTGCAAACCGCCCCGGATCTCCTTGTTGCGCGATTCGAAATAAGCAGGGGCGTATTTCGATATGAGATAACCGAGTCCCCCGGCGAGGACGGCAAAGTTCGCCCACTTCCACCAGATGCTTGGCTCCTTCATTCCACCGCCGTGCCCGCCTTCCTCGGCGGCAAATGCGGGGGCAAGCGCCAAAGCCAGCACGAGCAGAACGCGCTTCACGCAGCCCTCCCTTGAAGAACCGTCTCCGCGATCTGAGCAGCCAGCGTCCTGCTTTCGCCATCCAGCGCCTGACGGGCGGCGGCTGTCTCGGCGGCGATCTGCTCCTTCGCCGATGCCACCATTTCCTTGGCCCGGCGCGAAGCTACGGCGACCTGTGCCGCCTGCTCGGCCTGCCAATTCTTGCGGGTCTCTTCCTGCTCCTTGTATATTTCGTTGCGAGCCTGCCGCAGCGACTCTTCATACTGCCGGGCTTTTTCCTCAGCCTTGGCCAGGCTGTCTTCAGCGCGGCGCCGCGCGCCCGCCGTGGCCTCATCCCTTTCGTGCAACACTTTTTCGAGCGGCTTGAAGAAAACGGCCTTCAGATAGAAGTGCAGCAGGATGATGAGCAGGAAAGTCGGTATGGCGTTCAGCAGAATCCCACCGAGCGCATTTAAAGTGGCTTCCATTGCAGAGACTATTGGGAGAACGGAATTCTGGAGAGAGGCTTTATGGCCTCTCTTTGAACTGCCAGAATAGCATGCAGGTTTGTGGGGGTCAACCGGGGGTAACGGAGGGCCGTTTGACGCGGGTTCCGCGGTTGAGGTTCCCGATTTTCTGTTGTTCGCTCCCGCCTGCTTGTGGAATGCTCAGAGTGGTGAGGTGACAGAATGCCATGTAACCCGGAAGTCCTCAGACAGGTTCCCCTCTTCGGCCTGCTCGACGAGGAGGAGACCGCCGTCCTCGCCGGACAGGT
>JADLBD010000300.1 GCA_020847975.1 Bryobacterales bacterium | reverse complement strand
ACCTGTCCGGCGAGGACGGCGGTCTCCTCCTCGTCGAGCAGGCCGAAGAGGGGAACCTGTCTGAGGACTTCCGGGTTACATGGCATTCTGTCACCTCACCACTCTGAGCATTCCACAAGCAGGCGGGGACGAACAACAGAAAATCGGGAACCCGAGGCGGGGGACCCGCGTCAAACGGCCCTCCGCAACCCCCGGTTGACCCCCACAAAGCTGCATGCTATTCTGGCAGTTTAAAGACAGGCCGCAAAGCCTCTCTCCAGAATTCCGTTCTCCCAATAGTCTCTGCGATGGAAGCCACTTTAAATGCGCTCGGTGGGATTCTGCTGAACGCCATACCGACTTTCCTGCTCATCATCCTGCTGCATTTCTATCTGAAGGCAGTTTTCTTCAAGCCGCTTGAAAAAGTGTTGCACGAAAGGGATGAGGCCACGGCAGGGGCGCGGCGCCGCGCCGAAGACAGCCTCGCCAAAGCCGAAGGAAAGGCCCGGCAGTACGAAGAGTCGCTGCGGCAGGCGCGCAACGAAATCTATAAGGAGCAGGAAGAGACCCGCAAGAAGTGGCAGGGCGAGCAAGCGGCGCAGATCGCCGAAGCTTCGCGCCGCGCCAAGGAGATGGTGGCATCGGCGAAGGAGCAGATCGCCGTCGAGACAGCCGCCGCCCGTCAGGCGCTGGATGGGGAAAGCAGGACGCTGGCCGCTCAGATTGCGGAGACGGTTCTTCAGGGGAGGGCTGCGTGAGGCGCATTCTGCTCGTTATGACTTTGGCGCTTGCCCCCGCATTTGCCGCCGAGGAAGGCGGGCACGGTGGAATGAAAGAGCCAAGCATCTGGTGGAAGTGGGCGAACTTCGCCGTCCTCGCCGGGGGACTCGGATATCTCATTTCGAAACACGCCCCTGCTTATTTCGAATCGCGCAACAAGGAGATCCGGGGCGGTTTGCAGGAAGCCCGCAAGCTGCGTGAGGAATCCGAGGCGCGGGTGGCGGACATTGAACGCCGCGTGGCGCGCCTTGGGACGGATATGGACGCCATGCGCGAAGCGGCAAAGAAGGAAATGGCGGCCGAGGCGGAGCGGATTCGCATGGAAACGGAAAAGACTCTGGGCAAGGTGCAGGCCAACGCGGAACACGAAATCGCCGCCGCCACGAAATTCGCTCTTCACGATTTGAAGGTCTATTCCGCCGATCTCGCTATCCAACTGGCCGCCGCGCAGGTGAGAAATCAGCTCAACCCCGCCACCCAGGACAAGCTGGTCACGGATTTTGTCGGGCAGCTTGCCGCTGCCAAGAAGGTCTCCCACTAGCACCCATGTCGCTCGCCGTCGCTACCCGATACGCCAACGCCCTTGTGGATGTCGTCATTTCACAGGAAAGCATGCAGCCGGCTGCCATCGCCGCGAATCTCCGCGATCTCGAGGCCGCTGTCGAGAGTTCGAGTGAACTGCGGAATGTCCTCATTACGCCAGCCATTACGCCCGCGCAGAAGAAGGCGGTAATGGGCAGGATTTGCGACACGCTGGGCGTGCATCCGCTGGTGCGCAACTTCGTTTTCATTGTGGTTCGCAACCGCCGCGCGGACCTGTTCCCGCAGATTCGCAGCGCCTTTGAACGCCTGCTGGACGAGCGCATGGGCATGGTGCGCGCGGAGATTTCTTCCGCTTCCGAATTGAATGCGGCTTCGCGGCCGGCTTTGGAGGCGCAACTTTCCCGGCTCACGGGCAAGCAGGTGAAGTGCAGCTACACGATTGATCCCACGCTGCTTGGCGGCGTGGTGGCACGCATCGGTTCCACCGTTTACGATGGTTCGGTGCGCGGGCAACTGGAAACCCTCCGGCGCGAGCTGTCCACGGGCGCCTGACAGACGTCTCAGCGAGTACGCATAGGTAAGGTAAGGATTTATGGCTCAGATTCGAGCAGATGAAATAACGCGGCTACTCCGTGAGGAGATTGTTCATTTCGAGAAGACGATCAGCGTTGAGGAAACGGGTTCGGTCATCTCGGTAGGTGACGGCATCGCCCGTGTCCATGGGCTCGAGAACGTCATGTACGGGGAACTGGTGGACCTTCCGCACGGAGTGACCGGCCTCGCCATGAACCTGGAAGAAGATCAGGTGGGCGTGGTGTTGTTCGGTGATTACGAAATGATCAAAGAAGGCGACGAAGTTCGCCGCACCAAGCGCATCATGTCCGTACCGGTGGGTCCGGGGCTGGTGGGACGCGTGGTGAACGCCATCGGCGAGCCGATTGACGGCAAGGGCCCGATCGAAGCGGCCGAGTATTTTCCCGTCGAGCGCATCGCACCCGGGGTGGTGGAACGCATGCCCGTCAAGGAACCGCTGCAAACCGGGATCAAAGCTATCGACAGCATGGTGCCCATCGGCCGCGGCCAGCGCGAGTTGATCATCGGCGACCGCCAGACGGGAAAGACCACCGTCGCGCTCGATACCATCATCAACCAGAAGGGGGGCGATGTGATTTGCATCTACGTCGCCATTGGTCAGAAGCGGTCGACGGTGGCGCAGGTGGTAAAGACGCTCGAAGAATACGGCGCCATGGAATACACCATTGTCGTGGCTGCCACGGCTTCCGATCCCGCCCCCATGCAATATCTGGCGCCCTATTCCGGCTGCGCCATGGGAGAGTATTTCCGCGACCGCAACCAGCATGCCCTCTGCATCTACGACGACCTTTCGAAACAGGCCGCCGCGTACCGCGAAATTTCGCTTCTGTTGCGCCGCCCCCCGGGGCGCGAAGCCTTCCCCGGCGACGTGTTCTACCTGCACTCCCGCCTGCTGGAGCGCGCGGCCAAACTGAAGAGCGGGGGCTCGCTGACCGCGCTGCCGTTCATTGAAACGCAGGCCGGCGACGTATCGGCGTACATTCCCACCAACGTCATCTCGATTACGGATGGGCAGATCTTTTTGGAAGCGGACCTGTTCAACAGCAACGTTCGTCCCGCGATTAACGTCGGCATTTCCGTGAGCCGCGTGGGCGGCAGCGCCCAGATCAAGGCCATGCGGAAAGTGGCGGGAACGCTGCGGTTGGAACTCGCGCAGTACCGGGCGCTGGCCGCCTTCGCGCAGTTCGGATCAGAACTCGACAAAGCATCCCAACAGCAGCTCAACCGCGGCGCGCGCCTCGTCGAGATCCTGAAGCAAGGCCAGTTCCAGCCCGTGCCCGTGGAAAAGCAGGTGCTCATCATTTATGCCGCAACGAATGGCTACCTGGACGACCTGCCCGTGGATCAATGCCGCAAGTTCGAAGAAGAACTGATCCGCTATACGGAAAACGGCCATCCCGCCCTGCTTGCCGCCATCCGCGAAAAGAAGGACATCGATGACTCCATCAAGACCCAATTGAATTCGGTGTTGAAGGAATTCAAGCAGCGCTTCGCAGCCAACAAGGGTTAATCCATGCCGAGCCTGATTGACCTACGCCGGCGCATTCGATCGGTCAAGAACACGCAGCAGATCACCAAGGCCATGAAGATGGTGGCCGCGGCGAAACTGCGGCGCGCGCAGGAGCGCGTCATCGCCGCGCGGCCGTTTTCCTCGAGCTACGAGAAACTGCTCTCCGACGTAGTGGCCGCTTCTTCGGGCGATGAGCGCGTGGCCAGTCATCCGTTGCTCGCCGTGCGCGAGGAACAGCGCATTCAGCTCATTCTCATGACCTCCGACCGCGGCCTGGCGGGAGCGTTCAACTCCAATCTCATCAAGGGCGCGCAGTCGTTTATCAAGGACAAGCCCGGCGTCGAGGTGCAAATCGAGGCAGTGGGCAGGAAGGGCCGTGACTTTTTCCGCCGCCGCAACCAGCCCATATCCGGCGAGCACACGGGAATCTTTGACAAGAGCCTTTTCGCCGACGCCGACAGCATCGCGAGAAAGGCAGCCCGGCGCTACGCCAACTCGGAAACGGACGCTGTCTACGTCGTGTACAACGAGTTCAAGAGCGTCATGTCGCAGCGGCTCACGGTAAAGAAGATTCTGCCGGTTCCCGTGCCGGAAGGCAGAAAGACCTTAGACTACATCTTCGAGCAGCCGCCCGACCAGTTATTGGGCCAACTGCTTCCCAACTATGTAGCCATCATGACCTACGCGGCGATTTTGGAATCCGCCGCCGCCGAGCACGCGGCGCGCATGGTGGCGATGGAATCAGCCTCCACCAATGCCGGAAAGGTGATTGAACAGCTCACGCTGTTCCTCAACCGCGTCCGGCAGGCCAGCATCACTCGCGAAATTATTGAAGTCGTCAGCGGCGCCGCCGCTCTGGAGTAGGCAAATGCAGACCACAACCCAAGTCGTTGGCAAAGTGATTCAGGTCGCCGGACCGGCGCTCGACCTGCAATATTCCGAAAGCGAGATGCCGGTCATCCGTACCGCCATCCGCATCACTTCGGAAGGGTTCGATGTCCCTGAACCGATCAACATCATCGCCGAGGTGGCGCAGCACATCGGAGAAGGACGTGTCCGCGCTATCGCGCTCCAGCCGACCGAAGGTCTGGTCCGCGGCATGAAGGCAATCTCGCTGGGCGAACCGGTGAGCGTGCCGGTGGGCAAGGAAGTGCTCGGGCGCGTGCTCAACGTCATCGGCCAGCCGGTGGACCGCATGGGTCCGGTCAACGCGGCCAAGCATTACCCCATTCACCGCCCGGCGCCGTCCTTCGAAGAGCAGTCCACGGAACTGCAGATGTTCGAGACCGGCATCAAGGTGATTGACCTGCTCGAACCTTACCTGCGCGGCGGCAAGATCGGCCTGTTCGGCGGCGCCGGCGTCGGCAAGACCGTCATCATCATGGAGTTGATCAACAACATCGCCATGAAGCATGGCGGCGTGTCGGTGTTCGCGGGAGTGGGTGAGCGGACGCGCGAGGGCAACGACCTGTGGCTGGAAATGCAGGAGTCCGGGGTGGTGGATCCCACGGACTACACCAAGTCGAAGTGCGCGTTGATTTACGGCCAGATGACCGAGCCCCCAGGGGCCAGGCTCCGCGTCGGTTTGACGGGACTCACCGTCGCCGAGTACTTCCGCGATGAAGAGGGCCAGGACGTGCTGCTGTTCATCGACAACATTTTCCGCTTCACGCAGGCCGGTTCGGAAGTGTCCGCTCTGCTCGGCCGCATGCCGTCGGCCGTCGGTTATCAGCCGAACCTTGCTACCGAGATGGGCGAGTTGCAGGAGCGCATCACGTCCACCAACAAAGGCTCCATCACTTCGGTGCAGGCGATCTACGTGCCCGCGGACGACTACACCGATCCCGCTCCGGCAACCACCTTCGCGCACCTGGACGCGACGACGAACCTTTCGCGCGACATCGCGGCCCTCGGCATCTACCCCGCGGTGGATCCGCTGGCCTCCACCTCCCGCATTCTCGATCCGCGCATCGTCGGCAACGAACACTACGCCACCGCGCAGAAGGTGAAGCAGATCCTCCAGCGCTATAAGGACCTTCAGGACATCATCGCCATTCTCGGAATCGACGAGCTTTCCGAAGACGACAAACTCACCGTGGCGCGGGCCCGCAAGTTGCAGCGCTTCCTCTCGCAACCCTTCCACGTGGCCGAGCAGTTCACCGGCATCAAGGGCAAGTACGTGAAGCTCGAGGACACCATCCGCGGCTTCCGCGAGGTGTGCGACGGCAAACACGACGATGTGCCGGAACAGGCCTTCTATCTGCAAGGCACCATCGAAGACGTGCTCGAGCGCAACGAGCAGATGAAGAAAGGGAGCTAGCGCGCCCCATGGCCGCCACCTTCGAACTCGAGATCGCCACGCCGGAGCGCCTGCTTGTCAAAGAACTGGTGAGCGAGGCGCAAATTCCCGCTGTCGGCGGGGAGATTGGCGTGCTTCCCGGCCATGCGCCGCTGCTTTCCGAATTGGGCATCGGCGCGTTGAGCTACGTGGTGAATGGGGAACGGCACCATCTGGCCATTGCCGGCGGGGTCGTCGAGGTGCAGGCCGAGACGTGCCGGGTGCTTGCGATGGCCGCCGAAAGACCCGCGGAAATCGACTCCGCGCGCGCCAAGGCCGCCGAGAAGCGCGCCATGGAACGGTTGGCGACCATGAAGGACAACCTCGACTACGCGCGGGCGCTCGATGCCCTGAACCGCGCGCAGGCGCGGTTGAAGGTTGCCAAGTAGGTTTCCGCTTGGGAATTTCCCGGCGATAATGACACTATGGTCAGCCGTCGCGCGGCGCTTGTGCCCTTTGTTCTGTGCTTCGGGTTGGGGATCCCAGCCGCGAGCCAACCTGCTCCCGAATCCCACGCCAGCCGCACTTACCACATCGTTTTTCTGAAACGCCATCCGGCGCGCAAGCCGCTGGGCACGGAAGAGGCCAACCGCATTCAGTCGGCTCACATGGCGAATATCCATGCCATGGCCGGCAGCGGAGTGCTGGTCGCGGCGGGGCCTTTCGATGACACGCCGCCGGTGATCAGCGGAGTTTTCTTTTTCACTACTCCCACGATGGAGGAGGCGCGTAAACTCGCGGAAGCCGACCCCACGGTCACCGAGCGCCGCAACACGGTGGAGGTGTTGTCATGGCGCGGCCCGGCGGGTATCGGCGACGAGTACCGGCGGTTGCACAAGGAGAACCCGGATACACCGGAGGGAATGGGGGTGCATCCGTTTCTGATCCTGCGCCGCGCCGGCAAGGAACGGGATTCCACGCTGATGGCGAAACACTCGGCGTATTGGGCAGCGCTCGGGTCCCGTGGAAAGCTCGTGGCGGCCGGGGCGGTGGAAGGGGATCCAACAGCGGCGGGAATTCTCATCTTCGATCGCATTCCGGACGCCGAAGCGGCCTCGCTCGCCGCTTCCGATCCCGCGGTCCGCGCCGGCTTGCTCATCGTGGAAGCGCACCGCTGGTGGTGCGCGGCGAACGTGTTTCCCCGCCGGTAGCGCTCCGCGCCCCGGCGGGCATCTGGTCCGGTTGCGCAGGGACTCGGTGAGAGGATGTTGGCGTTGGCGGATCCGCTGTCCGATGTCCGGCAGGATCTGGTACCGGCAAGCTCATTTTCGATCGAGGCTCAGGTCTTCACCAATACCCTCCGCGACTGCCTGCGGCATAGGGCGTACATCATCAGGCCCGCGGCCGCCGCGATCGCGGTGTCGCGCACTTCATGCCACGTCGTATTCATTACCAGCCAAACCACCAGGCCCAGCACGGCTAGCGTCACGATGGTCCCCAACGGCGCGCGGAAGCCTGCCGGCGCGGCGCTTTGCCGTCTTCGCAGCACCGGGAGCGCTCCGCACGTCGTCGCGTAGATGAACAGGCGGGCGATGGTGCTCACGGTCACCGCGTAGAGAAACGTTCCCGACAGCGTGACCGCGGCCATGATGGCGGCCGTCAGCACAATCGAGATATAGGGCGTGTGGAAACGCTTGTGGACCGTTCCGAGGAACGACGGGAGTTCGCCGCGCACGGCCATGGCGAAGGGAAGCCGCGACGCGGAGAGGACCACGATGTTCAGATTCCCCGCTATGGACAACGCCGCGCCCAGGGAGATGATGCCGGCTCCCCAGCTTCCCAGAAACCGGCTCGCGGCGTCGGCCAGCGGCCGGTTGGAAGCCGCCAGTTCCGGCAGCGTGCCGATGCACACCACCTGAATCAGGACGTAGATCACCACCACCATCCCTATGGCGGTGAAGACGGCGCCCGGCAGATCCTTTTTCGGATCGCGCATCTCGCCGCCAGGAATGAACGCCATTTCAAACCCGGTATAGGCATACACCAGCAGCATCATGGCGCTGGAAAAATTCGAAGTGGCGGGGACAGCGCCGAAGGTGAAGTTCGCGGGCTCGACAAAGAAGCATCCCACCACGATCAGCAGCACCAGCGGCGTCATCTTCGCGACCGTCAGTATGTTTGTGGTCAAGGTGACATCACGAACACCGATTACGTTGACGCCGGCCACGGCAAGCGTAATCGCGCAGATCGCCGCCGCCCGCACCGGACCGCCCGCCAAAGCCGGCCAGAAGAGGCTCAGATATCCGAGCAGAATGCTCGTGTTGGCGGCAAATGCCGTGACCCGGGCAATCCACATCAGCCAGCCCATGGTGAATCCCACGGCGGGACCGAACGCATCGCGCGCATACAGGTATGGGCCGCCTGTTTCGCTGTAGCGGCTTCCCACTTCCGCAAAGCAGAGCACGATCATTCCCGCGAACAGGCCGCACAGCAGGAAGGCGGGCAGACTGTAGGCGCCGGCGAGTTCGTATACCTTCGACGGCAGGCCGAAGATTCCCGCGCCGATGACCGAGTTGATGGCTACCGCGACCAGATCCCATTTCCTGATGGAGCGGACAAGAGCGGGCTTCGTTGAGGGAGGCAAGAGTTGACCATATCACAACAGCCCTGGCTGACGGCCGCAACCCGGTTGTTTCGTTACAGCTTCAGCTTCAGGATTGTCAGCGAATGCCTGGGGAACGTGTACGTGAATCCGTTGGCGCGCAACGATACCCGCACCGTACGCGTGACGGGTCGCACCTTGTGATCGTCTCCGAAGGTGTGCGTGGCCTTCAAACCGGCATGGTTCATCTCCCAAACGTCCACCTGCGCGTCCGGCTTGCCCTCCACATTGTCGATGCGCGCGCTGATATCCATGTTCTCGCCGCGGTTCAACACATTCAGATAGACTGCCTTCCCCTTCCCGTCGTAGCTCGCCGATACATCCAGGTACTTCAGCTTTCCCTTGCCCGGTACTTCGTATTCAGGAGATGTCACCAGCGCATTCAGAGCTACGTTCCCGCGCTGTTTGCCGTATTCGGCAATGGGAAAATAGATGGGTTGCAGGAACAATCCTTTCTCGTTGGTGAAGATCGGCGCGATGACGTTCACCAGTTGGGCGAGGTTCGCGATGGTGACAATGTTGGCGTGGCGGAAGAACGAGTTGAAGAACATCCCCATCGCCAGGGCGTCTTCGTAGTTGTAGATCTCCTCGAGGCGCGTCCGTCCCGTGGCGAATTCCCCGCCTCCGCGCGCCCTGTACCAGACGTTCCATTCATCGAAGGCAATGTGGATGGGCCGGGGGTTCGCCGCGCCCGCCTGCGCCGCGCGGATCAGCCCTTCCACCACCTCGATGCGCTCATCGAGATCCGCCGACGCGGCCAGGAACCTCTCGAAGTTGTTTTCGCGATTCCCGATGTAGGTGTGGAGTGAAATGAAGTCGATCTCCGATTTCAGCCGCTCGAGCACCACGCGGTTCCAGGTCACCCAATCGCCGCGAAAATTCGAGGATCCGCTGGCGATCAGCGCGATCGACTCGTCCGCCCGGCGCATCGCCTTCGCCGCCTCGAGAGCGAACTTCGTGTAGTCCTCGGCATTCTTGTGCCCCAATTGCCACGGCCCGTCGATTTCGTTGCCTAATCCCCAATACTTCACGCCGTACGGCTTATCGCGCCCGTTCTTGCGGCGCTGATCCGCCCAGTAGGTATGCCTCGATTCGTTGACGTACTCCACCCACTCGCGCGCTTCCTCGATAGTGCCCAGGCCCGCGTTGATGCAGATGTACGGCTGCACCCCCAGCCGCTCGCAATAGCGCAGAAACTCGTCGGTGCCGAAGCGGTTCGGCTCCACTCCGCCCCACGCCCCTTCCGGGCGCACCGGACGCTTGTCGCGCGGGCCGATTCCATCCTTCCAGTTGTAGCCGGAGGCAAAATTCCCTCCCGGCCATCGCAGCAGGGAAACGCCCAAGCCGCGCGCCGCTTCCATCACATCCCGGCGGTAGCCGTCAGAATCCGCGAGCGGGCTGCCCTCATCGAAGATGCCGCCGTAAATACAGCGTCCCAGATGTTCGGCGAAGTTGCCGAACAGGCGCGGATCCACCACTCCGATCACGCGGTCCGTATCAACTTTGATGCGCGCCCGCGGCTGCTGCCCCATCAGCAGCCCGAACGCCGCGAAAAAAAACGGGAGTATACGAGTTTTCACAAAATCAGCATACGTTACCGGAACAACTTCAAATCAACCGCCTCCCCCATTGCCTTGTAGCCGGCATCGCCCGGATGCAGGTGGTCGCCTCCGTCATAGGCGGGCAGGATGCGGTCCGGATACTTCGGGTTGCGCACGGCTTTCTCGAAATCCACCACTCCGTCAAAGGCGCGGCCCGTGCGGATCCATTCATTCACCTTCTTCCGCTTCACTTCCTTCGACGGTGTGAAATAACCGGCATATGAAGTCCCTTCAAACGGCGTCAGTGTCCCGCCGAAGATCTTCAATCCCCTTTCATGAGCTCGCTCGATCATCTGCCGTAATCCGGCAATAATATCTTCCGCGCTCACTGTCTGCGATGCGGGAGCCGATGAGCCCGGATGCCCCAAATCATTGATGCCTTCGAGCACGATCACGTACTGAACGCCCGGCTGCGCCAGGACATCGCGGTCGAACCGCGCGAGCGCATTTACCCCGAAACGCACATTCGTCGCGGCATCATTGAGTATCCGGTTCCCGCCGATTCCCATGTCCACCACCGCGATGCGGTTTTCGCCTTGCGCCCGCAACCGCGCCGCCAGCGTGTCCGGCCAGCGATGATTCGCGTCAACCGTCGAGCGCGCGCCGTCCGTAATGGAATCGCCGAACGCCACTACAGCGCTCGACGTCGCGGAAGCCAGCACATCCACTCCCGTCAGGAACACCCACGACGTGATGGCCGATGGATTGGATATCGACGCCGCCTGAGTTTGGTTGCCGCCGCCGATATAGGAGGTTTGCTGCGCGGCGTAATGAATCCCCGCGCCGATTGCTTGCTTCGGCAGGTAAATGCTGATCGCCAGTTCGCTGCCCGAGGGCACGTCCAAATTCACCGGATCACTCAGCACGAGCGCATCCGGCGGAATCAGCACGCCCGGCCGCCCGCTGAACGTCAACGCGCGGCCGGATCCGGGCGCGATCGCCGAACCCTTCGCATGCAATGCGATCCGCGCCGCGCCGATCTCCACCGCTTGCCTGCCGTAAGCATTCGATAGCCGCACGCGCACCGTATTGCTCCCGATGCTGATGTGCACGATTTCACGCAGGGTCTGATTGGCGAACTCGAGTTTCGCCGCGCGCATCTCCTCCGGCTTCAGTTGGGGAGCAGGACTTGCCGCCCACGTCACTACCCAATGCTCCGCTCCGGCGGCGATGCTCGCGGGCACGGACGACAACACCAGGAAGATTGCGGCTGTGCATTTCATATATGCGTGTATTATCCAATGATTCCCGTGATCTGTTCCCGCTCTTCTTCGCGCGCGTACGGGCAGAAACGCACATGCCTGTGCTCACTTCCGCATCCCTTTCGCGCCGGGGCGGGTCAGGACGAGAAAAACACTCGTTCCGCCGTCTTCGTCAGAAGCCATTCGCGGTCTTCGCGGCTGGTGAAGGGCAAATGTTGGCGCACGAGATCCACCGATGATGCGTAATCATGGGGAGGCTGCACCTGATAGGGCGAATCGCTGCCCCACATCAGGCGGCGCGGGCCATAGGTTTCGAAGATCTGCCGGATCATCGGGACCAGATCCGTGTAGGGCGCTGTCTTCCGGCCGAGAGCGTAAAAGGCCGAGACTTTTACGTGAACCCGCGGGAAGCGCGCCAATCCGCAGAGTGAGCGGATGTCGGCGTCCTGGATGGCACCGGTGGCGCCGATACGGCCGAGGTGATCGATGACAACCGTGGTGTGGGGATGTTTTTCGCACAGGGCGGCCACCCAGGGGAATGCCGCGGGATCGATCAGCGGACAGACAGCCATTCGGCGCCCGGAAGCCGCGTCCCAAAGCCGCTGCATGCCTTCCCATTCTGTCCAGGGTTTGTCGTTGCGGGCTGTGATGCGAAAGCCGCGAACGCCTTGCGAACGAAGTTGTCCCACGGTGGCGGTGAGCGCGGCGGAGTCGGCATCCACAACGGCAACGGCGGAAAACACCCCGGGGTGATTCCGGACCGTGTCGAGCATATAACTGTTATCGACGCGGAACATTCCGGGTTGGATCAAGACAGTACGCGTCACCCCGGCCGGCCGCGAGTGGGCGAAGTGATCTTCGGCAGTGTAGCGGGATGGCCTGGTCCGGCCGCCTTGTTCGGGCCAGACGTGAATGTGGGCGTCGATGAATCCTGGTGCGGGAGGCACACTAATACGTTACACTGAGTCGCCATGCCGCTTCTCCGCCGATGGTTCTATTTCTGTTGCATCCTTTGTATCCCCGCGGTTGCCCTGGAACGGCCGGGCGTCGTGTACAAGGTCTTTCAGTTTCCCCCTGACAGGATTCCGCGCATCGACGGCAAGAAGGATGACTGGGCGATAGTGCCCGCTTCTTACAGCATCGGCATGGATCAACTGAAGGAGACCGTGCATGGCCTCGGGTTCCATTATGATCCGAAAGACCTCGACGTATCGGTGAAGGTGGGGTGGGTGAAAGGGATGAATCGCCTCTACTTTCTCTATGAGGCCTACGACAACTATTGGGATTTCCGCCGCGCCGACCGGCACAACGATATCTTCGAACTCGTAGTGGATGGCGACCTCTCCGGCGGCCCGCTGATCAGCGCCATGCACCCCTATGCCGGCATGGACAAGGGCGATGCGTTCTTCACGTTCCACGGCGTACACGCGCAGAACTACCATATCTTCACTCCGGCGCCCGACCGGGATTGGGCCTTTGTGTGGGGCTGCCAGCCCTGGATCAAGGAGTTGCCGTGGGCGAACGCGGCCTATGATTACAACTTCAAACATGGGGAGGCCGGCAAGCTCACACTGGAGTTCTGGATCACTCCTTTCGATTACGCCCCCTATGAGGGTCCGGCGCGGGCAGTGGAGTCGAAGCTGGAAGAAAACAAGATCATCGGCATGTCCTGGGCGGTGCTCGATTACGACGATGAGAATGCCGCCGATAACAAAGGCTTCTGGAATCTCTCGCACAAGACGACGATGTACGGCAATGCGAGCGACCTGGTGGCGTTCCGGCCGATGCCGCTCGAGCAGGAATGGCGCAAGGCAATCCAGGCGCGCTGGAGCTTTCAGGTGGTGGATATGAACAGACGGCTGGTCCTTTTTCAGGACCGTTCCGAGGGCGGGATCACGCGCTGGCACTGGGATTTCGGGGACGGGGAAGCCTCGACGGAGCAGCACCCGCAACATCGCTATTCGAAGGCCGGGGAATATATCGTGACGCTCGAGGTGGAAGGTCCCGCGGGCAAGTCGCGATGGACCAAGGTGCGGGATGTCGTGATGAGGTAACGCACATGATAAGATGACGGCCAGAGCTATGTGCCCGCGTCAAACTCGCCGTGCTTTCCTGGCAGGCGCCGCCGGACTGGCGGCTGCCCGCGTACTTCCAGGCGCCACCGCCGCTATTCCACCCGTGCGCGAAATTCGCCGCGGAGGCATGATTTACCGGCAACTTGGCCACACTGACCTGTACGTGTCGCTGCTGTCGTTCGGCTCGCACACCGATCCCCGATACAAGAAGAAAGTGGAGAACGGCAACGTTCTTGTCGAGGAAGGGCAGACGCGGCGCGACAGGCTGATCGCGTCCGCGCTCGATCGCGGCGTGAATATGGTGGACACGTACGAGAACGAGGGGCAATGGGATCCCATGGCGCGTGTGGTGCGCGGCGGGCGCAGGGACCGTGTGCTGGTTTCGCTGTGCCGGCAGTTTCCGATGTTTGCCGGCGAGAACATCGACCGCGCCGCGCGGCTGTTCGGCCACGTCGATTTGTACCGGATCTACCTGGGCGAGGGCAAAGCGGTTGACGGGAAGGCGCTGGCGGATTGGGATGTGATGCGCAAGGCCAAGGAAGCAGGCAAAGTGCGCGCCATCGGCATTGCCACGCATGATGAACGCATCATGCTGAGCGCCCTGAAGGAACTGGAAGGCATCGACTACTTCATGTTCCCCTACAACTTCATTCACGCTCGCGCCGATTACAGCGAGTTCTTGCCCGAAGCCGCGAAGCGCGGCGTGGGGCTCATCGCCATCAAGCCGCTGGCCGCCGGATCTATCGTAAAGCTGGACCCGAAGGCCAAAGGCGGCACACACCCGGAACGCGATTTTGTGCAGCTTTATCACGCCACTTACCGGCCGCTGCTGCCCTCCGTGGTGGCGGAGTTGACGAAGACGCTGGAGAGGCTTCCGGATGAGTCACTGTGCCAGGCGGCGCTGCGTTTTGTTTATTCGCGGCCCTTCATGACGGCGGCCATGCCGGGAATGTTCGAAGAGGAGACGCTCGAGGACAACTACGCAGGCCTGAAGCGGCAACTGGAGTTGAGCCGGGAGGAACGCTCCGCGCTCGATTCGGCCGGGCGTGTAGCCGCGGCAATCGGCAGGTCCTGGCTTCCCAGACATTACCAATGGCTCGATCAACGCTGGCAGGGTTAATATTACTTGCTGCCGCACTCGCGGCGCAGCAGCAGCCGCAGGACTCCGCATTCCGGCAGGCGGGCGTGTGTTCGCGATGCCACGTGGTGCAGGTGCTCGAGTGGTCCGCGTCGAAGCATCCCGCCGCTGGAACGGTTTGCCAGAGTTGCCACGGCAAGAGTGAAGGTCACGTAGTCAACGAACGCAATGAGGTAAAACCGGACCGGTTACCGCGCGGCGATCGGGAGGTGGGGCTGCTGTGCGCGAGTTGTCATACCGCCGGTTGCCCGAAAACCAGCAAGACAATCGGGTGTTCGAGCTGCCATCATGCGCACGCGCTGTCGAACCCCAATGACAAACAGTTGCGGCAGACTGCCGCGGTCACGGAAGATCCCCGCCTGGCGGAGGTTCGGCGGCACATGGCGGAGGGAGAGCAACAGGTAACGCGGCAGGACTGGCGCGCGGCGCGGGAAGCGTTCGCGGCGGCGGCGCGAGTGATGCCGGACAACCGCCAGGCGGCTTCGCGGCTGCGCATGGCGGAGCGGCGGTTGAATCCCGCTACGCCGGGTCTGGAAATTCTGGGCGATGCATTCGATCCGGAGTCCGGGCTGCCTCTCCACGTACGAGTGAAGGACCTCGGACTCGAGATGCTGCTTGTCCCGGGCGGCGACGTGGATATCGGCTCCGAGCGGTGGCGGGACACCAGGCCGGTGCATTCGGTGTACGGCGAGGCGTTCTATCTCGGCAAGTTCGAGGTGACCCAGGAGCAGTGGAGCCGGATGGGAATGGAGAATCCGAGTCCGGAAAAAGGAGCATCCACTCCCGTATATGGCATTTCCTGGAGGGAAGCGCAGCAATGGATTGCGCGATTGAACCAGCGTGTGCCGGGCGGGGGCTTCCGACTGCCGACGGAAGCCGAATGGGAGCGCGCGGCAAGGGCGGGGGGGCGCGGCACGGCGGTCGCGCTGGCCGAGCATGCCTGGTATCGCGAGAATTCGGCCGCCGGTCCGGCGGGGGCGGGCGGGTTCCGCGAGGCTGCCGCCTATCAACCGCGCGGCGTGGGCCTGAAGCAGCCAAACGCAGCGGGCTTCTTTGACATGCAAGGAAACGTGGCGGAGTGGTGTTCCTCGCTGTTCCGGCCCTATCCCTACGATGCGCGGGATGGGCGGGAATCGAAAGAAGCCGAGGGGTTGCGAGTGATCCGCGGCGGTGCATTTACGGATTCCGCCGAATACCTGGACGCCGCCTTCCGGCATGGCGCGCGGCCCGATCTCAAGAATTACTGGACCGGGCTGCGGCTGGCCCGTTAGGCTGGAGGGATGAGCGCCACCGTTTCCGCGCCGCGCGCGCGCAAAGGGAAGCGGCCGGGTCGAGCGAGAAAGCGCTCGCGGATTCCTGTCAAATTGGCCGGAATACTCGCCGCCTGGAGCATTGCCATCTTCGCTGCCGCCGCGTGGTGGTTCCAGAGCCACTACACGCTGAGCTTCCAATGGCCCCTTCGCGTGCACGCGCAGTCTCCCATCGTCATCTCCGAGCGCCTGCTTTCCGACGTGGCGGCGCAGGCGCAAGCCGACCAGAACGGACGGCGCCTTTCCGCCTGGCAACAATACGCCTGCCGCAAGTTCGGCGCGGATTGCCGCGTGGCGCTGGCGATTCAACGGGCTGAGAATTCGCCCGGCAAGTGCGAGGTCTACCACTACAACTCCAACGGGACTTTAGATTGGGGTTACTTCCAGATCAACACGGTTCATCTCGAAAGGCCGGGATTGAACCTGCGCGATCTGCTCGACTGCAAAGCGAACATCGATTTTGCTTACCAGCTTTACGTGGAGAAAGGCGGATTCAGTCCGTGGAGCACGTACGAGAGCGGCGCTTACCGCCAGTACATGCATCCTTAGGGCGTTGAAGCCGGCCAAGCAGGCTTGGCTCATCGCTGAGCTGAGGGCTGATGGCTGACGGCCTGAAAGCTATTACGCTGGAGCATCTTCTGTTGGGGTATGCTGAAGCTCGTGATTGTCGACGTGCACAGCCATTTCTGGGAGTACCCCAAACATTTCTCCGACGACTTCAAGAACCAGGCCAAACGGGCCCGCGGGGACCAGGAGGTGGACCTCACCGTCCGCTACGACGAATACATGGCCAACGCAGCCGGCTGCGACAAGACCATTGTCTTTGGAGGCAAGGCCAGGCTTTCCGGTCTATGGGTGCCCGATCATGAGGTGGCCGCTTACGCGGCGTCCCACCCTGACAAGCTCATCGGGTTCCTGTCGCTTGACCCGACACAATCCGGCTGGCAGGAAGAGATGGTGGAAGGTCATCAGGACCTGAAGCTGAAGGGGATCAAGCTGCTCTCGATGTATGCCGGTTTCTATCCGCACGACCGGCGGTTCGATTACATCTGGCAATACGCCACCAGACATCAGTTGCCGGTGCTGCTGCATACAGGCACCACGTTCGTGGCGCAAGCTCCGCTCGATTGCACGCTGCCGCGCCATCTCGATGACGTCGCCACGCGGTTCCCGGAGGTGAAGATCATCCTGGCGCACCTGAGCCATCCCTACGAGGGCGAATGCGTGGCCACCATCCGGAAGCACCCCAATGTCTACGCCGATTGTTCGGCTCTGCACTACCGCCCGTTCCAGCTCTATCAGTCGTTGATGCTGGTGCAGGAGTACGGAGTGTGGCACAAGGTCCTCTACGGCAGCGATTACCCGTTCACCACGAATCAGGCCAGCTTTGACGGCATGCGGGCGATCAACAACATGCTGGAAGGGACCAATCTGCCGCGGCTGAACCTGGAGAAGATGGAGCAGATGTTCCACCGCGACAGCCTTTCCATTCTCGGCATCAGCACTTGAGCTTCCGTGCTCGCCGGCGGCTTCCGTCACCTGGTTCGTGGCAGCCGTCCAGATAATGGAACGAAATCCGCGCCGCGCCTTGACCCTCCCCCCGGGGGCTGGCGTACTCTTTGTATTGTCAACGGAGCTTTATGCCCACCCTCATTCATGACGCTGCACAGATCGACTTCGAGAAACCCGGCAAGCATCACTACCAGATAGCCTTTCCCCTGGATGGGACGTGGGGCTATTCCCTGGTCCCGCTTACGGTAATCAACGGCCTGCGGGGCCAAAACAAAAATAACGTCATCTGTTTCGGAGGCACGCACGGCAACGAATACGAGGGGCAGATCGCGGTGAAGCGCTTGTGCGCTGATCTCGATCCCGCGGCCATGACGGGCAGGGTAGTGCTGATGCCCCAGTTGTCAGAGAGCGCCTGTATCGCCAATTCGCGTACTTCGCCTTTGGACGGAGTCAACATGAACCGCGCTTTCCCGGGCAATCCGCGCGGCACCATTTCCTATCGCATCTCGAACTTCGTCAAGACGATGATCTTCCCGCTGGGGCGCATCGTCATCGACATCCATTCCGGGGGCAAAGAGGGGGCATTCCCGATCTGCACTTCGTTTCATCCGATTCCGGACCCGGCACAGCGCGCGGAGATCGCCGCGGTTTCGCGCCTCTTCGATACGCCCTTCGTTCTCATTTACGCGAGCACCATGGCGTCCGGGCTGCTTACGGATGAAGCGGAGGCCGAGGGTAAGATCACGATTGGCGGGGAATTCGGGGGAGGCGAAACGACATCGCGGCATGGAGTTCGCCACGCCTACGAAGGGACGCTGAACGTTCTGCGCCATTATGGACTACTCGAAGGAGAAGTGAGCCGCATCCGGCCCGCGGGGTCTCCCGAGCCCATTCTCGCCACCGCAAGCGAGCTTCACTACTACGTGCCGTGTCCGAGGGACGGGTATTGGGAACCCACTGCCGGCCTGGGCGCCGCTGTGGAGGAGGGCGACCTCATTGGACGCCTTCACGACTTCTCCGATCATTCGAGCCCTCCTCTCGAAATCCGTTCGAAGCGCTCCGGCTATGTGCTGATGATGCATCTTTCCGCCCGCCCTGTGAAGGGCCAGACTCTCTATGTCGCCGCCGACTCCCTGCCCTGGAGCGAGGTGATGGCTTGAAGATTACCGCCGTCGAACTGTCGGTGCTCAAGTCGCCCGGTCTCTATAACAACCCGGAAGGGGTGGAAGAGCCGCTCGGCCCCACATACATGGGCATCGTCAAGGTCTCGACGGATGCGGGCATCCGCGGATATTCGGATATGGAGACGTGCGCGTCCGTTGCCAAGGCCTGTGTCGACGCGCCGCGCTGGAGCCAGGAAGAAGGCATGGAATGCTTCGATGGACTGGCGTCGCTGCTCATCGGGCAGAATCCCCTCGAGGTGGAGCGGCTGTGGTACCGCATGTATCGCGGCAGCATCTACTATGGCCGCCGCGGCGTGGCGATTCAGGCTATCTCCGCCATCGACATCGCCTTGTGGGATATTTGCGGCAAGTTCTATGGCCAGCCGGTCCACATCGTGCTGGGAGCGAAACACCGCGACCGGGTGCGGGCATATGCGAGCACGCTCTTCCGCCCGGCGCCCGAAGCCATGGGCGAGGCGGTGAAGAGATACCTCGATGAAGGTTTTACCGCGGTCAAGTTCGGGTGGGGCGTCTTCGGGAAGGATCACCGGTTGGACGTGAAACTGGTGGAGGCTGCGCGCAAAGCTCTGGGAGATGACAACGATCTGCTGGTGGACACAGGTTGGTTCGTGGAGCGGACGCCGAAAGAAGCCATCGGGATCGTAAAATCCATCGAGGAGTTTCAGCCTTTTCTGGTCGAGGAGTTGTTGCATCCGGAAGACTACGACGGATACGCCCGCGTTGCCGGGGCTGTCGATACGCGCATCGCATGCGGCGAGCAGGAGGCCACCGAGTGGGGCTTCGCGCAACTCATCGAGCGCGGAAAGGTGGACGTGCTCCAGCCTGATCTGACACGCTGCGGCGGGTTCACTGTCGCTCGCAAGATCGTCCACATGGCGGAGCGGGCCAACCGGCTTGTGATCCCGCATTCCTGGTCGAGCGACTTGCTGACCGCCGCTTCACTGCACTTGACGGCGTTCCTGCGCCGGGCGGAGTTTGTCGAGTTTTCCACTTCCCAGGGGCCGCTGAGCCGCATGCTGGCGCGGGAACCCCTGCGAATGGAGGATGGATTTCTGCGGGTCCCGGAGGGGCCCGGATTGGGTGTTGAGGTAAATGATGCGGTTATTGAGCAGTACCGGGTCGCCTAGCGCGGCCACGCAGAAGGAATACGGAGTGTTGTGAGTGAAGATCACTGCCATTGAAAAGATCCCGGTGCGCGTTCCCATCCGGCCGGAGTTTCAGATCCGGGGCGCGCTCGGCCTGCACACGGAGTCGCCGTTTCTTCTGCTGAAGGTGCGCACGGATGAAGGCATCACCGGCTTAGGGGAGGTCTCCGCCACTCCGGTCTGGAGCGGGGAGGACTCTACCACCGCGGCGCACGTGATTACGAACTTTCTCGAACCTGCACTGGTTGGGGAAGATCCGCGTGACATCGAACGGCTGACGGTGAAGATGCGCCGCGCGGTGGCCAATCATCCGTTCACCAAGTCCGGCCTCGAAATCGCGCTTTGGGACATTTTGGGCAAGTCCGTGAATCTGCCCGTCTACCGGTTGCTGGGAGGCGCGGTGCGGGAGGCGGTGACAATCAAGATGTCGGTCTCCGGCGCCGAGCCGGCGCGCGCCGCTCAACTGGCGGAGTGGGCTGTTTCCAAGGGGCTCACGGCTCTCAAAGTGAAAGTGGGCATTGAGCCCGAGGGTGACGTGGAGCGCGTCAAGGCGGTACGCGCCGCCGTGGGTCCGTCCTTCCGTGTCGGCGCGGATGCCAACGGAGGCTGGAGCCCGCGCACGGCCATCCACACCATCCGGCGGCTGAAGGACGAATGCAACATTTACTTCGCCGAGCAGCCGGTGGCGCCGCTCGATCTACAGTGGCTGGTGGACGTGCGGAGGAACGTTCCCGTGCCCGTAATGGCTGACGAAAGCTGCTACACGTTGCAGGATGCGATGGCGATCGCGCGCGCGGGCGCGGCCGATATTCTGTCCGTGTACGTCGGCAAGGGCGGAGGCATCGGGCCCGCGCGCAAGATGGCCGCGGTTGCGGAAGCGGCCGGGCTCACCTGTACGGTCGGGAGCAATCTCGAACTGGGCATCGCTTGCGCGGCGATGGCTCACCTCGCCACCGCGACCATCGGAATCGGCGCTGAGGAGTTCCCTTGCGACATCCTCGGGACACTCGCGTATGAGCATGATCTGCTCGCCGAAACGCTCGAGTTCAATAACGGCAGGATCCGGGCGCCGCACAAACCCGGCCTGGGCGTGGAACTCGATGAAGCCGCCGTCGCGCGCTACCGGGGATAGATGGCGCCGGTAGCCATCCTGCTCGCATTGCTTCTGGGCTGGACGATTGTCGTGGATGGCGGGATGCCGGCGGTGCACCTGCTGCCTTCGCTGTACCCTTAGCTCGCGCCGGTGGGCATATTATAGGGAGCAGTCCAATGCGCACCCTCCTCTATGCTCTGATCGCATTCAGCCTGCCCGGCGCCGACTGGCCTCAGTTTCGCGGTCCGAACGGCTCCGGACTCTGCCCTTCCTGCGGGCAACTGCCGGCGAAGTTCGGACCTCAGGAAAACGTTCTGTGGAAGACAGAGTTACCGGAAGGGAAGTCCTCGCCTGTCCTGGCGGGCGACCGCATTTTTCTTACGGCTGCCGAGGGTGATGACCTGTTGACCATCTGCCTGAACCGCGTCACCGGGAAGATTCAGTGGCGGCGATCCGTTCGTGCGGCCCGGCGCGAAGCGCAGAACCCTCTCAATCACCGCGCCGCGCCCACGCCGGTGATCGGCGGAAAGAGCGTGTTTGTCTTCTTCGCCGATTTCGGCATGGCCGCCTATGATCTCGAGGGGAACGAACGATGGCAGTTGCCGTTGGGACCGTTCAACAGCCAGCACGGCGTTGTGGCGTCGCCGGTCTATGCCGATGGGCGAGTGATCCTCGTCTGCGATCAGGATACCGGCGCATACATCATCGGCGTCGATGCGGATAGCGGCAAGATCGTGTGGAAAACGCCGCGCAACGTCATCAACGGCTACTCCACCCCGCTCGTCTACCGCCCTGCCCGCGGCCCAACACAAGTCATCGCGCCCGGCTCGTATCAGATCACTGCCTATTCCGTGGTGAACGGCGAAACGGTCTGGTTCGTTCACGGTCTCACCTGCCAGCCCAAATCCGCGCCTGTGCTTGCGGGCGATATTGTCTACTTCAACGGTTGGACGGTGGGGAACGACAGCGGGCAGCAGGTGGAACTGCCCCCCTTCCACGAAGTGATCGCCGCGGCCGATGCCAATCACGACGGGAAGCTCGCCCAGAAGGAACTTCCACCCGCCTGGCAGCCCACGGGAAGCTGGCGCGCCGTTGACCTGGACCGGGACGGCTTATTGAATGAGCGTGAATGGACTTTCTTCCGTACCCGCCGCGCCTCGCGCAACGGTCTGCTGGCCGTGAAACTTGGAGGCAGCGGCGATGTTACCGATACGAACGTGATCTGGCGCTATGAGAAGTCGCTGCCCGACGTGCCGACGCCCCTTGTGTATAACGATGTAGTGTTCCTCTTCCGCAGCGGGGGAATCGCCACCAGCTTGAATGCCCGGACCGGCAAGGTGCTCAAGCAGGCGCGTTTGACGGGCGCGCTCGAAGACTACTACGCCTCGCCGGTCGGCGTCGACGGAAAGATCTATATCGCCAGCGAGCACGGCAAGGTGGTAGTGCTGCGCGCGGCCGGCGATTGGGAGATTCTGGCGATCAATGATTTCGACTCGGATATCTACGCCACTCCGGCGATCAGCGAGGGAAAGATGTATATTCGAGCGCGCAACGCACTTTATGCGATCGGCTCGCCGAATTAGCCTCGGCGTCCCGCGGCTCGGATCTTTTCGATCACCGCCGCCATGCGCTTCACCCGGCCGGGATCTTGCGCGACGAGGTTCCTGGTTTCGCCGGAGTCGGCTGCAAGGTCGTACAACTGCCCATCAGGGTCGTTGCCCAGCTCGATGTTGGTATTCTCCTGCACCCTGGGACCCTTGCCCGGCGGAATGTACTTCCAGTTTCCGTCGCGCAGGGAGAGCAAGCCGGCCTGTTCGATCATGACTTGCCGGCCTTTCTTTGATTCGCCGAGCAGCGCGGGAAGCATGTTCTCGCTGTCCGGTCCCGCGGCCGCGGGAAGCGCCGCCGCGGTCAACTGCGCGAACGAACGAAGCAGGTCCACCTGCGAGACGAGGGCGCTGGAAACGCCGGGTTTGACGCGCGCGGGCCAGTGCACGATGAAAGGCACACGGGTGCCGCCTTCAAAATTCGAGTATTTGCCGCCGCGAAAGGGGCCGTTGGGGCGGTGTGTGCCGAGTTTCTCCACCGCGTCGTCTTTGTAGCCGTCATCCACCACGGCTCCGTTGTCGCTCGAGAAGATGAGCAGCGTGTTCTCAAGAATACCCTGCTTTTCCAGCGCCTCGACGATCTTGCCGGCGCACCAATCGAGTTCCGCGATCACGTTGCCGCGCGGTCCCATTTCAGTGGATTTCGCAAAACGCTGGTTCGGAACGCGCGGGACATGGATGTCGTGCGTGGCGAAGTAGAGGAAGAACGGACGCGCGGCGTTGCGCTCGATGAACGACGTAGCGCGTTTGGTGAGCGTGTCCGCCATGGTCTCGTCGTTCCACAGAGCCTTCCTGCCGCCGCTCATGTAGCCGATACGGCTGATGCCGTTCACGATAGTCATGTCGTGGCCATGACTGGGGTGCATCTTCAACAGTTGCGGGTGGGTCTTGCCGGTGGGCTGGTCGTCCAGCGGACCCTTGTAGTCGACCTTGATGGGATCTTGCGGGTCGAGATTCGCCACGCGGCGATTCTCCACGTACACGCAGGGCACGCGGTCTCCGGTGGCCGGCAGGATGAAGCACTCGTCAAATCCGATGTCGAGCGGGCCGGGCTTGATCTCCGTGTTCCAATCGACGTTGCCATTGCCCAGTCCGAGGTGCCACTTGCCGATGGCGCACGTGCGGTAGCCGCGGCCTTTCAGCATGGAGGGGATGGTGACGCGCCCCGGTTGAATCAGCGCCGGTGCGTCGCCGGGCAGCACACGAGCGCCCTGCTTGCGAAACGCATATTCGCCGGTCAACAGCGAATAGCGCGACGGCGTGCAGGTGGCGGCGCTGGTGTGCGCGTCCGTGAAGCGCAGGCCGCGCTGGGCCAGGCGATCGATGTTCGGCGTCTTGACACGTTGCGCGCCGTAGCAGGCGACGTCGCCCCAACCCAGGTCGTCCGAATAAATGAAGACAATGTTCGGCGTCGCGGGTGCGCCAAAGGCGCGCACGCCGGATGCCAGCGCGGCGGATGCCGAGCACCGCAAGAAATCTCTGCGTCTCATATCCTGGTGGTGGTCACGCCAAGGCGGACAGGAGCCGGTCGATATCCTCCATGTTGTTGTAGAGGGCAGGCGAGATGCGGACTCGGTTCTCGCCGGTGGTGGTGACCTGCACTCGCGCTTTTCGCAGCTTCGCCTCCACCATCTTGAGATTTTTGGCTTGCACGACGACGATGGAGCTTTGGGCCTCGGGAGGGGTGATCAGCTTATAGCCAAGGCCGGGAAGTTCCTTCTTCAGCCGCTCGCACATCGGTTTGGTGTGAGCAAAGATGTTGTCCATTCCGGCGGCGAGGATACGCTTGAGCGCTTCGTATTCCCCGGCGTAGGCGACATAGCTGACATTGCCGGGTTCGTACCGGGCGGCGCCTTTGGGTGCTTCGTACGGAAAATCGTCCGCTCCGCTGCGCTGGGTCACCCAAGGGGCGTAGTTGAAATGAATGTATCCGGGGTAGCAGAGATCCTTGACCACCGACTCCTGGAGATCTTCCCTGACGTAGAGAAATCCGGAGCCGCGCGCACCTTGCAGCCACTTGTAATTGGAACAGGCGGCGAAGTCGATACCGAGCGCCTTCACGTCCACGGGGATGCTGCCCGCCGCCTGGATGATATCGGCGTACAGATACGCTCCGTGCGCGTGGGCGAGATCGCTGAGAGCTTTGGCATTTTCCACCCAGCCGTTGACGTTCGAGACGAGGGTAATGGAGACGAGCTTCGTTTTCTTGTCCATGGCCCGCTCCATGTCCTTGAGGTCGATGCGCCAGTTCCGATGCTTCACGATGCGCACGTCCATGCCAGCTTTGCGGCGCCCCAGGTAATCGTGGACGGAGCCGGCGTAGTGAAGATCATTCGTCACCAGGTTGCCGCCGGATTCCTGAATGCGAAGCCCGTTGACCACCGCGGACTCTCCGGCCTTGGTGCAGATGACGAAGCCGATTTCGGAAGGTTTAGCATTGATGAGCTTGCCAAACAGCGGCTTGACCTGGCGAAGCGTTTCGGCGGCATACTGCCCGCGGCCTTCGCCGGGCCCATACATGTGGAAGTCCATGTAGCGGCGCATGCCTTCGGCCACATAGGTGGGCAGCGGCATGTTGGCGGCCGCATCCAGATAAACCTCCTGCGTCGCACGCGGAAATTCCTTGCGAAACGAGTTGAGGTCAGGCGTGGCGGTGGCAGCCGCGGCGAAAGAGGATACGCCCACGGCAGTGGAACCAAGAAGCTGACGGCGATTGATGGTCACGGGAACCTTCCTTGGCCTTCCATTCTAAGCCCACCGGGGGAAGCGTGTGAAGTCGCGGGGTCCTTTGCGTGTAGAATCAACCGTGATGACATCACGTGCACTCGGCATTGCGTTGTGTGGGCTGCTTGCGTCCGTGGCGCAGGCGCAGAGCCAGCGAAGAGTCTTTTCGCGAATCATGACAGGAGAGCCCTATACGCTCGAATGCTACCTTCCGCAAATCACGAACGGCCCGAATTTCCCCACCTGGTCGCCCGACGGCAAGAGCCTGGCCTTCTCGATGAAGGGCTCCATCTGGCGGCTGAAGCTTGGGGAGACCACCGCGCACGAACTCACCACGGACCAGGGCTATGCGGGAATGCCGGCCTGGTCGCCGGACGGAAACTTCATCGTCTACACGTCGGATTGGAACGAGCAGATCCACTTGCGGCTGCTCGATCTGCGCACGGGAGAGAGCCGGGCGTTGACTTCCGGCAATTCGATCAATGTCGAGCCGGAGTGGTCGCCCGACGGATCGCGGATTGCCTATGTATCCACGTGGCCGAACGGCAACTACAACATCTATGTCATGCCCTTGAGCAGCGGCGTTCCCGGAATGCCCGTGCAACTGACGAAAGATTTCGAACTCGTGCCGCCGACGGTGTACTACGGAAAATGGGCGCTGCACATCCATCCCACGTGGACGCGCGATGGCAAGGATCTGATTCTCATCTCGAACCGCGACAACAAGCATGGGTCGGGCGGCTTCTACCGCATGAAGGCTGAGCCGGACGCGCCACTGACGCGGTTCTATTACGAAGAGACCACCTGGAAGGCGCGGCCGACGTTATCGCCTGATGGCGCAAAGCTGGTCTACAGCAGCTATCTCGGCCGGCAGTGGCAGCAGCTTTGGGCGATGCCGCCGAAGGGCGGCGACGCCTTCCCGCTGACTTATGGCGATTTCGATCGCACCACTCCGCGCTGGTCTCCCGATGGAACCCGCATCGCGTTCATCTCGAATGAGACCGGCGACACATCGCTGTGGTTGTGGCACTGGTTCGGCGGCAAGATGGAGCAGGTGAAGATCGGCCGGCTCGCCTACAAGCGCACCATGGGCAAACTGCATGTGCGGGTGGTGGACGCAGCGGCGAAACGCGAGCTTCGGTCGCGCGTCTACCTGACCGCGGCGGACGGACGGGCGTATGCGCCCACGGAATCGTGGTTTCGCGCCGACTGGCTGATGTTCGACCACATGGACCAGGCCGGCGAATACCACTATTTCCATACGGACGGCGATTTCGAAGTAGACCTTCCGCCCGGCCGCACGGAACTGTCCGTCTCGAGGGGTTTCGAGTATATGCCGGAGCGGAGGGAAGTCACCGTGAAGGCCGGCCAGACAGCCGAACTGGTGATCGCGCTGAAGCGAATCGACAACATGGCGGCGCGCGGCTGGTGGGATGGCGACAATCACTTCCACATGAACTACGCGGGCGTGTATTTCAATACGCCGCGGCGGCTGATGGAGCAGGCCGAGGGTGAAGACATCCACGTGCTGAACAACCTGATCTGCAACAAGGAGCAGCGCATTCCGGATATCGCGCATTTCACGGGCGCTCCCGACATTGTCTCCACGGCGACGCGGATCCTGTTTCACAGCCAGGAGTACCACCCGCCGTTCTGGGGACATTCGACGTTTCTCAACCTGAAAAAGCACATCGTGATTCCGGATTACGTCGGCTACCAGAACACGATTGTCGATTCCATCTATCCGACCAACACCACGCCGTTTCGCGTGGCGCGAGAGCAGGGCGGGCTTGCGGGGTATGCGCACGGGGCTGGCCCCCATTTCGCCGTGGATCTCGCGCTGGACAACGTCGACTTCGTGGAAGCAAACGCGCTCAGCGGCATGGAACCGCTTTACAAGGCCTGGAACTGCGGCTACCGCGTAGTGGCCAGCGCGGGCGAGGATGCGTTCCCCAACTTCTACCGCAGCTACATTCTCGGTTCGAACCGCGTCTATGTGCACAGCGGACCGGCGTTGAATTACGACCAGTGGACGAAGGACTTTCGCGCCGGCAAATCGTTTGTGACTTCGGGCCCCCTGTTGCTGCTGAAGGTGAACGGCAAGGAACCTGGCGAGGAAATCCGCCTGCCCGAGGGAAAGCACACGTTGAAGGTGGATGTGGAGGTGAAGTCGATCACGCCGGTGGAGTCCATCGAAGTGATGCACGATGGAAAATCCCTGGGCGACGTGAAGAGCGTCACCGTGGATCACAGCGGATGGATTTCCGTTCAGGTGAAGGCGAAGTACACTCGCGATCCAATCCGCCGTCCATTCCCGTTTGCGGCGACGATGCCTGTGTGGATTTCCGTAGGCGGGAAACCGGTGCGGTCCAAAGCCGACGCGCAATATTTCGTCGATTGGATCGACCGCACGCTGGAACGCGCGATGCGTCTCTCATTCAACAACGAACAGGAGCGCGGCGAGACGCGCCGGTTATATGAAGAAGCCCGGGCAAAGATGGTGCGCCGGGCCCAGGAAGCAGAGCGCTGATTCAGGCGCGCAGGTGGGGAAACCAGATCTTGCGCGCGTTCTCGCCCAGGATCAGTCTGCGCTGGCTGTCGCGAAGCGGGAGCGCTTCGGTGAAGATGCGCAAATGCTGCTCGTAGGTGATCTTCGGCGTCCAGATCTCGTTGGGATAACAACTCGTCCACAGGCAGCGCTCGGCCCCGTAGGCGCCGATCACCTGCATGGCCGCGTCATGCAAATCCTCGCAAGGATAAGGGCGCTGGGTGCCGGTTCCGATGAAATCCACCTTGGGGTAGAGGTTTTTGAAGCGGGCGAGATCGAGCACGGCCTTCAAGTCCCGTTGCAGGTTGGGGCCGGGCTTCAGGTCCATGCAGTGGCAGAAGCCGAAGGTGAGTTGGGGAAACTCCGTGAGCATCTTCGTGGCGCTCTCCACCATGGCGTACTGCATCAGGAACAGGTCGATGGTAATGCCTTCCTCGACGGCTACCTTCCACAGAGCGCGCACGCTCGGATCATCAAAGGATTTTGCCTTGTTCGACGGAATGCTGCGCAATGATTTGACGCCGTACTCGCGTGCGAAGCGGCGGAGAAGGCCGGGACTGCGCGGGTCGTCGGGGTCGAGCGTGCAGACGCCGCAAATCCAATCGCGGTGCGCGCGGCTCGAGTCGATGAGGTAGCTGTTATCGTACCCGTAGAAGGTTACGGTCTGGATGGCGCGCACGGCGGAGACGCCCGCTGCCTGGCTGGTGTGATGAAGATGCTCCACCGAGCCGACGAATTTCGGCGGACGGAATGGGTTTGGTCTCGGCGGGTAGCGCTTCTCGTCGAAGGAGTAGATGTGGGCGTGGCAATCGATGACGAGCATGTAAGCCACTATAATGGCTTTCGATGAGACGCGCACTTCTATTCGTTCTCCTGGCGGTGTTGGGCCTTGAAGCCCAAACGCAGCGCGCCCGCTTCGCCTCGGGCTACATGTACAGCTATTACGTACCGCAATCGGCAAGCACTCCGTGGAGACCGGCATGGTCGCCTGACGGAAAGGAAATCGCCTTCGGCATGTCCGGATCACTATGGAAGATCCGTCCCGGTGAAACGACAGCTTACGAATTGACGGCAAACAAGACATACGATTCCTCGCCCGCGTGGTCGCCGGACGGGCGGTTCATCGTCTATACGGTGGAAGATTCGGCGGGCGTGAACCTGGCGCTGCTGAACGTGGCGACGCTCGAGACCACGCAGATCACCCGCGGCGCCGACATCTACGCCGACCCGGTGTTTTCCCCCGACGGCAAGAGCATTGCCTTCGTCCGCGGAATTCAAAACCCGTCGCGCACGCGCCGCGGGCCCGCTGCCGCGGGCGCCGGGGAGGAGCAGCAACCGCGTGGCTACCAGATCTATACGATGCCCTTCAATAACGGAACGGCCGGCCGCCCCACGGAAATCACAGCGGAGAATAGCTTTGGCCGGGCGCGCCTCTATTTCAGCGTGTACGATGACCACATTTCGCCCGATTGGTCCCCGAACGGGAAAGAGATGATGGTGGTTTCGAATCGCGGGATTCCGCTCGGATCCGGCGCGATTTGGCGGATTCCCGTGCAGCCGAACGCCATGGCGAAGGCGAAGATGGTGCTGCGCGAAGAGACGCTGTACCGGACCCAGCCGCAGTGGTCGCCGGACGGAAAGCGAATCCTCTACAGTTCGCACCGCGGATCGCAGTTCGACAACCTGTACGTGCTGCCCGCGGATGGCGGGGAGCCTTATCAGATGACATTCGGCGACTGGGATCACTTCGATCCGCGCTGGTCGCCTGACGGGGAACGTATTGCCTACATCTCGAACCGGCACGGCATTTCGGAGTTGCACGTCCTGCGCGCCTTTGGAGGCGAGGATGACACCGTCGAGATCCAGCGGAGAGCGTACCGGCGGCCCATGGGCGCGCTGGAAGTGCGAATTCACGGCGCGGCACGATTCTACCTGACGGGCGCGGACGGCAAGACGTATACTCCGCCGTCGGCCTACCAGCGCGTCGCCGGCCGGTCTTCGCGCCGTGACTTCTTCCACGCCGAAGACAGGTTCATTGTGGACCTCCCGGTAGGCGAGGCGAGCCTGGAGGTAGCCAAAGGGATCGAATACTATCCGCTGTCGAAGAAAGTGGACATCCGCCAGGATCAGGTCACCATCCTCGAGGTGAATCCGCAGCGGATGACGAGCATGAACGCGGCCGGGTGGTGGAGCGCCTCCGACCACGTGCACATGAACTATGGCGGCAATCTCCACAATACGCCGGAAAATCTGATGATGATGGCGCGGGCTGAGGATCTGGACGTGGTGGGAGAAAAAATCTGCAACAAAGACCAACGGATCTTCGACCACCAGTATTTCACCGGCAAGCCGCACCCGCTCACCAACAGCGAACAGATTCTGACGTTCGGCGAGGAGTACCGCCCGCCGTTTTACGGCCACATCAATCTCATCAACCTCACCAAGCACCTGATCTCGCCGTTCACCACGGGATACGAAGGGTCGGCGATCGAGAGCCTGTACCCGAGCAATACGGACATGTTCCGCGTGGCGCGCAAGGAAGGCGCGATCGGCGGGTATGTGCATCCCTGGTCGGGCGATCCCAAGAACGCCGGCTACGCGGTGGCGCGCGGCTTTCCCGTGGATCTCGCGCTCGGCACTTTCGAGTATCTGGAGGTCATGACCAGCGCGGGTCACTTCAAGTGGTCCGCGCCGGTCTGGCATCGCGCCCTGAATTGCGGCTTCAGAGTAACGGCCTCCGCCGGCGAAGATTCGATCCTCGGGTTGCACGCCACCTCAATCCTCGGATCGAGCCGTCTGTATGCTTACCTCGGCGACAAACTGGAGTGGCCGCGCTATATGGAAGCGATCCGCCGCGGGCGGACGTTTGTGACCAACGGCCCCCTGCTCACGTTCACTGTCGACGGGCACATCGCCGGAGATGAAATCCATCTGCCCGAGCAGGGGGGCACGGTGGAGTTGAACGCCGGCGTGCAATCCATCGTTCCCATCGAGAAACTGGAAGTCTTCCTCAACGGCAAAGTGATCGAATCGAGCAACGGCACACCGATCCGCAAACGGATCTCCATCGGCAAGAGTTCCTGGATCACCGTGAGGGCTACGAATTCGAAGCCGCAGGAGCCCATCGACGACAGCTTTGTCGTGGCGGAATCGAGCCCGGTATACGTATACACTGGTAACCGGAAAATCCGTTCGAAGGAGGACGCCGAGTATTTCATCGAATGGATTGATGGCATCACCAAACAGGCCCAGGCCCATCCCGGCTGGCGTTCCGAGCGTGAGCGCAGCCACGTCCTCGAACAATTTCAGCAGGCGCGCAAGATCTTCGAAGAGCGCGCGAGGGAAAGCCAATGAACCGCAGAGATTTTCTGGGAACCGCGGCGCTTGCCGCAAGCGCCGCGCCGGTGGATTTATCGCTCCAGTGCCGCAAGGATTTCCCGCGGGCGATGAGCGAAACGTACTTCAACTCCGCGGCGCAGCATCCGCTGGGGAATCACTGCGTCGCCGCCATCGAGCGATACATGGACTTCATGAACAAAGGCCCCGGAGAAGGCAGGCAAGACTTCTGGGAAGAAGGATTCCCACAGGTGAAGAGCATGTTCGCCAGGCTCATCAACGCCAAGCCTTCGGAGATCGTCTTCACGGGCTCCACCACTATCGGTGAGAACACGATTCTCAACGGCATGGATCTGAGCGGCGGCAACGTGGTGACCAACGACCTTCACTACACCGCTTCGCTATCGAACTACCTGACGCGTCGGCAGGCGCAGGGACTCGACGTGCGCATCGTGAAGCATCGCGACTGGGCGATCGATCTCAAAGACATGGAGCGCGCCGTCGATAACAAGACGAAGCTCATCTCCGTCTCCCTCGTTTCCTCAGTGAACGGACACGTGGAGAACATCAAAGCTCTCAGCGACCTCGCCCACTCGCATAAGGCTTATCTGTTCGCGGATATTATTCAGGGCTGCGGGGCGACGCCAATCGACGTGAAGGCGATGGGGATCGACTTCGCCTCGACGGCCATGTACAAGTGGCTTCAGGGCGAACACGGCTTCGGGTTCCTGTACATCAAAGAGGATCTCGCGGGCAGCGCGGTCAAACCCACCGAATTCACCGGGCACCCCGATTTCAACTATCCTCCCTGGACTTCGAGTCCGAAACCCGGCGCGGGTTTCCTCAACCATACGGCGTCAGGCGTAGGCGCCTTCGACTGTGGGACGCCATCGGTCATCACTTACGCCGCGCAATATGAGTCGCTGCGCTACATCGAGAGAATCGGTATCGGTAATATCCGCGCCCACGCCAACCGCCTGATCGCTCGCCTCCAGAAGGAACTGCCGCCGCTCGGCTACACGCCCATCACCCCCAAGGACACGGAATCTTCCATTGTCACGTTCCTGTGCAAGGATGCGGAGACCGTGCGGCGGAAGATCCGCGCCAGCAAGGCGAAGATTCTGCTCACGGGGCCCAATTCGGCGCTCACCGTCGGCCGCTTCGGCAATCACATCCGCTTCTCGGTCTCCGTTTTCAATAACGATCAGGACGTCCACACCATCCTCGAAGCGCTCGCCTGACGCCCCCCTCGGGCGAGCGGCGGGGAAAAGTGATATGATCCGCTCCCATTGGAGTAGGAATGAAACTACTGGTCCTTTTTTCCGTTTTCGCGGCCCCCTGTTTGTTCGCCCAGGGGAGATCGAGCATACTTGGCGCCATCACAGACGAAACGGGCGCGGCGATCGCCAAAGCCACTGTCACCGTGCTCAACACCGGCACCCAGCAGAAGTGGACTACAACCTCGGGGGAGACCGGGCTGTACGAGGTTCCGGCACTCGAGATCGGCACGTATGAGGTGAGCGCCGAGGTTTCGGGCTTCCGGAAGACAACGGTGCGCGGCATCGTGCTCCAGGTGGATCAGCGCGAGCGCGTGGATATGAAACTCCAGGTGGGTGAACTTACCCAACAGGTCGAGGTAGAAGCGCAGGCGCTTTCGGTAAACACGGACGATGCGACACTCAGCACGGTGATCGATTCCGCGAAGATTCGTGAACTCCCGCTTCCCGGCAATCGCAACCTGTTCCGGCTCGCGCTGCTCGCGCCCGGGATGAGCCGCGGGCCTGCCTCGAGTGTGACGACTAGCGGGTTCGGCCCCGGGTTCGGGATCGCCGCGATGGGCCAGAAGGTTCAAAACAATGCGATCTACCTGGATGGCGCGCCGCTGCGCACATCCATACATGGAGCAGTGCGGATGCGGCCATCCGTGGAAGCGATCGAAGAGTTCCGCGTCGAGGCAGGCTGGTACTCGGCCGAATACGGCACACAGTCCGGCGCGCAGATTGTGGCCACCATCCGCCCCGGCACGAATGACTTCCATGGGACGGCCTTCGAGTTCCTGCGCAATGACGTGCTTGACGCGCACAATTTTTTCGACCCGCCCGGTTCGGCCAAGACGCCGCTTCGCCGCAATACGTTCGGCGGCGTCATCAGCGGGCCGGTGTGGATTCCCAAAATCTATAACGGTAAGAACAAGACCTTTTTCACGTTCAATGCGGAACTCTACCGCGAAAGACGCAGCACGCAAGGATTCGCCATCTATCCGTCGGATAGAATGAGGCGCGGCGATCTTACCGAGAAGTTCTTCCGCCGCGCCGACGGGTCGCTGATTCCCATCATGGACCTCGACGCGAAGGCGCCGTTTCCGGGCAACCAGATCCCGAACAGCCGCATCTCGCCCATCGCCCTCAAACTGGCCCAATTCTGGCCCTCCCCCAACATGGCCCAGGCGGAGTTTGACGGCACCAACAACTACAGCGGTGTGTCGCGAAATCGCGATAACGACGATCAGTACTTCGTCCGCGGCGACCACAATTTCAACGACAAGAATCGTCTGTTTGGCCGCTATGGAATTCAGACCGTGGAACTGCCGGTCTTTCCCATCAATCCGAATCCTTTCTTCGTGAACCGGCGGCCTCGCCGCCAACAGAATGCCACGCTGAACTACACACGGATGCTGACGCCCACCTGGCTGAATGTCTTCCGTGTTTCCTACAACCGCGACATCTTCAAGACGAATGACGACGTGAGCGGAACCAGCTTCAATATCCTGCGGGATCTGGGAATCCCCGGACAGACCAATGTTCCGAGCGACACGGGCCTGCCAAGCATTGGCCTGGGCGGAATCATTTCCGGGCTCGGCACCACCGACATCAACACCATCTGGGATGAATCTCGCCAGGCGTCCGAACAGATCACGTTCACGCGGGGAAAGCATTCGGTGAAAATCGGCACGGAGTACACCATGCTCCGGCTCGACCGCCGAACCATCAGCTTTGTGCGGGGAGCGTTCGATTTCACGGGAATTCATTCCGGCACCGCTCCCGGCGTGGCGGGCAACGAGCGCGGCAGGCTGGCCTGGGCGGACTTCCTGCTCGATGAACCGCAGCAGGTCCGCCTGGGATTCACGGACAAACTCCCTCCCGGCGCCGATCCGGGCACGTTCCCGCGCTCGCGGTTCTGGCGCTGGCACACCTACATCACCGACGATATCAAGCTCACTTCGCGATTGACGATGAATATCGGCGTGCGCTACGAGTACAACTCGTCGATCGAGGATATCGGCGGGCAATCGCGCAATTTCGATTTCACCAAACAGGACCTGGTCCCGGCGGTGCTGACCAGAGGCCCTCTGAACGATCCGAGCAAGAAGCTGTTTGCGCCGCGCATCGGCTTTGCATGGCGTCCCTTTGGCGGCAACAGCACCGTCATCCGGACCGGCTACGGCATCTTCTACAACGTGAACATGATGAACATGTTCATTCCGGCGCTGGCCGCGAACCCGCCCAACAACCTGAATGTCAACGAACTCAACACGGCCGGCGTGGTACGCATCCGCATGCGCAATGCCGACCAGGCTTCGGCGCTGAACATCAACTCGGAAATCAATTCGGCGGATACGAAACGGGGCGTGGGCGACGTCCAGCAGTGGAACTTCAACATCCAGCGCATGCTGCCGAAATCGATGCTCCTCGAGGTTGGATACATGGGCTCGAAGTCGTCGCATTTCGATTCGCCGCGCACGGTGAATCCCTACGTCCCGGGCACGACGCGCCGGGTTTATCCCGGCTGGGGGCCCATCGAGAACATCTCGCTCGACGCCGCCGGAACTTACCACGGTTTGCTGACGAAGTTCGAAAAGCGAATGTCACAGGGAATCACCTTCCTGCAGACCTACACGTGGTCGAAGACGATGTTCGACTCCTTTGCCTGCTGCGGCGCGCAGCGCCATAACGACCCATACAACTGGAGACTTGAGAAAGGCTTGGGGGAGACCGACCAGCGCCACCGCGCCACCACCGCCTTCCTCTGGGAACTGCCGTTCTATCGCGGAAAGCGTGATTTTCGCGGACAGGCGCTCGGCGGCTGGCAATTCAACGGCGCCCTCAGCCTCGAAACCGGTTTGCCGATGCACCCTTCGCAGAGTGTTTCTCCCATTGATGACGGCTGCCCGCGCTGCAACCGCCGCCCGGACCGGCTTGCTGACGGAAACCTCGATTCGAGCCAGCGGACGTTGCAGCGGTGGTTCGACACTTCGGCCTTCGTTCTCGCGCGAGGCCATTACGGCAACAGCGGACGCAATATTCTCACCGCCCCCGGCCTGACGAGCCTCGACTTCGCCGTATTCAAGAACTTCCTCGTCGGCGAACGGAAAGAAATTCAGTTCCGCTGGGAGAACTACAACTTCACCAACACGCCGCCCTTCAACCCGCCGACGCTCGAGATCAGTTCGGGCAACTTCGGCCGCATCACCAGCGCGGGATTGGGCCGCGAAATGCAGTTTGGTTTACGATTCCAGTTTTGAGCACTAGCCGTGCGGCATCGCGCCTTGAGCGCGGTGGCCGCACGTCCATGGTTCCAGGGAATATCGAGGAAATTCGCTTACGTATCCCGGCTGAGCACTCAGCCCGCCTTGGCCGCCGCTGCCGCGGCCTCGGGCCTCGAAATACCCACCTTCTTGCGGATTTCGGTTTCGATGGTCTGATACGCATCGGGATGTTCTTTCAGGAAAGCGCGCGCGTTGTCGCGGCCCTGGCCGATGCGCTCGCCGCGGAAACTGTACCAGCTACCGCTCTTCTCGATGAGGTTGTTAGCGGCTCCGAGGTCGAGCAGGTCGCCTTCCCGGGAGATTCCTTCCCCATAGAGAAGGTCGAACTCCACCTCGCGGAAAGGAGGAGCCACTTTGTTCTTCACCACTTTGATTTTGGTTCGGGAACCGATCACGACGTCCCCGTCCTTGATGGCGGCCATCTTGCGGACTTCCATGCGGACGGTGGAATAGAACTTGAGGGCCCGTCCCCCGGTGGTGGTTTCGGGATTGCCGAACATGACCCCGATCTTCTCGCGCACCTGGTTGATGAACAGGAGACAGGTCTGGGTTCGCGCCGTAACGCCGGTGAGTTTGCGCAGCGCCTGGGACATGAGCCGCGCGTGGAGACCGACGTGGTTATCGCCCATCTCGCCTTCGAGTTCGGCCTTGGGAACGAGGGCGGCCACGGAGTCGACTACAATCGCGTCGATCGCGCCGGAGGCAACCAGCGAGTTCGTGATTTCCAGCGCCTGTTCGCCATAGTCCGGCTGCGAGACCAGGAGATTGTCTACATCCACCCCGAGTTTGCGGGCATAGCCGGGATCGAGAGCGTGCTCCGCATCCACAAACGCCGCGGTTCCCCCCTCGCGCTGCGCCTGGGCGATCAACTGTAGGGCGATGGTGGTCTTGCCGGACGACTCCGGGCCGAAGACCTCGATCACGCGTCCGCGGGGGAATCCTCCCACTCCCAGCGCGGCGTCGAGCGAAATGGAACCGCTGGGGATCACCGGCACAACGGCCGCTTCGTTGGAACCAAGACGCTGAATGGATCCCTTGCCATACTGCTTTTCCAAGGCCAGTATGGCCTGATCGAGAATACGGCGCCGCTCGCGCGGGTCAGCTACCATGAACCACCTTCCTTCAGTAGGAAGGTGTGTCGTCCGAGGGGGAATTCTCAGGCAAAGGAAGATCTTCGGCGGACTCGAGGGAGTCGAGGAGTTCCGCATCCCTGGCGTGCTGTTTCAACACGCGCAGGGAATTGCCGCTCGAAAAACCCGCCGCTCTCAATTTCCGGTAGGCCGCGGCGAGGCCTTTCGGATCAGCCAGCACTTCGGCGAGCGGTTTGTTGCGATATTTGCGGGCCAGGAATCGCGAGATCAGGTCCAGTTCGTCCGTGGCGGCGAAGGTCGCGCTGACCGCCCGCTCCGCCAGCGCCGGCGCGACACGCTTCGCCCGCAGGTCAGAAAGCACCCGGGCACGGCCGAACCCTTCGTTCTCCAGGCGCCGCGCGGCGTAGTGTTCGGCATACTGGCGGTCGTTGAGATAACCGTACTCCTTGAGGCGGGCGATCACTTTGTCGACATCGCCGAGTTTCTCCGCCTTCCGCCGGAGTTTGACGCGCAACTCTCCGGTGGATTGAGCACGCGCGCCCAGCGCCTTGAGCGCATAGTCGAACAGGGCTGCCTCCTCGAGCAGTTTCGGCCGCTTCCCGAATGGCATAAATGCTTCCGAAACGAGACTAGCAGATTCCATGCGGTGGTACACTAGGAAACAAGAAAAGGAGGCACAAACTATGGATGAAGATAAACGGTTATCCTACTTTTTTCTTGGCCTCGGAATCGGCGTGGCCGTGGGAATCCTTTTTGCCCCGAAATCTGGTGAGGAAACACGGGAACTCATTCGCTCCAGGGCGGGCGACGGCCGGGATGTGATCAAGCGGCGGACCGGCGAGTTGCGGGAATCGGCCGCCGACCTCATCGATCGCGGCAAGAGCGCGGTGGGCCGCCAGAAAGACCAGTTGGCTGCTGCCGTCGAAGCGGGTAAACAGGCTTACCGCGAAGCGGTATCCACCACCGGTCCCGAATCGTAACTTCAACTTCAAACAGCTTCATGAACCAGGATTCGGTAGTCATCCTTCTCACCATCTTTGTCGGGCTGGTGGCCGTAAGCCAGGTTGCTCAGATGATTGCCTTGGTGATGCTCCAGAAGCGCGCCAAGGCGCTCCAGCAACAGATTTCGGAATTTGCGCCGAAGGCCGAATCGCTGATGGCGTCCGCCAAAGAGGCGTTGGAGCACAGTAAGAAGCAGATTACCGAGGTCACGTCCAAGGCCAATGACATCCTCGACATCACCCGCGCCCAACTCGGGATGGTGGACAGCCTGATGACGGACGTCACCGCGCGCGCCAAGGTACAGTTCGACCGGATTGAACTCGTCCTCGACGACAGCCTGACAAGAGTGAACGAAACCGTGGCGCTGCTGCACAATGGCGTCATGAAGCCTCTCAAGGAGATTAACGGCATTTCGGCCGGCGTCCGGGCCGCCATCGCCCACCTGTTGCGCGGCCGCCGCCCGAGCGTCGCTCAAGCAACGCAGGACGAGGAGATGTTTATCTGATCGATATCCATAGCCACATCCTCTATGGCTTGGACGATGGAGCCAGGAGCCTGGAGGAGAGCGTGGCGATGTTGCGGATGGCGGCAGATACGGGAACGACGGACATTGTCGCCACTCCGCACGCAGACCTGGAGTATACGTTCTCTCCGGAAATGATCCGCCGGCGTGTCGAGGAACTGACGGCGGCCACGGGCGGCGTTCCCCGTATCTATGAAGGCTGCGATTTTCACCTCACCTTCGACAACATTCAGGACGCGGTGGCGAATCCGGCGAAATACACCATCAACCACAAGCGCTATCTGATGGTGGAATTCTCGGACATGATTATCTTCCAGAACACCGGAGAGATCTTCGATCGAATGCTGGCGGCTGGGATCGTTCCGGTGATCACGCATCCCGAGCGAAACCAATTGCTGCAACAGCGGATCGAAACCCTGGAAAAGTGGGCCGCGAGCGGATGCCTGATCCAGTTGACCGCGCAATCCCTGTTGGGGCGGTTCGGGAAGACCGCGCGCCGGTTCAGCCTGGAATTGCTGGATCGCGGCCTGGCGCATTTCGTGGCCAGCGACGCACACGATACGAAACACCGCCCGCCAGTTCTCTCCGATGCCTATCAGTGGACTGCCGATCACTACAACCAAGGTCTGGCCGAGCGCCTGTTTGTGTCGAATCCGCGAGCAGCCATCGAGGGGCAGCCTCTGCCCGAGGCCGGTGAAGAAGCGGTGGGGAGAAGGCGGGCGTGGTATCAGTTTTGGGGCGCCCGCAAGTGATGTACGCCTCGCGCAGGCCAACCGTGGAAATCCTTAATGTCCCTCGATTGTCTGCTATATTTGAAGTTCAGTTTTTTTCCTTATGACCCCTCCGGAGATGCAAGAACTCGTCTGTGCCCATAGCCCGGATTCCGACGACGCCTTCATGTTTT
>JADLBD010000299.1 GCA_020847975.1 Bryobacterales bacterium | reverse complement strand
CGGCAACTGGAGTTGCGGCATGCTCCAGTCTCGCCCCGACTACGCCACTGGCGCAACTGTCATCGGGTCAATTCAAATTCATCGTCCCCGTCAGAACCACGGGATGAGATCAGGAGTTCTGAATGTAGCCATCCTGAACGAGACGCAGAAGGTGAAGTGGAAGGCGTTGCAGGACGCGATGCGCTTGTATCCCGTCCTCACGCAGGCGCAATCCGCATCACTGCTGGAAGGCGGACCGAACGGCGCCTACAGGGTGATCTACGATCCGGTAACGTGGATCTTCACTCCTCCCATCACGGCTTGTGCTGGACGATAGCCCTACAGTTTCGGCGTGCGCACGGGCGTTTCCACCACCCGCGCCGATTCCATCGGCTCCCCCGTTCCCGCTCCCAGTTCGTGCACCCGCCGCGCGCCGGGGACCACTTTCGATTCCCAGGCCTGCAACGTGCGGTTGTAAGCGTGGACGGCCCGCTCGAGTTGGCTTCCGAGCACGGACAACTCCGCCGCCATGGCCCGGAGGCGTTCGTAAAGCTGCGAGCCCAGATCGCGGATCTCTTCGGCGCGCTCAGCCGCGCGCTGCTGCCGCCATCCATAGGCCACCGCCTTCATCAACGCGATGAGGGTGGTGGGCGTGGCGAGGATGACCTTGCGCTCCGCTCCGTATTCGAGCAGTTCCGGCTCCGCCATCAGCGCCGCGCTGAAAAAGGATTCCCCCGGCAGGAAGAGCACGACGAACTCCGGAGCTTCGGCAAACTGTTCCCAATAGGATTTGGCGCTGAGACGCACAATCTGCGCGCGGACTTGCGCGGCATGCTCTTTCAGTTTCGCCGCGCGGACCGCATCATCGGCGGTTTCCGAGGCGTCCAGATAGGCGGAGAGCGTGGCTTTCGCATCCACCACCATCGAGCGGCCGTTCGGCAGGTGGATGAGCATGTCGGGACGCATGCGGCGGGAGTCGCCCTCCGCGGTCGCCTGCTCGGTGAAGTCGCAATGCTCGGCCAGCCCGGAAAGCTCCACAACACGGCGCAGTTGCAACTCTCCCCAGCGTCCGCGCACGCCCGGAGAACGCAGAGCCGTGGCCAGGCGGGCCGTCTCCTTCTGCAACTGCAATTCGGAGGCGGCAAGGTTCTTGATCTGCTCGCGCAGGCTCGCCTGCGCGCCTTCCCGCGCCACCTCGAAGCCTTGCAGTTTCTCCTCCATCTGTTTCAGAGATTCCCGGAGAGAATCGGCAACCACTTCATGTCCGGCGGCGGCCTTGCGGAAGATGAGCCACACCACCGCGCCGCCGAGAACGAACGCGGCGACGAGGCCGGCAAATAGAAAGACTTGATCGACCACGGATTCTCCAGGGAGGCCCGGCGCTAGACGGCTACGCCGGCGGCCTCGATTTCGGCGATCTCCTCAGCGCTCAGGCGGAAGCCGAGCGCTCCGATGACGCCGTCCACCTGCCCGGCGTTGCGCATGCCGACAATGGCTCCGGTGACGGCGGGATGGCGCAGGGTCCAGGCGATGGCGGTCTCGCCGGGAGTGCGGCCGTGGCGTTTGCCGATTTCGCGCAGCACCTCCACCAGCGCCAGGTTGCGCGTCAGTTGCGGTTCCTGGAAGGCCGGGTTGCGGCGGCGCCAGTCGTCCGGCGCAAGATTGAGGGCGCGCTCGCGCGTCATGGCGCCGCTCAGCAGGCCCGCCTTCATGGGGGAGTAGACGATGACCCCGATGTTGTTGGCCAAAGCGTGGGGCAGAATCTCCTTTTCGGCGTCAGGCGTCACCAGCGAATAGGGGGGCTGGAGCGAAGTGATGGGTCCAAGTGCCTGTGCCCGCTTCATCTGAGAGACGGAGAAGTTGGATACGCCCACCCAGCGGACCTTGCCCTCTTCCTTGAGCTTGAGCATGGCGGCCCAGCCTTCCTCGATGTCTTCATCGGGCTCGGGCCAGTGCATCTGGTAGAGGTCGATGACGTCCACTTTGAGACGGCGGAGGCTCGCTTCGCATTCACCGCGGACGGAATCGGCTTTGAGGCGCTTGCCGATCTGGCCGTTCTCATCCCACACACGGGCGCACTTGGTGAAGACGTACGGCTTCTTCGCAAGCCCGTCGAGCGCCTTGGCGACCACTTCCTCGGAGTGGCCCAGGCCATAGACGGCGGCGGTGTCAATCCAGTTGACGCCCGCATTGAGCGCCTTGCGGATGGCGGCCACGGAATCGGCGTCGTCCTGCGGACCCCAACCGAAGGCCCAGCCGGAGCCTCCCATGGCCCAGGCGCCAATGCCGATCGCGGTAATCTCGAGATCACTATTTCCCAGTTTTCGTGTTTGCATTCGGGAATCAAGCCTTCCATTTGTAAAAGAAGAACAGCAGCGGAACCGCACCGGTGTTCTTAATGCCGTGCCGTTTGTTGGCGGCGCAGTACATCATGGCGCCTGGCCCCACCCTGGTGGTCTTGCCTTCGACAACGATCTCGCCCGTGCCTTCGGTGATGACCATGAACTCCTCTTCCGGGTGCGTGTGCGGAGGATGCGGGCTCATGCCGGGCTTCAAACGGAGGCTGCCGGCGGTCATCGACTTGACCTGATCCGTGGAACCTTCGTAGTAGGTGCGGAGATCGCCGAAAGACTCGCGGGTCAGCTTCGCCTGGGATTCGGAGACCGTCCCGTCAGGCAGCGTGTGCGCGCCACCCGCCAGGAGCGCGGCTGGGAGGCCTGCAAGAGATTGCAGGAACTTTCTTCTTCTCGCCATAAACCTTGGATTGTATCAACCGGACGGGGGCGGAAGCCCCTGCGCCAGTTTGGCGAAGAAGTCCTTGAGGCGGTGATCGCCGGTGGGCGGCGCCACGCCGTCGCGGGAAGCGAGCAGGGCAAACGCCTGGAGCAGGGCCGAGGCGTTCGCGTTAAATGGCCGGCAAACCACGCCCGCGCTCTTCATCACCCAGCCCGGGATATAGCCGTAGCGAGGTTCCTTGCGCAGGGAGTGAAATGCCATGTCGCCAATCTGACGGAGGGAGAAAACATCGGGACCGCCCACCGCGTAGTCCCGGTTCCAGCCCCCTCCGGCCATCAGGGACAGCAGGTGAGACGCAATGTCGGCTCCGTGAACCGGGTTCAACCGCGCCGACCCATCGCCCGGCAGCCACACCTTTCCCGAACGGGCCATGCGGAAAAACTCCTCCATATCATTAAAAAAACCGCTGGGCCGGAGGATGATCCACTTCATCTTCGAGGCGCGAATGCGATCGGCCACTCTTTCCCGCGCCTCGGCCAGACGGATTTCGGAGCGTAGCTCATCGCCGCGGAATACGGAGACAAAGACGAAACGAGGCGCGCCCGCGCGAAGCGCCGCCTCCACCAGGTTGAGGTTCGCCTGGCAATCCACTTGCCAAAACGTGGGATGGCGGTGGACATGGCGGATACCGATGGAGGAGAAGCAGACGTCCGCCTGGCGAAAGAGCCCGTGGAGAGTATCCGGCACGGTGGCCTCGCCCCGAAAGATCTCATCGCAAAAGGGGCGGATGGAGGCGCAACCGTCCGGATTGCGGGCCAGGGCGCGGACCTTCCACCCCGCCTCGGCAAACGCCCGAACTACAAAGCCACCTAAGTATCCGGTAGCCCCCGCTACGACGGCACGCATAGTAATACTCTATTCCTTTATTCAGATCGTTTATTCGGAACGTTCGACAATGCGGAAGATCTGCGCGCCGTATTTCTCCACGATGCTTGGGCCGATGCCGGGGAGTTGCAGCAGTTCGCGCAGGGAGCGCGGGCGGCTGGCGGCAATGGCCTCGATCGAGCGATCGGTGAGGATGCGGAAAGCAGGCACGCTCTTCTTTCTTGCCTCAGCGAGGCGCCACGCCTTGAGCGCGGCCGCCAGCGAGTCTTCCCTTGCGGCCGCTGGCTGAGGTTTCCCACTGCTCCTCGCGGCAGGGGCCGCGGGGGCCTTTCCCGTCTTCTTTTTCCCCTTTCTGGCCCGGCGCGCGGGCTCATCCGCTTCGCCTTCGAGAGGGATTTTCAGTTCCGGCGAGGCGGCGGACTCGCGGCCCAACGCGGTGATGGAAGCCTTGCGGAAGTCGATCCGCTTGCCGTCTTTTTCGAAGGAGGCTTCGGCGAGTTCCACCAGGCGGCAGCGGGCCATGGCTCCGAGCAGTTCCTCGAAGCCGCGGCGGTCGAGGGCGCCATCGGGAAAGACCTGTGCGTGAAGGCGGCCCGTGGCTACGGATCCGGCCGTCTGCAATGCCGCGAGGATCCGTGCCGCGTGCGCCTTTTCGCCCTCGGAAGCCGGACGGAACTGCTGCGCGATGACTCCTTCGGGATCGCAGATATCACAGACGCCGCAGGTATTTCGCGAATCCTCGGTATCCCCGAAGTACCGCACCAGCGAGAGCATGCGGCAGGCGGCGAGTTCGGTGTAGGCGATCATGCGCTCGAACTGCCGCATCTTGTGCTCGCGCTGCTCGATGTAGGATTCGCGCCACGCGGGCGAGCCGGCGGTCATGTTTTCGGCGTAATCGACCACCGCTCCGCCGTGGATCCAGAGTTTTTCCATGGCCACGTCGAAGACTTCCCCGGGAAGACGGGAACGCGCATGCACGATCTCCTTCGGTTGCGGCTGCGCGGTGAGGTGGCGGAAGATCTGCTCGATCACGGCGGGCTCGGGATAATCACGCTCATAGAAATAGTCGTGGGTATGGCGGTCCGAGTAGGCGTGCATGAGGATGGCGCGGGAGGGAGCGCCATCGCGCCCGGCGCGTCCGATCTCCTGGTAGTAGCCTTCGACGCTGCCGGGGAGCGCGGTGTGAATGACCGTGCGCACGTTCGGCTTGTCGATGCCCATGCCGAAGGCGATGGTGCCGACAATGACATCGACGCGCCCATCGAGGAAGGCGGTCTGCACTTCCTCGCGGCGGTTTGCTTCGAGACCGGCGTGGTAGGCTCGCGCGGGGAACTCCGAACTGAGCAGGGAGGCCAGTTCCTCGGCATCGCGGCGGCGCGGGGTGTAGACGATGGCGGGCCGCCGCTCGAGAGAGCGGAGAATGCGGCGGGCCAGAGAATGGCGAACGCCCTGAGGCGCCTTCACCACTTCGACCGCGATATTGTCGCGGCGGAAGCCGTGGATGAAACGGCGCGGCGATTGGAGCCCCAACTGGCGCGCGATGTCGTTTTGCACGAGGGGCGTGGCGGTAGCGGTGAGCGCGATGACGGGCGCGGGGCGGAGCGATGGAAGATGCCGCCCGATGTTGCGGTAATCGGGCCGGAAATCGTGCCCCCATTGCGAGATGCAGTGCGCCTCGTCGATGGCCACGAGCGCCGGCTTGCGTTTTGCCAGCATCTCGGGAAAGCCCTGCACGCGCAGGCGCTCGGGAGCGATGAAGAGAAAATCAAGGCGGCCTTCGAGATAGGCGATGCAGGCCTCGCGCGAGGCGCGGCGGTCGCGATTCGAATGGATGCGCTCAGCGGCGAAGCCCATGGCAATGAGCTTCGCGACCTGGTCTTCCATCAGGGCGATGAGCGGGCTGACGACCAGTGTAGTGCCACCAAGAGCAATGCCGGGGAGTTGGTAGCAGAGCGATTTTCCGGAGCCGGTGGGCATCACGAGCAGCAGGTCGTCGCCGGCGACCAACGCGCGGCAGGCGGCCTCCTGATTGGGGCGGAAGTCCGCGAAGCCGAAGCGCTCGCGGAGGATGTGGAGCAAGCCGGAGCCGCTCTGATCCGGCGGAGCGGCAGTGGGTTTGCGAAACGGCACCGGCGCGGGAGGAGGCGGAGGCTTCGGCGATGACGGCGAGGAGCCCACCTTTCCCACGACCTCGCGGACGTAGTCCTCGATGCCTTTGAGGAAGGGCGGAAGCTGCGCCTGCCCGCGCTGGATGCGCCCGAGGTAGGCTTCCCACTGGCCCGTCATGGCGGGGCTTTTCACTTCGGGGTGGACGATCTGGATGAGGCGAATCCCCTTGTCAGTGGCCTCGAGACTCTTGCCGCGGCGGGTAATGAACTCGCGCTTGAGCAGGACTTCGATGATCTGGGCGCGGGTGGCCGGAGTGCCGAGCCCGGATTCCTTCATCGCGTCGGAGAGTTCCTTGTCGTCGAGCGTTTTGCCGGCGGTTTCCATGGCGGTGAGCAGCGTCGCATCGGTGAGCCGCTTGGGCGGGCGGGTTTTCTTCTCCACCGCTTCGGCATCGAGGATTTTCTGAGGCTGGCCTTCCTCGAGCCCGGGAGGGAGAGTTTGCGCGGCCTCGATGGAATCCTCTTCCCCCTCTTCCCCGCCCCGCGCCTTCTTGCGCTCGGGCTTCTTTCCTCCACCGATGTCGAGCACCTTCCAGCCCACCTGCTGCACGGCTGTACCGCTCGAGTGGAAGCGGTCTTCTATGTTTTCAGAGCCGCTGGTGACCAGAGTGATGACGGTGGTGACGGACCAGATGTGATCGTCGTGCCATGCGGAGAGCAACCGGCGGCAGATGAGATCGAAAATCTTCTGCTCGTCGGGGGAGACGGACGCGTTCCTGGGCGGTACACCGGTAGGGATGATGGCGTGGTGATCGGTGACCTTCGAATCGTCGACGAATCGGCGTCCGAGTGGTTTTTCGCCGGCGCCGGGCGCGAGGAGCCCCTCGTATCCGGAAGCGATGCCGCGCACGATTTTCGGCAGCGTTTTGGCGACATCCTGCGAGAGATGGCGGCTGTCCGTGCGCGGATAGCTGATCAGCTTGTGCTTTTCATAAAGGGCCTGCGCGGCTTCGAGGGTGCGCTGGGCGCTGAAGCCGTAGAGTCGATTGGCGTGGCGCTGGAGTTCGGTGAGGTCGTAGAGCGCGGGAGGGGGCATGCGCTTTGTCTGCGCCTCGATCTTTTCGATGCGCGCCGCGCCTGTGGGGACGCGGGCGGCGATCGCCTTCGCCTCCTCGCCATCGGCGGCGAGACGCATGGCGGCATCGAGGGGTTCCACTCCGGGGCGGAACCATGTGCCCTCATATTCCTGGCCTTCGCGCGGCGAGAAGTTCGCAACGACGTGGATGTAGTCTTCCGGGACAAAGTTACGGATGGCGAGTTCGCGTTCGACGAGGATGGCCAGGGTGGGCGTCTGCACGCGTCCGACGGAGATCTCCTCGCCGGTGGCCAGCGCATAGGCGCGCGAGAGGTTCATGCCTACGAGCCAATCGGCGCGGCTACGCCCGCGGGCGGCATCGGCAAGGGGGTCATAGTCGCGGCCATCACGGAGGCGAGCGAAGCCGTCACGAATGGCTTCCGGAGTGAGCGAGGAGATCCACAGCCGCTGGACGGGCTTGTCGCTGCCGGTTGCTTCGTAGATGTAGCGGAAAATCAACTCCCCTTCGCGTCCGGCGTCTGTCGCGCAGATGACGCTGGAGACTTTGGGCGAGGTGAGGATCTTTTGGACTACTTCGAACTGATCCTTCGTCTGCTCGCTCACTACCAGCGGCCAGGACTCGGGCAGCATGGGCAGAAGGTCGCGCCGCCAGGACCGCCACTCGGGCCGGATTTCATGGGGCTGCGCCAGCGCCACCAGATGGCCGATGGCCCACGTGACGATGTAGCCGCCGCCATGCAGGTACCCTTTGCCCTGCGTGGTGGCCTGAAGAACCCTTGCGATGTCGCGGGCCACCGATGGCTTCTCAGCGACCACAGCGACGCTGCCTTGCGACGCCATTTTCGATCTTGAGGATAGCACTGTTGCCCGGTTATTGATTCTCCGCGGGGGGCTCGGCGGGGGGCTCGGCAGGAGGCTGAGGAGGCTGCTCGCCCGCGGACGCGGCAGGGTTGGAGAGGAAGGCGGTCAACCACTCGAAGAACTCGGGCAGATGGAAGGTCCAGAAGGGAGGTTCGGAGACGGCCGGTTCGGTCTGCAAGTGGAGCTTTTTCCTGGAGATTTTCGAAGATTTCCGGGTATTTGGGGAGAAGTGGAGAAGCGCCAGGAGCGAAAACAAGATGGCAAGGATGCGAGTGAGCCAGTTGGGGGAAGCGGCGGCTTGCGGCTCGGGGGCCGGCGAGATGGATTCCGGTTGCGGCACGGGGGCGTGAAGGGTGGGAGCGATCTCGGGGGCGTGGCGGAGGCGGCGAAGTTTGAGGAGCTGGTCCATGGAAGAGCGGTAGAGCCGGTCATAGCGGGTTTCGTAGCGCTGGAGCGTTTCGAGCATCACGGGGCTTTCGGCGAGGACGACGGTCATGGCGTCCATGGCGCGCATGGCTGGGTGGTGGTGAGACCAGGCAGCATCGAAGTCGTCTTTGTGCGTGAACATTTCCGAGTCGATGAGGGCGGTTTCGATGGACCAGATGCGGCGGAGGCGCCAGCAGGAGTTGACCATTTCGGTGAGGAGATGGCTTTCGGTGACGGAGGCGGGCTGCCATTCGTGCTGGT
>JADLBD010000298.1 GCA_020847975.1 Bryobacterales bacterium | reverse complement strand
TGCCGAAACTGCTGCCATCCACCGGCTTCAGAGTGGCGTAGCCGAACGGGGAAAGCCGCCGCAACTGGTTGCCGCCATTCGACACCAGCAGGCCAGGATAGTAGAAGCTGACGCGGTTGCTCGAATCGGCAAGCAGCAGGTTGCCTGTGGAATCCTGTGTCACGGCTAGAGGCCCGTAAGAGGGAATCTGATAGTTGGAGGCAGGATTCAGCAGCAGCAGTAGATAAACGGGGAACCGGTAGGCGGCGTTCTGCGTCGGGCTGGTGACCCAGATTTCACCGGTCAAGGGGCTGACGTAGATGCCATGCGGGCTGTTGACGCCGGTCAGCGGCAGAGCGGGGAAGGGATCCACATCCGCAAGCAGGACCGAATCATAGATGAGGATGCGGTTGTTTCCCGTGTCGCAGACGTAGAGACGGTCGTCGGTGTCCATCGCAATGCCGTGGGGAGCAATCATGCGGTTCGGTTGGTTGCTGCCGACAACGCTGTTGAAATCCGGTTGGCCGAAGACCTTCTCCGCCGACTGGCCGCTGGTAAAGTCGCCGCCATCCGGTTTGCGGAAGAAGAGAACGCGATTCTGCGCCAGATCGCTCACCAGCAGATGGCCGTCATTGGAGAAAGCCAGACCGTAGGGCCGCGCGAGATTGCTTGGCGTGGCATCCGGAATGATGGGGGAGAAGAAGCTGGGCTTACCCAGGACGAGGTCCGGCCTGACCGGCGCCTGCTGGTCAAACGGCCTGGGAAAGCGCAGCACCCGCCCGTTGCCGGAATCGGCCACATAGAGGTTGCCTCCGGAATCCACCGCCAGACCAGCCGGAAGAAAGAGACCGTTATCTGTAATCTGGTTGACGTCGTTGGTGGGGCTGTTGATCTGCGCCCGCAGCAAATCGCGCTGCCCGATGACCATGTCGGCACGGTCTCCCGTGTGGATGCTTCGAGCATCCTTGAAGCCAAGGATGCGATGGTTATAAGTATCGGAAACGTACAAACGGGGCGGAGTGGAAGTCCTGTCCACGACGATGCCCGCGCCATCCGAACTCTGGCCCTGGCCCACCTGCGTCAATCCATTGGCCAGAAAGAACTCGCGGCCGTCCATGTTGTTCGGGGCAGTCTGATAAAACTCCTTTTGCCCCAAAAGGCGGGTAGCGACGCTGATGGTATTGCCCTGAACCGGAAACACCATCACGCGGTGATTGCCGCCGTCCACCAGGTAGACCTCATTGTTGGCCACTGTCGCGCGCAAAGGGGCATTGAAGCCGCTGGCGGAGGCCTCCGAAAGATTGTGGTTCGGTTTGAAACTGGTGAAGTCCGGTTGCCCGATCACCTGCTTCGCACTGGGAGAGAATTGCTTAGTTTCAGGAGGCCAGGATTCATAGGGGTCATATCGGAGAATGCGATTGCTCGGCGTGTCAATGACAAACGGGATTGACCCGATGACGAACACGCCCTCGGGAGGCGCAATGCGTCCGTTCACAACATTCCCGAGGCCGGTGTCGTTCACAGTTGGAGGAGGTGTCTGCCCGGGCTGCAAGATCACCACGCCAAGAACCCGGTCGGCAAAAGAGTTGTTGACGGGCCGTGTATAGACCAGCACGCGGCCGAATGCATCGCAGACGTAAAGCCTTCCCGCGTTGTCGAAGGCCAATCCGGATGGAGAGGACAAGATCTGCTTGTATCGGGGATCGAGTGGGTTGTTGGGGATCGTCGTGTTGGATACCAGTGAGGACTGGCCAACGACCGTATCGGCGCTTGGCTGGTTTGCACCCTTCTGAAGGGCGGCCAGCGGATAGCGCAGCACCCGGTTATTGCCCGCGTCGGAGAACCACAGGTTCCCGTTGCCGTCGAAAACCAGCGCGGACCGGAACAACCGGCTCCCGCCGAGATTCAACGCAAGCGTATTGGCCGCAACCGTCCCGCCGGCATTCGGTAGATTACTGGTGAAGTTCGCTTGCCCGATCACCATGTCGGGAATCTTATAATCGTCGGTCTGCGCGAACGGGCGCTGGTAGCGCACAATGCGGTTGTTGCCCGCGTCGGCGACATAGACATTACCCTGGCTATCGACGGCAACCGCCACTGGGCTGTTGAGCCCCGTGCTGAGTTGAGTACCTGGGCCCCCGGAAAGGGTGGAATTGAAATCGCGCTGGCCAAGAACGAGATCGGCCGGGGCGCCATTGTCAAAACTGAGCGCATTTCGCCATGCCAACACTCGATTATTGCCCGTATCCGCGATGTAAATAATCGGCGGCGATGCCGACGTATCCACCGCTGCCGAGTTCGGATTCAGCAGATCTTTTGCTTCCGCAAGGTTCGGAGATGTCGATACCAGCCGCGTGGCCGTGCTCCCCAACACCCGGGTGGCCGATGTATTCAGAGCAACTTGCGCAAACAGAGAGGAAGCGCATAGCCCGCTACAGGCAATAGATACAAAAAAAGTGTATAGACTCATGGGAGGTACTCGAGCGGGGCGAAAGGACGCGGGAAAAATCCCCAGGCTTCACCATATCACAGATCACCTATGCTTTCTATCCCGAGTCAGCCTTAGAGGAAAAGCCGGCAACACAGGCGACCGGCTTTCGATTTACTTTTGGCGCTTGTGAATTCGGATGGTGGACGCAAGCAGCAAAGTGAGGAGCTATCCGGCGCGCCACCGGGTAAAATAGGAATGTTATGGCAAGACAGTTAGAGGCCATCTTCGAGCAGGGCGTGTTGCGCCCGCTAGAACCCCTAACTCTGCCTGAGCACCAGCGAGTGCGGCTAACGATCGACGAGAAACCTGATCAGGTAAGTTCGCCAACCGCGCGAGGGAACGAACGGACTGCTGAACTGGAGTGGCTCGCAAAGGAGTCGGGGCCGTATGCCGGCCAGTGGGTCGCGCTGCACGGGCGGCAACTCATTGCGCACGGACCAAAGCTCGCTGCGGTTAGCGCCGCTGCACGCGCGGCGGGAATTGCTGAACCGTTTTTTGCCAGCGTGCCGGACAAGGACTTGCCGTTCGGCGGCTGGTAACCATGCACCAGCTTCAATTCACCGGTCTTCACTCCTACGTGGGCGCCAAAGACGGGATCTCCGTACCTGTCGAGTTGCGCTGCGGAGCAGCGGTTGTCCGCCTTGCGGCCAGCCTCGACACCGGTGCGACATTCTGCATCTTCCGCAGCGAGGTTGCCGAAGCACTGGGATTGGATTTGCGGAGCGGACTGCACCAAAGGTTCCGAACTGCCAACAGTAGCTTCGAAGCCTTCGGACACGAGGTAGAATTGGCCGTGCTGGATGTCGTCACCCATTCGACGGTCTATTTCTTCGCTGAGGAATCCATCAACAAGAACGTACTCGGACGAATTGGTTGGCTTGATCGTGTACGGCTTGGCTTAGTTGACCATGACGGGAGCCTTTATCTTGCTCCATATAACAGCGCTTAACGGTTCATCCGCTAGTAGCACACCTCTCCTACGGCTCAGACACCGTCCTGAAATTCCCGGCCAAAACAGAAACACCTTTAAGCTGTCGAGATGTTGCGACGAACTGATAGAGCGCAAGTTGGTTATCCGCATCCGCTGGGGCAATGCCAACGAAGTGGAACTCAGGGACGCTCCAGAAGGAACTTGCTGGGGTTCGCGCGGATTGCAGTATAGTGAGAAACAATGAGATCCGGCGTCCTGCTCCTCCTCTGCGCTTCCTTTGCCTTCGCCCAGCAGAAGCAGCCAAATCCCGCGTTTGCGCCCATCGAAGACATGGCCGGCCTGCCGCGTGTGCTGATCATCGGCGATTCCATCTCCATCGGCTACACTCTGCCCGTGCGCGAAATGCTCCAGGGGAAGGCGAACGTGCATCGCATCCCGGCCAATGCCGCCACCACGCGCGTCACGCTCGACCACATCGACGAGTGGTTGGGGGATGGAAAATGGGATGTCATTCACTGCAACTGGGGTCTGCATGATCTGAAAATCATGGACGACGGCAAGCATCAGGTGCCGCTCGAGGATTACGAGAAGAACCTGGAAGAACTCGTGGCCAGGCTGAAGAAGACCGGGGCGAAGATCATCTACGCCACCACCACTCCTGTTCCGGAGGGTAAGGTGAATCCTCCGCGGCATCCGGCAGACGTGCCGCGTTACAACGCCGCCGCGGTGCGCGTGATGAAGCGCCACCACATTCCGGTCGACGATCTCTACAAGGCGATCCTTCCGAAACTCGCGACGCTCCAGCAGCCGGTGAACGTGCACTACACGCCGGAGGGGTATCAATTCCTGGCGCGGCACGTGGCCGATTCGATCCTTGCCGCCCTCAATCACTAGACGGACGCTTCAAGAGTTCCCGTACCTCCGGCTTTTCCAGGTCGTCCTTCACGATGACGTGCGCAGGAAGATCGATGCGCTTCGGCGGCGTCTGTCCGTTCAGCTTCAGGGCGAGACTCCTGACGGCTTCGTAGCCGATGCGGACCGGATCCTGCACCAGCATCAGGCTGATGGTCCCGTCCTTGAGCGCTGCGATGTGCATTTCGCTGAAATCGAACGCCACCAGCTTGATTTTGCCCGCGAGGCCGCGGGATTCGAGCGCCTGCACGGCTCCGATGGAGTTCGCCTCGGCGGAGGCGAAGAAGCCGTCGAGATCGGGGTGGGCGGTGAGGATGTTCTCGGCCGCGGCGCGCGAGCGGGCGCGGTCCGCCATGCCATATTGCCGCGCCACGATTTCGATTCCAGGAAATTCCTTGCGCATGGTGTCTTCGAAGCCGCGCTCGCGGTCGCCTGTCGATTGCCCGCCGGGCTTGTGCATGAGGTGGGCGATCTTCCCCTTGCCATGCAGCAACCCGGACAATCTCCGCGCCGCGGTGACGCCCGCTCCGTAGTTGTCGGTGGCGACGAAGGTGACGTAGTCGTCGATGTCGAGGCCGGAGTCGAACACCGATACGGGAATGCCGGCCGCGATGGCGCGTTTCACTGGCCCCACCAGCGCTGTGTGCTCGGTGGCGGAGATCGCAATCGCATCGACGTGGCGCGCGACCAGGGCATCGACAATCTGCATCTGCCGCTCATAGTCGGTCTCTTCCTGCGGTCCGTTCCAATTCACGTCCACGTCGAATTCGCGCGCAGCCTTACGGACACCTTCGTGAACGGACATGAAGAACAGGTGGGAGGTCGCCTTCGGTACGACGCCGATGAGCTTCTTTCCCCTCCGCCGGCATCCGGCCAAGGCAAGCGAGCCCAGACAATGGCGCCGCGTCAGTTTCATGCGCGATCGAAACTCGGAACGTTCATTTGCTCGCCGTTGCGCAATGCGGATTGGTGCGCGATGAGTCCCGGCACGGTCATGGCGAGCGCTTCGTAGACGTTGACCGTGGGCTCACGATCTTCCAGCAGGCAGTTGATGAATTCGGCGGAAATAAAGACCGCGCTGCCTCCATGGCCGCTGTCGTGCCGCATGGCGGGCGGCAGCATGCCGCTGTTCCAGAACTTCGGGACATCGAGCGGCCGGGGCTTGCCGTAGCGGTCCTGCCAGACATCGCCGTGGATGCCCGGCTGCGCCATGAGCAGGCTTCCCTTTTCCCCGTACCACTGCGCGCGCTCCATTTCGGTGGCCGAAATCTGGCGGCATTCGTTGTGGCGCACCATGTGGCCTTTGCTGGTGCGCATCAGCGCGAACTCGTTGAAGAAGGGATTCTTGTAAGGATTCGCCTTCAGACGGGAGATTTTCGCGCGATCTTCGATTCCCTGGCAGGAAACGTTGACGATGCGCTCGCGCGTCACTCCCACCACGAAGCCAAGCGAATGCGTCGGGTAGTGCATGGGCGGCATCCCCATGCGCCAACTGATGGACCCGTCGGGGTTGTAGTAAAGCGACGGCTGCTTGTTGAGGCGGTCTTCGAAATTGAAGTCGTGGTAATATTCCACCTCGCTGTAGAGGATCTCGCCGAAGGCTCCTTCGTTATACAGGTTGCGGGCGTGGATGGCCGCCTGGCGGTAGTAGCTCGACTCGGCCATCATGTAGCGCAGCCCGGTCTTTTCCTTGACCGCGCGCAACTCCCCGGCCTCTTCCAGGCTGAAGCAGGCCGGAACCGCGGAGCACACATGCAAGCCCCGCTCCATGCACATTTTCACATGCCTGACATGGAGATTGGCGCCGCTGAAGATGGCCACGGCATCGAGGTCGTGTCGTTTCTTCAGCAGATCCTCGAGCGAATCGTAGACATTGTCGCAGGAATAGGCGTCGCGGAGGCGCTTGCGGCGCTCGGCATAGAGATCCGTCACCGCCGCCACGACGCAATTCGGATGCTGGTGAAAGTGGAACGTCGCTCCAAAGCCGCCGCCCACCACGGCGAGCCGGATCTTCTTTTCCGCACCCGCCGCCGGTGACATGGACGCGGCGGCAAACGCGGCCTCGCACAGGAACCTTCGGCGGCTGGGCATGTCTCAGATGTAGGCGATGACGTCGATCTCGACCAGTGAATTGCCCGGAATGCCGCCCGCGGCCGCAATGGTGGTGCGCACCGGCGGATCCTCGCCGAAGCGGCCCTGGAACATCTCGTTCATTCCCGCGTAGTCTTTCAGATCGTTCAGGTACACGTTGCACTTGAGGACCTGATTCATCGAAGAGCCGCATTCGTTGAGGCGTTTTTCAATCTGATCCAGCACGTGCTTGGTATGCGATTTGATGTCGCCTTCAAAGTGCGCCCCGATGCCCGCGATGAAGAGCAGATTGCCATAGGAGACCGCGCCGCTGAACAACGGAGTCTTCGCCGGCTTCTTGCCGTTCATATAATGGACTTTCCTGGTGGGCTTCTCCCGCGCCTTTGCGGCAGGCGCGGCTGCCGCGGCCGCTGTGCCCGCTGCCGCGGCCTTCGTCAGAAAATTGCGTCGATTGGTTGCCATGGTTTATACCTTCTCCGGAACTATATACGGCGCACGGTAGTTGCGCGCCAGCATCGCATCGGCTTCGGAATCGCCGATAAACTTTTCCTTCG
>JADLBD010000297.1 GCA_020847975.1 Bryobacterales bacterium | reverse complement strand
TGGCTCTTCACCAGGGGACGTTTTTGGGAGAATCAGATTCGACGGTTTCGCATCCGTACAAATCCTTCGTTTGATTTGGATCTTACGGCGAACGGCAAATCGAGTCAAGAAAAAAAGTCCGGCTTTTAAATATCTCCGCAACTGCCTGAAATCGCTAGCTTTACTACGTCCGAAGAGAAGTGCAAAGCTTGTGGAAAACCCGTGGAAATCCTCCCCCGCGCAGCCCTCTTTCCCTTCTAACATAGAGACACGGTTGACTTTACGGGAAGCCTCCAAAGGGGTCGGAAAATCCACAAATCCAGCCCTTACTCGTACGTCTCCACCTTCCGTTTGTAGTTGCTGTCCCCCGCCGGCGCGACGAAAACGGATACTACGCTTTCGTTTCCTTCCACGTCGATCGCTTTCACCCCGAACACGTAATTGTCCATATCCACTCCTTCCATCGTGTAGCTGGTCTCCCTCCCCACGAAGATCTCCCGCTCCCAGTAGGGCGCTGTCGTAGCCCGCATCACTACGGCATACCCTGCCAGATCCGGAGCCGGTTCGGGGTCCTTCCACCCCAATACCGTGTCGTACGACGCTTTCCCTCGCCCGATGTCCGGAAGTCTCACCGTCCGCCCCCCTGCCGTCCTCGTCACCGTCGGGTCCACGGGCTTCGGTGCCATCGCCAGGCTCGCTGCCACCGCCGCCTCCAGACGCGCCACGTTCGCCGTGTACTCCGGCGACGCGTTCTCCAGCGTATCGCTATCCGAATGCTGATGCGCGTAGTTCTCCACCGCGCTCGTGAACCGCACCGCCGCGTATCCCTGCGCCGCGAAAGGGCTATGGTCCCCGCCCCGCCCAAACCGGTCCGGCCGGTAGATCAGCCAAGGCTCCATCCGGGGATAATACCTCCCTCCCACCTCCCGGACGTACCCGGCAAGCTGCCGTGACACCGAATCCCCAGGACCGGCCGAAAAGATCCGCACCGCTCGGTTGATCCGCCGCCCGTCCTCGGACACCTCCGTTCCAATGATGTCGTTGTTCAACACTGCCTCGATCTCCTGCTTTTCCGCCTTCGCCCTTTGCGAATACAGCCTGCTCCCCACCAGCCCGAGTTCCTCTCCCGCGAACGCCACGAACACCAGGGTCTTCTCGAATTCATACTGTGACAACACCCGCGCCAGTTCCAGCACCGCCGCTACCCCGCTCCCATCATCCGATACACCGGGAGCCGGAGCCGCCGCCCGCTTCTCCTCCTCCTCCAGGGTCAACGGCCTTGGCGCCTCCCCCGGTTTCACTGGCGGTCTTGGTAGCCTCCCCAACGTGTCATAGTGCCCGCTCACCAGAATCTGCTGCTCCGGATAACGCGTCCCAGGGAGCACCGCCACCACATTTACGATCTCCACGTCCTTGAACACACGCGGCTGCTTCTTCACCTTATAGGTGTCCAGCCGCACCTTCAGCCGCGGGCTTGCCGCCGCGAACTGCGCGTACAGCCACCGCCGCGCCGCCCCGATCCCATGCCCCTCATCGTCCACCGCCGAAAAATTCCCCCTCGTCCCAAACGACGCGAGCTTCCCCATCGTCTCCGCGATCCTCTCCCTCGACACCTCCCCCACCATCCTGGCCACCACCGGATTCAACTTCGGGGAGCCCTGTCCGTACAACTGCGGCAGCCACATCAGTAACATCAGCACGCGCATTGCAGTAGAGTATCAGGCATGGACCAGGATGACCATCTCTTTTGGTCAGACGCCCTGCGCCAAAGCAGGGAAGACCTCCTCCAAGCCCTTCAGGGCGTCACCCCCGAAACCGCCGCGGACCGCCCCCAACCCGGCCGCTGGTCCATCCTCGAAATCGTCGAGCACGTCGCCCTCGCCGAAAACGCCATGTTCCTTCTCATTACCGAGCAAACCCAGCCGGCCCCGCCCGCTGACACGCGCGACCGCGAGCGCCTCATCGTCGCCAAAGGCGCCAGCCGCAAACGCAAGTTCGAAGCCCCTCCCTCCATGATCCCCGCCGGCCGTTTCTCCAGCCTCCACCAGGCCATCGACGCCTTCCTCGAATCCCGCGCCCGCACCGAAGCCTTCGTCGCCTCCCGCATTCACGACCTCCGCGCCGTCACCGTCCTCCACCCCGTCGCCGGCCGCATCACTGCCGCCGAGTGCCTCGCCCTGCTCGCTGTCCACCCCAGCCGCCACGCCCTCCAGATTCGCGAGATCCTCACTGCATGATCCGCATCCGCCCCGTCCAGGAATCCGACGCCGCCGCGCTCTTTCCCCTCGTCTACCATTCCCCACTCACCGATTGGCTCGTCTGGGACGGCCCTGCATCCCTCGAGGACTACCGCGCCGGCATCGCCGCCTTCGCTGCCCAAACACGCGCGGGCGGAAAGCACATCTTCACCATCCTCGAGCCGCGGACCAGCCGGCCCATCGGCAACATCGATATCCGCCCGCAACCCGATGGAACCACCGGCATCATCGGCCTCTGGATCGGCGAGCCCTTCCAGGGCAAAGGCTACGGCGCCGCCGCCATCGCTGCCATCGTCCGCTACGCCTTCGATCACCTGCATCTCTCGAGAATCGCCGCCTTCGTCTTCACCGGAAACCACCCCAGCCGCCGCGCCTTCGAGAAAAACGGCTTCACCCTCGCCGAAACCATCCCCCAAGCCATCATCAAAAAAGGCCGGAAAGTCGACGAGTGGCGGATGACCCTCCAGCGCGAGCTACCATGAAAATGGAGGTTAATTATGAAACTGGCAACCCTGATCTGCCTTCTCGCGCCCTCCCTCCTCTGGGGCGCTTCCGATCAACTCAAACTACGCAGCGGCCTCATCGTTTCCGGAACCTTCCTCAGCGGCACCACACGCGTCATCACCTTCCTCGACCAAAACGGCGCAACCCGCAGCTACAACATCTCCGACGTCCAATCCATCACCTTCGGCGACGGCCAGACCTCTTCATCCCCCTTGCCCTCTACGTTGTCTTCCTCCGCCGGCCCCACTCTTCCCGCCGGCACGGAAATTGCCGTCCGCACCAATGAAAACATCGATTCTTCGAATGCCCCCTCAGGCGCAACCTTCTCCGCCGTCATTGACCGCGATGTCCTCGGCGCCGATGGTGCCGTCCTCATCCCCAAGGGAGCCGATGCCCGCCTCACCATCCGCAAGTCCTCCTCCGGCGGACTCGGCACCTCCCAACTCGCCCTCGATCTCGATTCCGTCACCCTTTCCGGCCGCCAGTACAACGTCAGCACCGAAGACGTCCAACGCTCCGGCCGCGAAGGCCTCGGTAAGAATCGCCGCACCGCCGAAATGCTCGGCGGCGGAGCCGTCCTCGGCACCCTCCTCGGAGCCATCGCCGGAGGCGGAAAAGGAGCCGCCATCGGAGCCGTCGCCGGAGCCGCCGCCGGTGGCACTACCCAGGTCCTCACCCGCGGAAGCCAGGTCAAAGTACCCTCGGAAACCGTCCTCACCTTCCGCCTCGATCAGCCGCTTCACCTCCAGGCGCGCTGAACAGCCGCTTCGCGCTGAACAGCCGCTTCCTGTTATCCCCGCCGGCGAAGCACCAGCAGCGTAATATCATCCTGCTGCGCTCCGCCTCCGCGAAAGCGCGTCACATCCTCCAACACTCCATCGGCCATCCCCGCCGCACCCTCCCCCGCGCCTCCGCCCAGCGCATGGATCAGACGTTCTTCTTCGTACGCGTTCCCGTTCCCATCATGACCCTCCGTAATCCCGTCCGAATACAGCACCAGGCTCTCCCCGGGCTCCAGCCGGATTTGCCTTATGCTGTACAACCCGTTACAAAAAAGCCCCAGCGGTAATCCAGTCGCGTCAATCCACTCTGCTCCCCCCCGCCGCAAGGCCAACGGCCGGCAGTGGCCGGCATTGCACAACTCCACGCCACCCTCCGTCGTCCTGCCGGCTGCCAGCGTCGCATAATGCGTGGCAGGAGTGCTCTCACAGAACAACCGGTTCGCGCGTGACATCACTTCCGTCAGCGGTAAGTCAAGCGAAAGCAGGCTCCGAAACACCGCGTTCAGATGCGTCATCAGCAGCGATGCCGCCACCCCTTTCCCCGCCACATCGCCCACCGCGAAAAACAGCGAGTTTCCATCACTGCTAACGGCTATTTCGCAATAATCGCCCCCCACAACCCCCGCCGGCTGATACCGGTAGTGCGTCTCCCAATCTCTCGTCGCGACATCTCTCGCCGGCAGCAGACCCGCCTGAATCTGCATCGCCAACTCCAGATCCTGCTCGTGCGCCCTTAGCTCCTTCTCACTCAGATGATCCAGGCAAAACCGCTCCAGCGGATTCCGGTCCAGCCGGTCCCCTTCGATCGGATCATGGCAGCTTTCGCACCGGCCATATGTCCCGCCGTCGATCCTCCCCAGCGCTGCATCAATCTCCGCCAGCAAATCGTTGACATAATCCGCGGACATCCGCCGCGCCGCCGCCTCCAGCCGCGCCCGCCTCTCCACAATCTTCGGCCGCAATTCATACAGCACATGAGCCGGCAAAGCGTTCATACCCTCCCTCCCCATCACCTGACACTATATCCCCAATCCACGCCGTAAATCCGCCGCGCCTCGCGAGAAATTTGCGTTCCCCTTCAATTCAAAAATATTTCTCCCTTCCCCCACAACCACTTACAAACCCACCCCATAAATCCCCAAACCTCCGCGTGATACAACCAAGCCAGAGTAAACCTCTATGTCAACCATCAGCCAAGCACACAGCGACGCCGCTCGCAGCAACGGAGCCAGGTCCCAAGGCCCCATTACCCCCGAAGGCAAAGCCCGTTCTTCCCAGAACGCTCGCACCCACGGCTTCACCTCCCAGCGCCTCTTCCTCGCCGAACTGGACAAGCCCGAATTCGACCAGCTCCGCTCGCGCCTCCTCGCCGAATTCACCCCCAAGGGCGATGCCGAACTCCTCGTCTTCGACGAACTCATCCTCGCCGCCTGGAAACTCCGCAACATCTCCCTCCAGGAAACCACCCTCGGCGAGCAAACCGGCGCAGACCTCATCTTCTCCACTGACCCCGAACTCATGAAACTCGCCGACCGCCTCCAACGCTACCGCACCACCAACGAACGCGCCTTCCATCGCGCCATCGCCGAACTCCGCCGCCTCCAGAATGACCGCCTCTACCGCGAGCAGTTCCCCAACCAGCTCCCCAAGGACGCCCCCAAACTGGCCAACGCCCAGGCCTTTACTCATCGAACCCAGGCTCTCCTCAAGAAAGAGGTCAAGGACACTATCAGGCAGGCCGAAGAAGAGGCGAAAAACTTCAATTCCCAGATCCAGGACATGCTCAAGCAGATGCGGAAGTAACCGAAACCCTCAAAAATTACCGTCGAATCCTCACCCTTTTCCAGATCGCTCGCATAACTTGTCGAAAAATCGCTTGATCATCATCTTCGACGTCGTATCGAGCAGCCGTTGTCCTACCGATGCGATGGTGCCCCCTACATGCACTTCCCCGTCGTAGGAGACCTCTGTCTCCAAGCCCTCCTCGCGCAGGTGCAGCAGCCCTTCCCCCTTCATGAACCCGATCTTCCCCGTCCCCTCCACGATCAGCCGGAAGCTCTCCACCGGGTTCTGATCCGAAATCCGCACCTTGCCCGCGAACTGGCCCGATATCGCCGCCAGCGCCATCTTCATCTTCATCTCGTAAAGGTCTTCGTCCACCTTCACCAGAGCCTCGCATCCCGGCATGCACGCCGCCAGAATCTCCGGATCTTGCAACAAGGCGTACGCCCGCTCCCGCCCTACCGGCAGCCGGTGCGAACCATGGATTTTCACGTCCCCTTACCCCGCTGTCCCGAGCGCCGCCCGCAGAGCCCGTGCCGTGTACACTCGCGCCAGATGCGCCCGGTAGTCCGCCGATGCGTGGATATCGCTGTTCGCTTCCTTCCCTTCGGCCACCGCCGCCGCTGCCCGCGTCACATCCTGCGCGTTGCCCGCCGTGCCCGCCAGCAGCGCCTCCACGTTCTCCGCCCGGTAACTGCTTCCGGCCAGGCCCGTCACGCCCACGCGCGCCATCGACACCTTCCCGCCTTCCTTCGCCACCCGCGCCGCCACGCCCACCAGCGCAAATCCCGATGCAAGCTGATCACACTTCTGGTAGCTCACGCCGTTCCCGGCTGCTTCCACGGGTACGCTCACCTCCACCACCAACTCCCCGGGCTCCAGCGCCGTCGTGAACGTGTCCACAAAGAACTCCGCCGCGCTCACCGTCCGCTCTCCACTCTTGCCCGCTATCCGGATCCCGGCCTCCAGCGCTTGCAGCGCCGCCGGATAGTCCGCCGCCGGGTCCGCGTGCGCGACGCTCCCCCCTAGCGTCCCCAGGTTTCTCACCTGCACATCCCCAATCGAAGCTGCTGCCGCCGCCAGCAGCGGGCAACTCCTCCGCACCAGCGGCGTCGACTCCAACTCGTAGTGCGTCACCAACGCCCCGATATGCAGCCGCCCCTCCGCCGCCCGGATCGAGTTCAATCCCGGCACCCGCCGCAGATCCACCACTTTCTCCGGAACCGCCAGCCGCAGCTTCATCAACGGGATCAGGCTCATTCCCCCGGCCAGCACCTTCGCGCTCCCGTCCGCCACCAGTTCCAGCGCCTCCTCGAGCGTCGCCGGAGTCTCATATTCGAAGTTCTGCGCAATCATGCCGCACCTCCCTGTGCCAGCTTCCAGATCTTTTCCCGATTCATCGGCATGTCGATATGCCGCACCCCCAGCCCACTCAACGCGTCCACCACCGAGTTCACTACCGCCGGCGAGCACCCGATCGTCCCCGCCTCCCCCACTCCTTTGACCCCCAGCGGATTCACCGGCGTCGGCGTCTCCGTATTGCTGTCCTCAATCCACGGCACCATTGTCGACTTCGGCACGCAGTAGTCCATAAACTCGCCCGTAAGCAACTGCCCGCTGTCGTCATAAACCGCCTCCTCGTACAGCGCCTGCCCCAAACCCTGCGCCACGCCGCCATGGATCTGCCCGGCCACAACCAGCGGATTGATGATTTTTCCGCAATCGTCCACTGCCACGTACCTCTTGACCTCGATATCCCCCGTCTCCTTGTCCACCTCGGTCACCACCAGGTGCGCTCCAAACGGAAACGTGAAGTTCGGCGGCTCCCAGAAGTACGTCGCCACCAGCCCCGGTTCCGTATTCGGAGGCAGTTTCATCGCCCGGTACGACGCCGCCGCAATCTCCTGAATCGTCACGCTCTTGCCCGTCTTGTTCGAGTAGCACCGCCCCGCCGAGAAGCTCACATCGTCGCAATCGAGCATCATCGCTCCAAACCGCTTGATCTTCGCCTTCAACTCCTGTATCGCGAAGTACATCGCCGTCCCGCCGATCGCCGTCCCCCTCGATCCGAACGTCCCAATCCCGTATTGCACAATCGCCGTATCGCCGTGCAGCACGATGATATCGTCGAAATCCACGCCCAGTTCATCCGCCGCTATCTGCGCGAACGTCGTCTCCTCGCCCTGCCCGTGCGGCGAGCAGCCCGTGTGTACCGTCACCTTCCCCGATGGCTCAATCCGTACCGTCGCGCTCTCCCATCCTCCCGCCGGCGTCGCCGGCGACGGCCCGATCGCGCAGATCTCGCCATACGTCGAAAGCCCGATCCCCATCAGCCGACCTTCCCTCCGCGCCGCCCGCTGCTCCTCCCGCAGCGCCGCATACCCGGCAATCTCCAGCGCCTTCTTCAGCGGCTTGTCATAGTCGCCGCTGTCATACGTCAGCCCCGTCGCCGTCGCGTACGGGAACTCCTCCGGCTGGATGAAATTCTTCAACCGCAACTCCGCCGGGTCCATCTTCATCTCCGCCGCCAGGATGTCCACCATCCGCTCAATCCCGTGCATCGCTTCCGGCCGCCCCGCGCCCCGATAGGCGTCCGTCGGCACGCAGTTCGTAAACACCCCCACAATATCCGCGCGGATGTTCTGGCATCTGTAAACCCCGGGCATCATCAGCACCGACAGCGTCGGAATCGCCGGCGTCAGCAGTTGGTGATACGCCCCCACATCCTGAATCAGCTTCAGCTTGATCCCAACAATCGTCCCGTCTTTCTTCGCGGCGATCTCATAGTAGTCCACGTGCCCGCGTCCGTGCGTCGTCGCCAGCATGTTCTCCCGCCGCGATTCGATCCACTTCACCGGCTTGCCGATCTTCATCGCCACGAAGCCCATCAGCGCTTCTTCCGCATACACGTTCAGCTTGCTCCCGAATCCGCCGCCCACTTCCGGAGCCACCGCCCGCAGCCTGTTCTCCGCAATCCCCAGCATCCCCGCCACCAGGCTTCGCATCAGGTGCGGAATCTGCGTCGAAGTGTAGATCGTCAGCGACTTCTCGCCGCTCTTCCACTCCGCCACCACCCCGCGCGTCTCCATCGCGCACGGTATCAGACGCTGGCTCGTGATCCGCTGCTTCACCACCACATCCGCCTCGGCGAACACCTTGTCCACTTCGCCGTGCTCCTGGTGGTAGTCGAATGCCTTGTTGTCCGGCCACTGCGGATGCACCGCCGGAGCCCCCGCCTCCAGCGCCTTCTCCGGCTCCGCCACCGCATCCAATGGCTCCCAATCCACTTCGATCCGGTCCACGGCGTCGCGCGCGATGTAGCGGTCCGTCGCCACCACCACCGCCACCGGATGCCCCACGAAGTACGTCCGGTCCTGCGCCAGCACATGGTGATGCGGCACCCGCAGTCCCGGCAGCGATGCCCCGCACGGCACCGGACCCACATCCTTCACGTCCGCTCCGGTGAACACCGCCGCTACGCCCGGCAACTCCAGCGCGCCCCTCGCGTCGATACCCTTGATCCGCGCCGCCGCATACGGGCTGCGCAGGATTACCGCATGGTGCATCCCCGGCATCTGTATATCGTCCACATACGTGGCCGTCCCCGTAATCAGACGCGGATCTTCCTTCCGCTTCATCTTCTTCCCGAACAGGGTCTCGGTCTTCGTGACTGTGCTCGCCATGGTTACGCTCCCATCTTCCCGGCCGCGGCCTTCACCGCGTTGACGATGTGTTGATACCCCGTGCACCGGCAAAGGTTCCCCTTGATCCCGTGCCGGATCTCTTCCACGCTCGGGTGCGCATTCCGCTCCAGTAGCTGTTTCGATGCCATGATCATTCCCGGCGTGCAGTAGCCGCACTGCGCCCCGTGCTCTTCCCAAAACGCCGTCTGCAACGGATGCAGGTCTCCATTCGAGGCCAGTCCCTCGATGGTCACCACATCCCTCCCATCGGCCTGAACCGCGAACATCGTGCATGACTTCACGGCCTTCCCGTCCACCGTTACGGTGCAGGCGCCGCACAATGAGGTTTCACATCCGATATGAGGTCCCGTCAGCCCCGCCACTTCCCGCAGGTAGTGGATCAGAAGCAGACGCGGCTCCACCTCGTCCGTATGTGTCTTTCCGTTGATCTGGAGAGTGATGGATCGTTTCATGGGGTACTATCCTGAGGCAGCGATTATCATACCGCAAGCGACGTTAGAATGAAGTCGAATGTCCAGTCCTTACCGGGAGCATCCGCCGGGACCCCTCCTCCACCCGCGCGTCGAGTGCTTGTGGACCTCAAACTCCGGTTTCGCCCCGCGCCCCTATCGCGTCTTTCCCGACGGCTGCATGGACTTCCTCTACTCCCGAGCCAACGGCCGCTCCCGCCTCGACGTCATCGGCGCCATGACCCGCTTCCAGGATTTCCACCTCGCCCCCGGCGCGCTCCTGCTCGCCGTCCGCTTCCGTCCCGGCGGTCTTCACCGCGTCCTTGGCCCTGATCCCGCCCTCTGGAATGACTCCGCTGTCGAACTCGCCTCCATCAACCCGCGTGAAGCCCGCGCTATCAAACAGCGCCTCGACGACGCCCTCACACCCGCGCAGTTTGCCCAAGCCATCACTCCTCTGCTCGCCCGCGCCCCGGAGCCCGATCCCGTCCAACTCGCCCTCGCCTGCCTCGAATCGAGCAAAGGCCTCGCCAACCTCGAATGGCTCGCCTCCCAGGCCAACCTCAGCGAACGCCAGTTCCGCCGTCTCTGCCTCGCCCGCACCGGTCTCCCGCCCAAACAACTCAGCCGCATCCTCCGTTTCCGCCACGCCCTGTCCCGTCTTGGCTCCGCCAGTCTCACCGGCGTGGCCCTCGATTGCGGCTACTACGACCAGGCCCACTTCATCCACGACTTCCGCCAGTGGACCGGGCGCAGCCCCTCGGAAATGTCCGATTCTTACAATCGCCGCTAGCCCTGCCCTTTACCCGTAAGTTTTTACTGGACAAATTCATCGGAATCGCTCATACTGGCGCGTGAACATCCAGAATCAGATCAAGCACACCTTATCGGCACCAGAGACTATCGCCTATGTT
>JADLBD010000296.1 GCA_020847975.1 Bryobacterales bacterium | reverse complement strand
CCATTAGCCAACGCGGAACGTTTTTCCGCCCGAACCCAAGCCAACCTCCGCAATGAACTCACCACCGCCATCAAGCAGGCCAAAGAAGAGGCGAAAGGCTTCTCCGCCACCATCGGGGACATGCTCAGCCAGTTCAAAAAGTAGCTCAAACCCGTCCAAGCCCGCCAAAATTCCTCACGCGGCGCAACCCCTCGCGCCGGAGCACGCCCTTGGTCTGTCTGCTCGTGCTGAAAATTCCCCGCCTACAACGGCAGCAGCAGCCTCGCCTGGCAGCCCCGCGCGCCTTCCCGGTTCTGGAGCGTCAGCGACCCTCCATGCGCCTCCGCAATCTGCCGGCACAACACCAGCCCGATCCCCGAGCCGCCAGGCTTCGTCGTAAAGAACGGAACGAACAGATTCGCCGTATTCGATAGCCCCGGCCCCTCGTCTTCCACCACCACCCGTAGATTCCCCGGCAGACGGTCCCACCGCACGCGCACTCCCCCGCCCGCCTCCCTGGCGGCATCCACCGCGTTGCGCACCAGGTTGATCAGCAATTGCTCCAATTGGTCGCTGTCCCCTTGCACAGTCATCCCCGGGCCTTCTTCCACCACCACTTGCATCCGCGTTTCCAGGCTCGCCACCCGGCGGACCAGCGCCTTCACCTCCACGCTGGCAAACTGCGGCCGGGGGAGCTTCGCCAGCCGCGCATAGGCCCCCATGAATCGGCTCAATGCCTCCGAGCGCGTGGCGATGATCGCCAGCCCGCGCTTCATGTCCTCCTGCCAGTCCTCGGGAAGCGCGTCCCGCGAAACCATGCTCTCGAGCGACCCGGCAATCGACTTGATCGGCGTCAGCGAGTTGTTGAGTTCATGTCCCAGCACCCGCACAATTCGCTGCCATGCCTGCAACTCCTCTTCACGCAGCGGACGCGTCAGGTCGGTCACCACCAGCAACTGGTGTGGCAGTCCCCCTTCGCGAAAACTCGCCCGGTTGATGCCCCATCGTCCCGCGCCTCCGGGAAAGGTCCGCTGCCTCGTCTGCGACGCCTCCCCCTCCAGACAATCGGCCAGCCCCAGATCGCCGGCCTTCAGCCCGAGAAGCCGCTCCGCGGGCAGCGCCAGCAAACGTACTCCCGCCCGGTTCACCAGGCGCAGCCGGTGCTCGGCATCGAAGGCAAACACGGCCACGTTGATCTCTTCCATCACCTTCCGCAACAGCGTTGTCGCTTCCAGCGCTCCCAACCGCTGCGCCCGCAGCGTCGCCCCCATCGCGTTCACCTGCTGCATCACTTCCGCCAGCGCATCCTCCCCGCGCGCTCCCCGCGCCCGGATCGAGTAGTCCCCTTCCCGCATCGCCTCCAGCAGGTTCGACAACGTGCGCAGCGGCGAGGCCACCCGCTCCCTCACCCCCGCCGAGAAACCCCACCAGCACCCCAGAATCAGCACCGTCAATGTCCACTGCACCTTCGGCGGATAGCTATCCCCATACCAGAGGATGGCCAGCGAGGTGATCACCGCGGGCAGTCCGGAGGCGAGCGACGTCAGAAGCACGCGATATTCGTGCTGCGCCAGGCGCCTGCGGACCGGATCGAGGATCTTCACAAACCGTAGTGCTGCAACCGGCGGTACAACGCCGAGCGGCTCAGCCCCAGCGCCTTGGCGGCGTGGCTTACATTGCCCGAATAGCGCGACAGCGCCTTCCGGATGAGGAAAGACTCCACCTCCTCCAGGCTCATGTCCTCCAGCCGCGGAGCCCCTTCATGCCCGGAGCGCAGCGCCAGGTCGACCGGCCGGATCACGTTCTCCCCCGCCATCAACACAGCCCGCTCCACCACGTGGTTCAACTCCCGCACGTTCCCCTGCCACGGGTTGCTCAGCAACGCCTGCATAGCGGCGGCATCGAAACCCGTAAGCTGCTTGCGGTACCGTTGCGCGTGCTGCCGCAGGAAATGCATCGCCAGAACCGGAATGTCTTCCCGCCGCTCGCGCAGCGGAGGAAGGTGGATCTCGATCGTGTTCAACCGGAACAGCAGGTCCTGCCGGAACCGCCCCGCCGCCACCTCCTCATGCAGCCGTGCATTGGTGGCGGAAAACACCCGCACATCCACCTTCCGCGTCCTCGAGGAGCCCACCCTCTCCATCTCCCCCGTCTCCAGCACGCGCAGCAGCTTCGTCTGCAAATTCATCGGCACGTTGGCAATCTCATCCAGAAACAGCGTCCCGCCCTCGGCCAGTTCGAACCGGCCCACCCGGTCCATCTTGGCATCCGTAAACGCCCCCTTGACGTGCCCGAACAGCTCGCTCTCGAAGATCCCTTCCGCCAGCCCGCCCGCGTTCACCGTCACCATCGGCCGCGGCGCCCGCTGCGATACCGCGTGCAGCGTGCGCGCCACCACTTCCTTTCCCGTGCCCGGTTCGCCCGTGATCAGGATGTTGGCGTCCGACGGGCCAACCCGCGAGATGATCTGAAGCACGGGTTGCATGGCCGGCGATTCCGCAATCAGCGTCGGCATGCCTTCCGCCCGCAACAGCCGGTTTTCCGCCTCCAGATGCTGGCTCTTGCGCAGCGCCTGGCTCAGCTCGATCTGCGTCCGCACGATGGTCATCAGCCGCGCGTTGTCCCACGGCTTCTGGATGAAGTCCCGCGCCCCCCGCCGCATCGCCTCCACCGCCACCTCGACGCTCCCCCATGCCGTCATCACCACCACCGGCAAAGCGGCGTCCATCGCCTGGATGCGCGTCAGCAGGTCCAGCCCTTCCTGGCCCGAAGTCGTGTCGCGCGTATAGTTCAGATCCATCAGCACCAGGTCGAACTCCTGCGCCTCCAAGGCTGTCAGTATCCCCGCCGGAGAGGTCGCCGGCTCGATCTGGTAACCCTCCCCTTTCAGTAGAAAACGCAGCGCCTCGAGCACATCCATCTGGTCATCGGCAATCAGGATCCGGGCCTTGGTCTGGGACGAAGTTCTCACTTTGTCCATGGTAACGGTAGCTGTGGACATCCGGCTAAACCTGTGTGGAAGCACGTCAGGTGCCAAACAAAGGCCCCGCTCCATATGTCCTTTCCTCCCTCCCGGTGTCCGAATCTGGGACAGAATGTACATAGTCGCACAGGCCCCCTCAATGCTACCCTCTAAGGGAGGCTCCATGGCACAGGCAGGCATCAAGGATTCGTTGCGTGAGAGAGGCGTTCGCCTGACCCGCCAGCGTAAGATCCTCCTCGATTTGATCGACAGCTCCGGCGTCCACCTCGACGCCGAACAGCTCTATCAACTGGCTAAGGAGAAAGACCCCAAGCTCAACCGCGTCACCGTCTACCGCACCCTGAAACTCCTCAAGCAGGGCGGGCTGGTCGACGAGTTGGACCTCATGCACTACGGGGGCGACCAGCACTATTACGAGACGCGTCTCAAACAGGAACACGCCCACATCATCTGCCTGCGCTGCGGAAAGGTGGAGGAGTTTTTCGGTGAGCCGCTCCACCGGCTGCGCAAACAGGTCGAGTCGCATTTCGGGTTCCAGATCCTCATCACACGCACCGAAATCGGCGGATACTGCTCGCACTGCCAGGTATTAAGGGCGCGGGAACTCGACGAAGTCCGCGACGGAGACCATTCCACCCGCGCGCGAAAAACCTGAATGAGCGCCATGGAAGCCGCAATGGGCCGGCAGGCGGCGCTGCTGGTGATTGACCCGAGCGGTAACCGTCAGCGGGTGGCCGTGTGGCCTGTGCCCTTCACCATCGGCAGGCACGCCGAAAGCAACCTCGTTCTCCGCGATAACCGCGCCTCGCGCAACCACGCCCGCCTGCTCGAGGAAAACGGCGATTATTACATTGAAGACCTCAACAGCCGCCACGGCGTCGAAGTCAACGGAACCCGTGTCCCCGGGCGCCGCAAGCTCTCGAGCGGCGACCGCATCGAGTTCGGCGTCGAGGATTCTTACCGGCTCATCTTCACCCTCGAGGAAGCGGAAATCCAGCGTCTGATGGATCAGCTCTCCTCCTCTACACGGTCCGGCGCTCCCACCAGCCTTTCGAAGCTCCGGGCGCTCGTCGAGGTGGCCCGCACCGTCCAGAGTTCGCTCTCCACCCTGACCGTGCTTTCCGCGGTGGTCGATGCCGCCCTCACGGTTACCTCGGCCCAACGCGGCTTTCTCCTGCTGCGGAACGGCGATGATCTCGATATCGTCGTCGCCCGCGATCAGCGCGGGGCGCAGATTCCCGCCAGCGAACTCCAGGCGCCCACCCGCCTCATTCACAAGGCCCTCAACAACCGCCGTGAACTGCTCTCGATGAACTTCGATCCCCGGCGGCAGTTTCAGGATGACCCGGAACTGTCCACGGCCAACCTCCCGGCCAGAAGCGTAGTCTGCGTCCCGCTGGTAAGAGTGCGTACGGGGGGCAGCGAGGAAACCATGGTCATGCACGCCGCCGAGGACACGGTGGGAGTGCTCTACCTCGAATCGAAGGTCGACGCCGCCAGCCTCTCCGCCGGGGATCGCGAACTGCTGCAAACCCTCGCCATCGAAGCCTCCACCATCCTCGAAAACGCCCGCCTGCTCGAGCAGGAACGCGAGCGCAACAAGATGGAGGAAGAACTCAAGATCGCCCGCGAAATCCAGCAGAGTCTGATGCCGCGCCAGTTGCCGGAGTCGGGCTGGTTCCGCGCCGCCGCCGCCAGCATTCCCTCCCACCAGGTGGGCGGCGACTATTGCGATGTGCGCCAGCTCGAACCCGATCTCTGGGCCTTCGTCGTCGCCGATGTCTCCGGTAAAGGCGTCAGCTCCGCGCTCCTCGCAAGCCTGCTCCAGGGAGCCTTCCTCGCCGCCGGACACGCCGAAATGCGCATGGACGCCATGATGGCCCACGTCAATCAATTCCTCACCGAACGCACCGGAGGGGAAAAATACGCCACCGTCTTTTGCGGCGTCCTCAACAGGGACGGGCACATGCGCTGGAGCAATGCCGGCCACTGCCCGCCGCTCATCATTCGCAAGACCGGGGAAGTCGTGAAGCTTCCCGCCACCAGCCTGCCCCTGGGAATGCTCACAGACGCCGAATTCAGCGTCGAGACCACCCGTCTCGACCCCGGCGACCGCATCGTCGTCTACACCGACGGCGTTTCGGAAGCCCGCAACCGCGCCGGTCAATATTTCGAAACCAAACGCCTCGAGTTACTGTTGCGCGGTAACCCCGGACGAAGCTGCGCCGAACTGATCACCGCGCTCACCAATGCGGTCGAGGCCTTCACCGAAGGAATGCCGCAAAGCGACGACATCACCGCCGTCGTCCTCGAGTACGAGCCGGAAGCCTGAAGACTACGCCGGACACGGGCTGCCGAGAACGACATTCACCAGCACTTGCAGGTCAACCACGTCCGTGCGGCCGTCGCGGTTCACATCCTCGGTCCCGAGCGGCGAGGATACGCCCAGCACCACGTTCACCAACCGCTGCACATCCACGACATTCACTGCCCCATCCCGGTTGCAGTCGCAGCGCGAAACCGGCGGCACTACGAACAGCGTGACGCTCGGCGAAGGCACCGTCGCACTCAGAGCCCCTCCGCTCACCGCCACATCCGCCAGCCGCGTGATCGCATTCGACGCGCTCAACTGATAAACCCGCGCCGGACCGGACGTGGCAAAGTGCGAAAGGTTCACCGTCACCGGAGTGTTCCCGCTCGTGTACTTGCTGATCACCATCACCGTCAACGCCCCATCGTAGGCCCTGGTCGATGCGAACACTGACACATTGTCCGGATTGGGCCCGCCCGCCAACACGCTCATCTCGCCGAAGGCGGACTTCTGGCCGTCGTAATTGCGGTACATCCTGATCGCTTTGTAGACGGGAGTCGAGGCATCGGGCGTCGTCCAGCGCGCCGCCATGTCGAGACCTTCGCGTCCGAAGATGCCGAGGATGTCCGCCTGCGCCGTAGCCCCGTTGATGTGGCCTTCCGCGCCCCAGTTGTACTCCGTGATCGCAATCGGAGTGCCCGCGGCGTAATACGTATCGGCCCACTGCCGCAGGCGCGGAATCAGTTGCACCTTGTCGTTGATCCACGTTTCGTCGACGTAGTTCGGGTCCCACAGCGAACGCGTCGAGCGGTTGCGCCGCTGCTGCATGGCCGTGCTCGTGTCGCTGCCGAACTCGCCCCCCTGCGGATAGTAGTGGACGCTGAATACATCGAGCAGATGCCGCCCGTCCTGGCGCAATTGATCGAGCAGCCAGGGCAGGTAGTCCATGTTGCCGTGGGCGGCGCGGTCGGGAAGATAGCTCCAGCCGTGCAGGCTGCCATACTGCTGATCGGCCCCGCTGAGCACATAGCCGCTCCAGCCCCACTCCTCCGGCCCCACGACCAGCGCCGCCGGATCCGCCTGCTTCAAAGCCGATGCATAGTCGAGGATGCGGCCCCGGATCTCCTCCATGCTCGCGCCCGCCGGGTGCACGTCCCGGTGCGTGGCGTGCCAGATGCTGTGTTCGTTGTCGAGGATGTAGTAGCGAAGGCCCCCGGCCGATGCCTGCCCCCAGCGCGAAACCAGAGCCTGCGCCCAGCCCTTCTCGAACGTGGCGTCCGCCGGCACGTTGGCGTCGGTCGGGTCATTGCCCGTAATGTCCTTTCCGGTGCTCTGGAGCACACCGTTGCCCGCGTCCGGAAACCACTGCCAGTCATTTCCCGTCTGCGTCCCATACTTCGCCTGGGAGAAACTCGCGAGTTTGGACCGCCCCGCCCCCAACTTCGCCACCCAGCCGATGATGGGGATGGTCAGCATGGGTTCGGCTCCGCCCGCCCGGCTTTGGCTGATGAAGGTATCGCCCTGCTCGCCCGCGGTGGCGCTCGCATATCCGATGCTCTCGAAATACCAGTCGCTGCCGCGGTTGTCGGCGTTCTGCATCCAGTTGTAGCGGCTGGTGTTGTTCCCGCCCATGCGGTTCAGCGCAACGTTCAGGTCGGCTAACTGCGCGGTCGAGGCATAGGCAACTCCGTAAACGCGCGGATCGATGCGCCGCGGATTCGCGGACGCATCCACGGTGATCGTAGCCGCGGCATTCTGCCCCCAAACAGGCCCGGCCAGCCAGAGGATGATGAGGGATATAGCTGTGGCGCTCGGCATCATGGCCAGTATGAATCAAGTTGAGTACTGGTACTATTAGTGAATCCGCTGAGGACCATTTGGGAGGAAATTGCCCTATTCGGGTCTATAATGTCAGTAGATGACGCGCCGCGTTTTAGTCTGCGGTACGTGGCGTGAGGCGCTTGCCTTTCTGCTCCTGGCATGCCCGGCGTTTACTTGTGCGGCAGAGTTGTCTCTGCCGGAACGGACGGGAGCCCCCGGATCGAGCCTCACGGCTCCTCTGGCTTTCGCCGCGCAGGGTAACCCCGTCACCGGGCTGCAATTCGACGTGCAATACGACAGCAGCGCGATGAACGTCACCTTCACCGCCGGGGAAGGTCTGCGTGCCGTGGGGAAGAACCTCCACACTGTCCAACCGGACTACAACCGGCGCCGTGTCCTGGTGATCGGCTCAAACCAAAAACCTTTGCCCGATGGCGTTCTGCTGAACACATTCATCAACCTCTATTCGAATGCCAAGCCGGGTACGTACGCGCTCACCATTTCCAGCTCCTTCGCCACAAATGCCGCCGGAGATAACCTTCCCCTTTCCATAACGGCAGGTAACATCACGGTGAAAGGCGGGCAGGATCAGGCGGTGCGCCTTTCTTCCGATGGCGTGGTGAATGCCGCCAGCATGGCGGCTGGTCCGGTAGCCCCGGGAGAGGTGATCACCCTCATCGGATCGGATCTTGGGCCTGTCTATCCGGTCCAGGCTGCCGCGGATCACCTCGACACGGTGTTGAATGGCACGCGGGTGCTGCTGAACGGGGTTGCCGCCAGTCTGCTGTTTGCCAGCCCGAATCAGATCAATGCGATTGTTCCGGTGGAAGCCACAGGCGCGGGAACGGTAAGCCTCGAGGTGCAGACGGAAGGCGCCACTCGCGCTCAAGCGGCGGTCCTTTCCGCGGTTGCCTCCCCCGCGCTCTTCACCGCCGACGCGACGGGCGCGGGACAGGCTGTGGTGTTCAACCAGGACGCAAGCCTCAACTCCGCGCTCAACCCCGCCTCGCGAGGATCGGAAATCCTCCTCCTGCTCAACGGCGCCGGCTCGAATCAGCCCGCTGACGTCTCCGTTCAGATCGGCGGCACCGCGGCGGAGATACTGGCTCTCTCTCCGTCTTCCGGACTCGTTCCCAGCCTGACGTTGGTCCGCTGCCGTGTCCCGGGTGAAATCATGGCAAGTCAAACCGCCGGGCTGATGGTGACCGTGGGGGCAGCCGCCAGCCAGTCCGGAGTCACCCTGGCAGTCCAGTAGGCAAACACCTGTCAGGAAAGGTATCCTTCCCAGGTGAATCTTGCACAAGATATGCTGATTGTTCGCGGACTTTTCCACTCCCGAACCGATGAGTCACAATATATGAGAGTGCTCGATGGGCCGGCTCGATATGGCCTAGCATTCTGCCCGGTATGGAATTCCCTTACGGCTGAGTACGGCTGTGAAAGATGACATAGAGATCTTACTCTCCGCGCTATACAACATGGACGCGGCGGTTGCGGTGACAGACGTCGAAGGCGCCTTTCAATGGGTGAACGCCGCCTTCACGGCGCTCACCGGCTATACGTGCGAGGAAGCCAACGGCCAAACTCCGCGCCTCCTCAAGTCAGGCCATCATGAGCAGGAATACTACAGCCGCATGTGGAGCGCCTTGCGAAGCGGCAAACCCTGGAAGGGCGAGTTCATCAACCGGCGCAAGGACGGCGCCCACTACGTCGAAGAACAAAGCATTACTCCGGTTCTTGATTCCGCCGGTGCGGTACGATACTTCGTCACCGTCAAGAGAGACATCACCTCGCGCAGGGATGCGGAGACCGGCGGGAGTGGAGCGAGGCGTGGAGCCCTGATCCGTTCGGCAGGTAAAGATGGGACGTGCCATTTCTTCAACGACGAATGGCTCGGCTTTCGCGGGCGCGCATTGCATGAGGAATGCTGCGACGGCTGGCTGGAAGGAGTTCACCCGGAAGATAAAGAAGGTCTGCTCCGGGCGCTGGACTCCGCTTTCCAGAAACGGGCCAGCATGCAACTGCGCTACCGGCTGCTCCGGCATGATGGAGAATACCGCCAGATTCTGGACCGCGGCAATCCTCTGTTTGATTACGAGGGGTCTTTCTTCGGCTACCTCTACAACTGCGAAGACATCACCGGACGAGGAAGCACGGGAGATACCTTACTGCGGAGCATGCTCGACATTTGGGAGAACTCGAGCGACGGCATGCGGCTGACAGATGCCTCCGGAGTGGTGCTGCTGGTCAATGACGCCTATTGCCGCATGGTTTCTCTCGATCGCCGGCAGATCGAGGGACAGTTGTATACGGTGGTCTACGGCGAAGAAGACCGCGAACGCGTCCTCACCGCCTATCGCAACCGCGTGCGGCGCGGGGAAATTTCGCCACGGTTCGAACGCCAGTTGAGATTGTGGAACGGCGAGACTCGCTTCCTCGAGGTGTCCGCCGCCGCGATTCAATCCGCGGAAGGGGTTCGCGTGCTCACCATCTTCCGCGACGCCACCGAGAGGAAACTGGCGGAAAAACGCATTCAGGAACTCACCGAGCGCCTGGTGCTGGCGACACGCTCAGCCAGGATTTGTGTGTTCGACCATGACTTCGCGACCGGCCTCTCCGTGTGGAACGACGGCATGCACGATCTGTTTGGAATCGAGCCTGCGGCGTTTCAAGGGACGCAGGAAGAGTTTCTCGCCCGAGTACACCCCGAGGACAGGGACATCATTCTGCGGCACGTGGAGGTGGCGCGCCGCACCGGATCCAGTGGACAGATAGAATTCCGAATCTTCACTCCCAGGGGAACGCGCATTGTCGAGGCGCAGGCCATCTGCCAGTTCGATGAGGAAGGCCAACCCGCGCATCTTGTGGGTATGAATCGCGACATTACGGAAGAAAAGAGCGCCACGCAGGCACTCCAGGAAAGCGAGGAGCGCTACCGCTCGGTGATCGCCGCCATGGCGGAGGGGGTTCTCCTGCTCGACACTACGGGAATTATCCTGACGTGCAATACCGCGGCCGAAAATATTATACGCCGGCGCGCGCAAGATATGATCGGAAAGCGCCTCTTGGAACTGGACCTGCATCCTGTCGGCGAAGATGGCGCTCCGTATACGCATGCGACCCTTCCATTTCGTACTGTCATTCGCACCGGCAAGTCGATCCTGGGGGCAGTAATTGGCTTCGAGTCCGGCGCGGGAACGACATGGATCAGCGTCAATTACGAACCTGTCTTCCGGGACGGCGGATCCGTTCCCTACGCCGTCGTGGTCTCGTTTACTGACATTACCGCCCGGAAACTGGCGGAGGAGGAAGCCGAGCGCCATTCCCGCGAGATGGAGATCCTGGTGGGGAAACTGGCGCAAGAGAAGGAACGCGCCGAGGCAGCCACACGCATCAAGAGTGAATTTCTCTCTTCCATGAGCCACGAAATCCGCACTCCGATGAACGGGATCCTCGGCATGACCCGGTTACTGCTCGATTCCCCGCTCAGTGCCGAGCAGGAGTCCTATGCGCAGGCCATCCGGCAATCGAGTGACGCGCTGCTGAAAATTGTCAACGACATTCTGGACTTCTCCAAGATGGAGGCAGGCAAACTCGAGTTGGAGGCTCTGCCCTTCGATCTGCTGTCGGCCGCCGAAGATGTGCTGGATTTGCTGCGGATCGAAGCCCAGGACAAGCATCTTGACCTGGCCCTGTGCTACGCGCCGGACACACCGCGGCAGTTCATCGGAGACTGCGGGCGGGTGCGGCAGATCCTGCTCAACCTTGCCGGAAACGCCATCAAGTTCACCGAGCGCGGCCACGTGCAGGTGCGAATCGGCCACATCGAGGCAGAAAATGGGGAGCCGCGGCTGCTTGTGGAAGTGGAGGACACGGGCATCGGAATCCCCGCCCACAAGCTGACGCAGTTGTTCACGATGTTCACGCAGGGCGACGCCTCCACCACACGCAAGTACGGAGGCACGGGGCTTGGCCTGGCAATCTCGAGGCGCCTTGCGAATTTGATGGGAGGCACGCTCAGCGCCGGCAGCAGGTGTGGAGAAGGTTCCACGTTCCGCCTGGAGTTGAGTCTGCCGCAGGCTCCCGCCAAGGCCGAGGCCGGCCATGCCCTGTCCGGTAAGCGCGTCCTGGTTGCGTGCAAATCGCCCAATACGAGGGCTTCCCTGGTGAGCCTGTGCCGCCGCTGGGGCATGGAAACGGATTCCGCCGGGGAACTGCAAGAGGCGCAAAAACTCCGGAAAGCCAGTCCTTACGACGTGATCCTCTGGGATGCGGGCTGGCCGGCGCCGGAGACAGAAGCCGCTGTGCTGTGGATTTCTTCCAAGGGCGCGGTCAACGAGCGTAAGCATCCGCTGCTCTCGCCTCCCGTACGCGCATCGCTGCTGCGAAAAGCGCTATTGAGCCATTTGGAGTCTCCGGGCAGCCGGTATTGCGGCGGGCCGGCAGAGGGTAGAGATGCGCCGCTGAAACATTCCGAAGAGCCGGCTTTCCACGGCTCGCGCGTGCTCGTGGTGGAAGACAACTTGATTAATCGCGCGGTGGCGAAAGCTCTGCTGGCAAAGTTCGGGTGTAGCGTGAGTCTCGCGTGCAACGGGACGGAAGCGATCGCGGTTGCCGCCGGGACGCCCTTTGATCTGATCTATATGGATTGCCAGATGCCGGAACTGGACGGCTACCAGGCGACGGCCGCCATTCGCGCCCCGGATTCGGCCAACGCGCGCACTCCGATTGTCGCCCTGACGGCTTCTGTCCTCGAAGCCGATCGCCAGCGATGTCTGGCAGCCGGAATGGATGACCACGTCAGCAAGCCCATATCTCCGGAGACGCTGCTCGCGTCCCTGGAAAAGTGGCTGGTCCGATAGTTCAGGCCGCAAGGGCGTGGCGCGCCTGCAACTCGACGAGCGCCCTCGCTACGCGCTCGCGGTGTTCGGCTTCGAAGGGGCTGTATGGTTCCGCCATGGCGTCCATGCAGATCCCCAACAACGAGAGGGCGTACTTCAATCCCTTCAGGTAGCTGGAAGCGTAGGTACCGGCCGAGTAGATCCCCTCGCTGACATCGAGAACGGCCTGCTGGAGCCGGCGGGCCTCGCTGATGTTGCCGGAGGCGCACGCCTGGTAGAGGGAGACATAGAGGGAGGGAAACATGTTCGCGCCTCCATTGACGCCGCCGGTGGCCCCCGCGCTCATTGCCGGAACCATCAGTTCCTCGGGTCCCATCAGAACCGCGAAATCGGGGCGCTTCTCGCGCAGGCGGCAGATGCGCTGAAAGTACATGAGATTCCCCGAACTGTCTTTCAGTCCGGCGACCCCGGGGATCTCCATCAGTTGCCGCACGGTATCGGGCTCGAAAACGACTCCGGTGTGGCTCGGCATGTTGTAGAGGAACAGGGGCAAGGGGGAAGCTTCCACAATCCGGGCGACGTGGCGCAGCAGTTCGGGCTGAGCCACGGGGAAGTAGGATGGTCCGGCATAAACCACCGCCTGCGCTCCCGCGGCTGCGGAGAACTCCGCCAGTGCGAGGGCATCCTCAGCGCAGGGATGCGTAATTCCCACCAGAACCTGGGCGCGGCCTGAGGAGGCCTGGCAGACGCGCTGCACCACCTCCCTCTGCACCTTGCCGCTGAGACTGGGCCCCTCGCCGGTGGTTCCCAACACGAACAGGCCCTGCGCGCCGCCTTGAATGACGTGCTCGGTGAGCCTGTCGAGGCCCTCCGGGTCGAGACGTCCGGCATTCGACAGAGGGGTGACCATCGGCACTGTGATGCCGGAGAGAGGATGAGACAATTCCATGCGACTAAACCCAGTGTATTCGAGTTGCCAGGGGGGAGTCCCAGTCCCCGGCCGGGTTCAGTACCTTCTCACGGAGGTGGGCGTGATCACCGGAAGCGTGCGGACCGGCGATCGGGGATGGTTTAGGTACTCCCGGACTTCCTCGTCGGTCAGCGTTGGAAACTTTTCATACCACGACTCGATGACGCCGAACGGTTCCGGCGAGATAAGGTAAATCACATCATTGGCCAAGGGCCACAACCGGGCCAGGCGGTCGCGTGGCAGCACGGGTGCGGCGAAGATCACCGCCTGGGCGCCATTTTCGCGCAGTGCGGCGATGGCCTTTTCCACCACCAGAGTTTGGCTCGCGCCGTCGTCGATGAGGAGGACATTCTTTCCGTTCACACCGCCCGGCGGACCCCAAAGAACGGAACACGCCAATTTCAGGGTCCGGGCCACCTCGATACCCACCACCGCTCCCCCGCGAGGAAGGGCCACCACCACGCAATCCTGGCGGTGTGCATAGTCCGTCAGACAGGTGGTAAGCAGGCGGCCTGCCTCGCTCCGGTCCTTCAGTTTCGTATGCATAATTCCTAATACAATTGCGAGCAATTCGCTAGCCAGAGGCACGGGACGAGCGTCTCTCGACTCGGCAAGCGGAATGCATATCAGAACTACGTGGTGGAAGCGAAATCACGCGCCGTAAGGTTTGTGGCGTCCTTTCACGTTCGCACCTCGGAAGAGATCCTGCATGAACTCGGCACCAGCCGCAGCGGGCTGAGTAAGGAAGAAGCGCTGCGAAGGCTGGAGTTGTATCATCACAACCGCATTGAGACACTGCGTCAGGAAACCCTTCTGCCCAAATTCGTGGCTCAGTTCACCCACATGATGGCGGTCCTGCTGTGGATTGCCGCCGCCATAGCCTTCGTCGCGGGAATTCCGCGGCTCGGATTCGCTATTTGCGGGTTAAATCTCATCAACGGGCTGTTCAGTTTCTGGCAGGAATACAAAGCAGAAAAGGCATTGCAGGCGCTGCGCAGGCTTCTTCCCCAGGTGGCGGAGGTGGTGCGCGGCGGTATGCGGCAGAAGATCGATGCCGAAACTCTCGTTCCGGGCGATCTGCTGGTGTTGAACGAAGGCGGCCACATTTCGGCCGACGCGCGCGTTATCGACTGCAATCAGCTTCGGATCGACCAGTCCTCCTTGAGCGGAGAAAGCCGCCCGGTCCGCAAGATGGCGGAGGCGCAGGCGGATTCCGAACATGCCATCAGCGAGTTTTCGAATATTGTATTCGCGGGGACCAACGTCACCGCGGGCAATGGTCTGGCGGTTGTCTTTGCCACAGGAATGCACACCGAATTCGGAAAGATCGCCCGCCTGACGCAGACCTTGCGCGAAGAGCCGAGTCCCCTGGAGCAGGAACTGACGCATGTCACGCGGGTTGTGTCGTATGTCGCGCTCGCGGCGGGATTCCTTTTCTTCGTCATCGCCGCCGCGCTCGGCACACTGCCGCTTTCGCAGAGCTTCTTCTTCGCCTTGGGCATGATTGTCGCCTTTATTCCCGAGGGTTTGCTGCCGGCTTTGACGCTGGCGCTGGCGCTGGGAGCGCAGCGCATGGCGAAGCGCAATACGCTCATTAAGCGGCTTTCCGCCGTCGAGACATTGGGATGCACCACGGTCATCTGCTCGGACAAGACCGGAACGCTCACACGGAATGAAATGACTGTGCGTGCCCTGTGGACACCGGAGGGCGGCTACGAACTTTCCGGCAGCGGCTATTCTCCTGTAGGACGGCTGCTCTCCCACGGCGAGGAGGTGGACGAAATCCCGAAAGGGGTTACGCAGCTTTTGCATGCCGCCGTTCTCTGCAACAACGCAAGATTGGTGCCTCCGGACACACTGTCTCAGTCCTGGAGCGTTCTCGGCGACCCGACGGAAGCCGCCATGCTGGTGGCAGCGCGCAAGGGTGGAATCCACTATGAATCAGAGTCGCGCCAGTACCCGCGCACGGCTGAAATAGCCTTCGACTCGCATCGTAAACGAATGACCACGCTGCACGGCAGTCTGGCCTGCGTCAAGGGCGCGCCCCATGAGGTGATTTCACTGTGCACGCGGATACTCGAAGGCACTGAGCGCACCATAACGGCAGAAGATCGGGAGAGCGCGGCGCTTGCTTCGGACAGCCTGGCCGCGCAAGGGCTGCGCGTCCTCGCTGTCGCGAAGAGGACTCTGCCGTCCGAAATGCGCGAACTCTCGAGCATGGCCGTCGAGCGAGACCTCATCTTCCTCGGCCTGCTCGCCATGGCCGACCCGCCTCGCGACGGCGTTCTCGACGCCGTCGCCAAGTGCCACCGGGCCGGCATCCGCATGATCATGATCACGGGCGACTACGGGGTGACGGGGGCCGCGATTGCGCGCCAGATCGGGCTTGCGAAAGAGCCGGTGGTCCTTAACGGCTACGATCTCCAGTCCATGCCGGAGGAGGAGTTGATCAGCCAGTTGCGCGAGGACGTGATTGTGGCCCGTGCGACCCCGGAGGACAAACTGCGCGTGGTGCGCGCGCTGCAAAACATGGGGCACATTGTCGCGGTGACCGGCGACGGGGTCAACGATGCACCGGCGCTCAAGAGGGCCAACATCGGCGTGGCCATGGGAGCGCGCGGCGCCGATGTGGCGCGAGAATCGGCGGACATCATTCTGCTCGATGACAACTTCGCCACCATTGTCGATGCCATTGAAGAAGGACGAGCCGTCTACGCAAACCTGCGCAAGTTCATCACCTACATCTGCACCAGTAATACGCCGGAAGCGGCTCCGTTCCTGTTCTATGCCTTCAGCGGCGGCCGCGTTCCCATCGCCTTGAACGTGATGCAGATTCTCTCGATCGACCTTGGCACGGACATGGCTCCCGCGCTCGCACTCGGGGCGGAACCTCCCGAACCGGGCATCATGTACCGTCCGCCCCGCCGTCTGGACGAGCACCTTTTTCACTGGCGCATGCTGGCGCGGGCCTACCTGCTGTTGGGCATTCCGCAGAGCGTCCTCGCCATGCTGGCCTTCTATTGGGTGTACTGGCACAACGGCTATGCCGGGCAATGGGTGGATCTTCCCGCGGAAGGCGCGCTGTACGCGCAGGCCTGTTCGCTTACGCTGGCCGCGGTGACCGCCACTCAGATCGGGAACCTGTTTGCCCAGCGCACCGAGTACACCAGCATCTTCCGCATGGGGTTGTCCGGCAATCCTCTGATCTGGTGGGGAATTCTTTCGGAGTTTGCGGTCCTGTTCCTGCTGCTCTACGTGCCCTGGCTGCAGAAGGCCTTCGGAACACTGCCCATCCGGCCTTCCGATTTCTGGCTGCTGGCGGCGATGACGCCGGCGCTTCTCATCGCCGATGAGATACGGAAAGCAATGGCCGGGCGCTTGACCTGACCTCGGGGCTTGCCCGCATAGAAGTCACGGGTGACATCGACAAATAGCCTTGCATTTCGGGCTGGGAGCGTTATTATTTTTTCAAGGCAAGGGAGCCGCCGGCGCAACGCCTCCAGAGCAGAAAAGCAAGTCGCCCGGAGAGGTTCGGCGGGCCGATGTAAGCCATCGGCCGGATGAATCTTTTCATGCCTTTCTCTCCTATAGTCATGCCACAGATTGGAAATTGGGCGCCAGCTTGTGCAAAGGACTGCGACAGTTGGCGTGTTCCCCTTTTCGGAGATCTGGCCTGAGGATCTTCCGGGATACAAGCAATCTCCCGGCCACTCCGTCGCTGTCAGGATCCATCGAGCATGCGTTGAACCAATCGACCTTTCTGATCCTGCTGGCGTGTCCCGAATCCGCTAACTCAACGTGGGTTGCCAGGGAGATTGATTTCTGGCTACGACTGAAGAAACCCCAAAATATCCTCATCGCTCTTACTGGCGGCGACATCGCCTGGGATCAAGAAAAAGGTGACTTTGATTGGGCTCGGACGACGGCACTACACACTGCGCTTCAGGGCGTTTACGAATCCGAACCATTGTGGGTCGACCTGCGTTGGGCACGCAACCGCAAGAGCATATCCATTCGCGACATTCAGTTCCGGGATTGCGTTGCCGGTCTCGCATCTCCCTTGTACAACCGCTCCAAGGAGGAACTGGCCGGAGAAGATGCCAGGCAAGTCCGCCGCGTGCGCAAAATGAGGACCGCGGCCATCGTATTGTTGACCATGCTTGCATCAGCACTCGCTTACGCTGTGCACGTGACAAATCGGAAGCAAGAGGAGGCAGAAACCGTCCGGTCAGTTCGTCTTTCGGAGGCAGCAGTCCAGCAGATCAACAAAGGGAGGGTAGATACAGGCATCCTGCTGGCATTAGAAGCATTGAAGCGCCAGCCGTTCCTGCCGCAGGCAGAGGCCGCGCTTTGTCAACTCATGCAATCTTCAAGCGCCGGTCAACTCGCCAGCCTGCCGCGCCCAACAGATGCACATGTAGCTGCAAACCAAGCGACGTTCAGTCCGGATGGAACGCGAATTGTCACGGCTGCTGAAGACAAACGAGCCTATGTCTGGGATGCACGCGGGGGAAAGCTGCTGCTTACTCTCGATGGTCATAGCGAAATGGTCTGGTCCGCGGTGTATGACCAGGACGGGGCTTTGATTCTCACTTCATCCGCCGATGGGACTGCCCGGCTGTGGAATGCTCGAACCGGCAACCCGATACGGGTATTCCAAGGCCACAAAGAGCCGGTTCTTCAAGCTATCTTCAGTCCGGATGGACACCGGATTGCAACCGCTTCGGCGGATGGCACGGCGAGAATCTGGAATCGCGAAACAGGAGCCACAGTATTTGTGCTCCAGGGACACCAGCAGGACTTTGGCGTTTGCTGCGTGCAATATAGCCGCGACGGGACGCGGTTAATGACAGCTTCTTCCTTCGACGGTACAGCACGTCTGTGGGATGCACAAACCGGATCGTCGATCGCTACGTTCGAGAACCTGCCGCGGAGCGCGAGCATTCCGGCGGGTGAAAGCATCGTCGCCAGGTTCAGCCCGGATGGCCGACTGGCTCTCACAGCTCAAGCAGACGGCGAGCTTCGTAGTTGGAGATCGGCGGACGGCTCACCCGCCGGCTCGATCCGAGTTCATCAAGCAGAAGTGAGCAAACTCGCTTTCAGTCCTGATGGCCTGTTGATGGCAACACTCTCGGCCGACGGAACTGCGCGTGTGTGGGACTGGGGAGCATGGTCTTCCCGAGGGGAGCGCACGCCGATCCGCGAAAGGGCCCAAGTTCAGTGGCGAGAATCCGGAGCCAGATCTCTACGCCCGCAAGGAATCGGTTTCGGAGCCGATCAAAACATCTTGATTACACTCGACGACAAATCGATGCACCTATGGAGCATCGGGACGGAGAGTGAAGTGGCGACTGTGAAGGGCGAGTTCCACGCCTTGACGATGGGTGGAAACGGTAAACGCATGGCGGCTATCGGCGCATTGGAGACGTCGATTTGGGAATTGGGACCATTGGCAATCCTCACCCATCATTGGCGTGAGAGAGGAGCGGTTAATTTAGTTGCGATTGGGCCTAAGGGCGAGCGGTTAGCCGTCGCAGCCGGCCGTGAGGTCGTTATCAGGGATGGAGCAAGCTGGGAGCGGCTATTGGCTGTTCAAGCTGGCGGCACGGTCTCGCATATCGCTTTTGACGTGAGCGGCGACCGCTTTCTGACTCTCTCTAACGACGGTAGCGCACGCATTTGGGCCACGCATAACGGAGCCAAGTTGGCAACGCTTGGCAAGGAAGAGCCCTTGTTGCTGAGCGTCTTCAGTCCTTCAACGGACGGCGTCGCGACGGCCACGGGCAACCACAAACTGCGGTACTCGAGTGGGAACGGAACGCTGGCTTGGATAGTTTCCGCGCATGAGGCCGAAATTAAGCAGCTCACGTTCAGCGCAGACGGCGCAAGGATCCTAACAGCCTCCAGTGACGGAAGCGCACGCGTGTGGGAAGCCAAGACAGGGAGACGAATTTCAGCAGTGCGCCCTCACGAAGGCGAACTTGGTATCGCTGGCATCAGCCCGGACGGTGACTTCGTCGCCACAGGCGGTCGTGGCCCACGTGATCCTGTCTGCTTGTGGAAGGGAAGCAGCGGCGAACATGTTCGCTGCTTCAGGGGGCACTTTGGATCGGTTGAGGAGATCCTGTTCACCACTGAAGGGAAGCGTATGCTGACTCCGGCGGCGGATGGCACTGCCCGGCTGTGGCTTCTCCGCGGACCAGTCGAACGGTCATTCGGCGTGCCTTGTTTTGGGCCATACGCAATGCTCCACGCGGCAATCGGCGGGAATCCCGAAAGGGTCGTCACTGTTTTCCTGAACGGACGCGTGGATGTTTCGAGCATTCACTGGAATTCCCCTCTACTCACTTTTCACACCTTCGAGGGCACGCGCCGGGAGAAGCCATGCAACCTTGATCTGAAGAGCATGAGCTTCCGGCTGCGTTCGGCAGCGATCAGTTCCGATCTTACACGAGTTGTTACCACCAGTGGCGACGAGTCCGTGGCGCTGTTTGAGATTCCGTCGACGGAGGAATTTATTCGCATGGCCAGGCGAATGACGCCCGGAACCCTGAAGCCGGAGGAAATCGACCGTTTTCTCGCGCAGTGAATGTTTGAACTCCCCGCCAAGGAATGGCGTCGGGGCCGCTTAGCCCTTCATATACTCGAGGAAGCGCCGCGCGTAGCGGTCGAGCGTGGCGATGTCGCCGCCATCGGCAAGCTGCGAGCACATCTCGTAGGCGACAGTGCCCTTGAACCCGGTGGCCACCAGGCCGCGCAGGAAGCCGCGGTAGTCGATAAAGCCTTCACCCATCGGCACGGCCTGGACGAAAGGCGTCCGCGGCTCGTAGTTCACCAGTTGGGCGTCGTAGCGGAAGCGCGGGCGGGTCTGATAATCGGCAATGGTCGTATGCACCGTGAGGGCTCCCATATGCCGCGCGGCTTTCTCGACATCCTCGCCTTGCAGCGCCGGCGCCCAGGCATCGAACATCGCCTGGCAGTTCGGCTCGTTCACCGCGCGGATGAGGTCATGCATCGTCTCGAAGCCGACCGCCATATCGTGGTGATTCTGGACGCCGAGGGTGACGCCGAGATCCCCAATCCGCCGGGCGCATTCGCGGAGCGTTTCGACGATGAGGCGCCACTGCCGGGAGTAGTCCGAGGCGGGGTTATCGTAACCCGTGAAGATGCGCACCTTCGTCGAGCCGAGATCGTACGCCAGCCGTGAAAGTTCGAGAATGTAGTGCGTCTGGATTTCGCGGTGCGGCACCTCGCCATGTTCGAGGTCCGCGGTGAGGTTGTTGTATCCGGCAATCACCACGTGGTTGAGCTTGTTCTTCTCGATCAGGCGCCGCAGAATCGCGCGTTCCTTGGGTCCGTAATCGAGAATGGAGAGGTGGGGCCGTTTGGCCATGAGCATCACGCCGCCGAAGCCGAGTTTGGCGGCTTTCTTCACGAAATCCTCCACGCTCAGGAACGCCTGGCCCCAAAGGCCCGCGTAACTCACCGAATGTAATAAATAACCTTGGATCATGTTTTTCGTCCTGTCTATCGAAGGTCCAGCAGCTTTGCCGGATTCGTCTTCACGATCTGATCAATCTGTTCGGCGGTGACGCCCTGCCCGCGCAGTCCCCGGAACACCTGCTCGAGCCCGTCCGGGTGCAGCGGATTGCCTTTCTGGCCGAAATCGCTCGAGAGAATCACGGAGCGCCAACCCACCTGCCGCATGGCGTCCGCGTACTGCTGGAACGTGAATTCCTTCTGCGTTCCGACGACGGCGTTTCCTACGAACTCGATCATGGCTCCCATGGCCGCGGCCTCTTTCATCTGGGGTACGGTCATGCCGACGTACTTGAGCATGGCGTGCGTGACCACGATGGAGGCAACGCCGCTGTTACGGGCCTCGTTCACCAGCATGAGCACTTCGGCGGGGCTCGAGTGGCCGGTGGCGAGAACGAGGTGATGTTGCGCGATGATGCGGATCACGTCGATGACGCCCGGCAGCAGTTTGCCGTCTCTGGAGACGGGAACGAAGGGCCGTTTTTCGCCGCTGACGCGCACGTGATTCCGCGAGTCGTATGTCGGCATCCAGACCACCTTGCCGTAGCCGCCGCGGACGCGCGTCATGCGCTCGACGGCGGCCGGGTTGATGCCGCCGACGGTGAGATTCAGCGCGATGCCGCCGAACACTTCGATGCCGGGAACCTCCTGCCGCGCCAGCGCCGCCCACGCCTCGGTCGGTTCGTAATGGTTTTTCAACACCAGGGCGCGGAAGCCCTTCTGCCTGGCGAGGCGGACAAGATTCAGCGCGTCAATGGAGCGCGGCGTGCTGTCCGGATCGGAGTGGGCGTGGATATCCACTACGCCGCTGAGGCTCTGGCCGCCGGCGCCGGGGGCCAGCAGCAATAGGAGAAACAGGCAAGTCATAGGCAAGGTCCCTGCTAAACTGGTAGTTTATGGCAAAACAATATCCGGCGGCGCCGGCCCTGTCGATCGACTCGAACAAGACCTATACGGTGACGTTTGAAACATCCCGCGGCAACATTGTTTGCGACCTTTTCGCCAAGGATGCTCCCAAGACGGTCAACAACTTTGTCTTCCTGGCGCGCGAACAGTTTTACGATAACACCACTTTTCACCGGGTTATCGCAGACTTCATGATCCAGGGCGGCGATCCCACGGGGACCGGCCGGGGCGGTCCCGGATACCGCTTCGAAGACGAGTTGAAGGACAATCCCCGGCGCCACCAGGTGGGCTCGCTCTCGATGGCGAACGCAGGCCCGAACACCAACGGAAGCCAGTTCTTCATCACCCATATCGTCACGGACTGGCTGGACGGCAAGCACACGGTTTTCGGCCAGGTCACACAGGGTCAGGACGTGGTGAATGCGGTGAAGCAGGGCGACAAACTGGTAAGCGTGAAGGTGGAAGAGAAGTAGAGCGCGGCGATTGCTGATTCCGGCCGCGGCGCCGGTTCGCGAAAAGAGCGCGGCACGAGTGATGCCGGCCAAAGCAACATGACGGCCTTTCGCTCGCTTGAGAATCGGCGCGCTTCATGACGGCAGCCGGAAGTTTACTTGTTGCTCTTGGGGTTTGCGGATCCGGCGGGTAGTGTGTTCCTCGCGCTTTCCCGGCAAGTCTACCCGCACAGGTGGTTATAATCGAGTTGCTATGAAAACACCATCCGGACGCCGCGCATTCTGCCAGTTGATAACGGGAGGCTCCCTCGCCGCACTTGCCTCCGCCAGTGTGGAACCCGCGGGCAATACATACGTCAATCCGCGCAAGGTGCTGCTGTGGGAGAGCACGCGCAAGGAGTTTCGCGAAGCGCTCGAGGGCGGCAGGCTGAAAGCGATGATCGTGCCCACGGGAAGCACCGAGCAGCACAACGAGCACCTGGCGATGATCAACGACACGGCGAGCGTCACGCTGGTGGCGCAGCAGGCAGCGCTCCTGCTCTATCCGCAGGTGATGGTGACCACGCCCGTATCCATTGGGATCTCGCCGCATTGGATGGACCGCAAGGGGACGCTTTCGCTGAAGAAGGAGACGTTCCTCGCCGTGGTGTACGACATTTGCGAAAGCCTGCAAACGCACGGCGTGCAGAAGATCCTTGTCCTCAACGGGCATGGAGGAAACGTTCAGCCCTTGCGGCAGAAGGTTCCGGAGTTCGCCAAGAAGCTGGGGATTCATATCGAAGCGCACTCCTATTGGGAGGCGTACACGCCGGAAATCGTCAAGCGCTACATGGTGAGCGGCAAGGCGCCGGGACACGCGGCGGAATTCGAGACCTCCTTCGCCATGGCCGCCTTCCCGGAGCGGATCCATTGGGAGGATGTGGACTACGAGAAGATCAAGCCGCACCTGCACATTAAGGATCCGAAGTCGGCGATCCAGGAAGAGGAGTTCGCCAAGGAGGCGAAACTCGCCACCACGGCGAAGGGTGAAGCCATGATCAACATTGCGGTCAAATGGACGGCGGAGCGGCTGCGCGGCATCATCGGGTGAATGTTTCGCTGCCAAGTATTAGCATCTATTGGACAAAACGATACGGTCCGGCTTTCCGGCGGCATGAGCCGGCGGCGTTCACACGGTATTTCACAAAATTATTTCTTTTTTATTCTTACATTTAGCAATCCGCGTCACAATTCCTGCTTGTTTCGTGAAGTAGTCTGAGATCGGGTAAAGAATGTTGACCGCCCAAGAAAAGGCGAGGCGGAACAACAAGCGCAAGCCGCCGGCGAAAGCGAGCGGTTGATGAAAGGAATTGTAGAGGCAATGAAATTCTTCCCCATCCCGGACCCGCGGAACGGCGGAGTTACGAAGCAAGTGCTGGCGGACCTGCAGCAGGCAGGGATTTTACCGCACAACATCGGCGCGTTCGCGTCGGAACAGAATTGGATTGAGGCCACGGGCGTGGGCGCTCCCAAAGACGGCGAGGGCGCGAAGTATTGGCGGGACAACGCGACCATCTGGCAGAGCACCACGGACGCATTCCAGTACCTGATGATCGACCGCGCGGCGGATGGCAGCATTGTGCGGATGCCGCTCAACTTCAGTGATTCGACGTTCACCATCTACTCGCTCGAGACGGCGCAGTTTTATCAGCAGTACGCGAAGCATTTTCCGGTGATTCCGAGGCTGGTTCTGAAGACCATGAATCGTTACGACGCCGGGCGGCTGAACTTCAATTCCGGCGCTGCCGTGGATTATCCGCTGGGCATTCTGCTGGCGGATCCGACGGGACCGATGGGAGGCTTCCGGGCCACGTTTCCGAGCAACATGGCACTGCGATTCAATCCACAAAGCGGCCAACCGGAGGCGTTCTACTGGGCGGATTATGTGCGCGAGTATCCCTTTGACTGGACTCCCACGGCGCCGGTGGCTCCGGGAGGAGTGCAGAAGCTGAGCGACGCTGAACTGGTGAGCGCCGTCGGCGGGGTGGTCGGGAGCGCCATGTCGGTGAAGGACAAGGCGTCTGCGATCCGGCAGTTGGCGGCGCGCTAGGAGCTTCGGTTCGACCTTGCGGGAGGGAAATTGAGGGCCCACCCGCAAAGACCGCACTGCTTTTGGCGGAGCGGGTGCGGTCCGGCGGAGGGGAGTTGCGCGGTTGAGCATACGCTCCCCGGCTCTCCTCCGCCCTATTTTTGGGAAAGATGCTCGCACACCCGGTGAGCATTTGAGTTCGAGTTGTGGAGGCGAGCGTTCCGGAAGCCCGCCGCCACGCACGCTGCCTTGCGGGGCTGATCCTCCTGCCTGGCGGCTCTCCCGGCGCGGGCGGCTCCCCATCCCCGCCGCCCGCGCGAATTGACTTAGACTTTGCGCCCGCAAACGTGGGCTGCGGGCGCAACAGGCCGCGACGCTTTTGGGTGAAGCGACTAGCGGCCCGGCAGCGGAGGAGACAAGCGAGGTTGAGCGCAATTGCTCCCCCACTCCTCCGCTGCTGTCTTTTTGGGCCTTCGCTCGCACAACGGAGCCTCGCCGGCGGGTATTTGAGAGTTACTCCCTGTACTGGAGGGCCGGCGGGCCCTGTGCGAGCTTTTGAACTTCGCTCGCACAACGGAGCCTCGCTGGCGGGTATTTGTGAGTTACTCCCTGTACTGGAGGGCCGGCGGGCCCTGTGCGAGCTTTTTGGGCTTCGCTCGCACAACGGAGCCTCGCCGGCGGGTATTTGTGAGTTGCTCCCTGTACTGGAGGGCCGGCGGGCCCTGTGCGAGCTTCCTGCAATCTCCCTTCGTGGCGTCTCCGGGCGCGGGGGCGTCTCTTGCGACGCCGCCCGCGCCTTAATCCGTGGTCAGAGATTCGTGGGTAGACTCCACGGTAATCGTGCGCGTGTCGGCGGCGGAAATCTTCACAGTAAGATGCTCGCGGGGAAGCCAGCGAGCAAATTTTTCCGGCCATTCCACTACGACGACAGCTTCGCGTTCGAAAATTTCGTCGAGGCCGAGCGTCGCCAACTGGCGCGGAGAATCGAGACGATAGAGATCAATGTGGTACATGCGGACGGGATCGCCATACTCATGAATCAGAGTGAAGGTGGGGCTGGATACTTCCTCCGGCATGGCCGCTCCCAAACCTTTGGCAATGCCCTTCACGAGAGTGGTTTTGCCTGCTCCGAGATCCCCTTGCAGAAAGACGAGCGCGCGAGGGGGAAGCAAAGCCGCGAGGCGTTCCCCCAAGGCGATCATCTCCTCCTCAGTGGCCGCTTGAAAGGTTCGAGAGTTCATGCATCGCCCCTGGAAGAAAACGCAGCAGGTCAGTCGCTATGAGGGATTTCTCGCCTAACTCCGCGGCTCCCAATTCACCGGCCCGGCCGTGGAGCCAGACGGCCGCGGCAATCGCATAGTCCGCGTCCTCGGGGAATTGCGCCATGAGGCCGGCAATGAGTCCGGTGAGTATATCCCCGGTTCCACCCGTTGCCATAGCCGGGGTTCCGGTGGGATTGATCCAGACACGTCCGTCGGGGAAAGCAATGATGGTGCGCTGGCCTTTGAGGACGATGGTGACTTCGCGGTCGAGCGCGACAGCGCGGGCCGCGTCCACGCGGCGCTGCTGCACATCCGGTACGCTGCAAGCGCAGAGGCGGGCCATTTCACCGGGGTGAGGAGTGAGCACGCGGGGTCCGCCGGGATGCACGTAGGGGCCGGCCAGAGCGTTGATGCCGTCGGCGTCCACTACAGCCGGAGTTGGGCATTGTTCGAACAGCGTTTGGACAAAGGTTACGGTATCGGTATGGGTTCCCATACCGGGGCCGACCGCGAGAATACTCTTGCGCGCGGTGAGCGCGTCGAGGATGGGATAGGCGCTCGAGGCAATAGCGCCCGCGTCCGTCTGCGGCAGCGGCGAGGTCATCAATTCCGGGGAATGGACCGCAATGCCGGCGATGGCATCGTGGGCGGAGGCGACGGTGACGAGGCCTGCTCCGGAACGCAATGCGGCGATCCCGGTCATGGCCGCTGCTCCCGTCTTGCCCACTGAGCCGGCGACGACGAGGACATGGCCGAAGTCGCCCTTGTGGGCTCCGCGGGTGCGCGGAGCAAAGAGTCTAGAGAACCACGAGGGCTCCACCAGGGACAGGAACAGCACAGGATCCTCGGCATACAAGGACGCGGGACTGCCAATCGGCGCGATGGTAAGTTCCCCGACGCGGTCGCAATTGGGAGGCAGCACGTGGCAGATCTTCGGGGCAGTGAACGTCACTGTCGCATCGGCACGGGCGCAGACTCCCTCGTTATCCGGTTCGTCGCTGGCCATGCCGGAGGGAACATCCACTGCCACGACCCTGGCGTAAGGAAACGCATGATTGATGGCCTCAATCCAATCGAGCACGTGCCCGGAAGCGGGGCCGCGAATGCCTGTTCCGAGGAGCGCATCCACGATCAATGTGGCGTCACGCATCTCGGGCGTGATTTCCTCGTGGACGCCGAGGCCGCAGGCATACAGCATGCGCAGGTTTTCGGCGGCGTCCCCGAGAAGGTCCTGAGGCGGAGCAGCGAGGGCCACATGAAGCGACCGGGGGGAGAACCGCGTATGCAACTGCCGGGCAATGGCCATCCCATCCCCGCCGTTGTTCCCTTTTCCGCAGAGCACGACGATGCGATGCGAACTGAGCGGGGAGAATTTGGCGCCCATATATTCCGCGACCCTGTGGGCGGCGTTCTCCATGAGGATGATTCCCGGAATTCCGGAGTGGATCGTAAGTTGATCCACATCACGCATCTGTTTTGCAGTCAGTATCTTCATGCGCGCGCTCCCATCAGCAGGCCCTCCAGACGCCGCAAACTCGCCGGTTCTCCCATGGCAATCAGGAAATCTCCAGTCTGAATGGATGCGTCGGCGGGCGGGTTAAACTCCATTGTCCCGCCGGCACGGCGAATGGCCAGGACAATGACGCCGAGCTCGCGGCGGACCTGCATATCGCGCAGGGTCCGGCCTGCCATTTCGCTTCCCTCTTCCACGCGCACCTGCTCGACGGAGGCTTTGAAGCCGATGTTCCTGGTAAAGATGTCGAGGAATTCCTGGACGTGGGGCTTGAGGATGGACTGGGCGAGGCGGTGTCCAGTGAGATAGTAAGGGGCGAATACCATGTCGGCGCCGGCGCGGCGGAGCTTCTGTTCGGCCTCTTCTTCGTTCGCCCTGGCGGAAACGACGAGGTTGCTGTTGAGAGTCTTGGCCGAGAGGATGACGAACATGTTTTCCGCGTCGGAGGCGAGGGCGGAGACAAGGCCGCGGGCGCGATGGACGTGCAGGTCGCGCAGGGTTTCGTCCCGCGTGCAGTCCGCCTGAACGGCAAGCATGCCCATGCGCATCGCACGTTCCACTCGCTCGGCATTGGTGTCGCAGACGACGAAGGGCACTCCGGAGCGCTGCATTTCCAAGGCTGCACCGCGTCCCACACGGCCGAAGCCGCAAACAATGTAGTGGTCTTTCAGTCGTTCCAGCATGCGTTGGTTTTTCCTCCGGCCGAGCAGGTCGCCGAATTCGCGTTCAATGACGGCATGGGCAATCACGGTGATGGATTGGAGCATGATGCCGACGCCGAAAAAAATGAGGAAGCTGTTGAAGAGGCGGCCGCTCTGGCTCAAGGGGTGGATTTCCTGGTAGCCCACCGTAGTGATGGTGGTGAGGGTCATGTAGAAGGCATCGAGCCAAGGGTATTGCTCGAGGTAGACGAAGCCCAGCGTGCCGAAGGTAAGCACGGCGGCAATGGAGATGAGGATAAGCCTGATGCGTCTTGACATTCCTCACACGCGCTGCGCCAACAGCAAAGTCATATCGTCCTGCAGTTCCGGAGATCCGGTCCATTGGCTTACCTCATGAAGGATCGCCGCCAGCACGTCATCGGGCGAACGGTCCTTGTGCCGGCGAAGCAGTTCGAAAATACGCTGCTCACCGAACTGCTCTCCATAGGCATTCTCCGCCTCCGAGATGCCATCAGTGTAAAACAACAGCAGATCGCCAGGCTCGAGGCGGATACGGCTTTCCTCGTAGCGGGAGAACGGGAACGCTCCGACAACGGTTCCGTTCACCTCGAGCGTACGAGGTTCGCCGCCTCTCACCAGAATGGGGGGCAGGTGCCCGGCGTTGGTATAAGTGAACTGGAGGTTGGACTCATTGAAGACGCCCAGGAAAAATGTGGCGTACTTTTCGGGCGTAGTGTGAGCGAAAAGGTGCTTGTTGAGCTGACTCACGAGTTGCGACGTGGAAACCGGAAACTCGCCACCGCGCAAGGTTTCCAGACAATGGCCGATCTGGGTACGCACGGCGGATTGCACGGTGGCCATGAGGAGCGCGGCGCTGATTCCTTTGCCCGCCACATCGCCGATGGCGACGGCGATGCGGGAGTCATCGAGCCGCTGGTAGTCGTAGTAGTCGCCGGAAACCATGCGCGCGGGGTTGCAGAGCGCCTTGAGGCGCAGGGAAGCCGACTCGGGGATAGCTCGAGGGTAAAGCTGGTTCTGGACTTCGCGCGCGATTTCGAGTTCGGCCTGCAACCTCTCGCTCTCCTTGGCTACCACCAGCAGACGCTCGATATTCGCGGTCATGCTGTTGAACGATTCCCCGAGGCTGGCCAACTGATCCTGACCCTTGATGCGGATGCGATGCGAGAAGATACTTTCCTTGATCCGCTCTGTTCCCTCATAGATATCGTGAACGGTGCTGGTGATGGTGCGAGTGAGGGAGATTCCGATCACCAGCGAACTGGCCTCCGCGATGAGGAATGCGATGCACAGGATGATGGTCAGGATAGGGATGAGGTCGCGCCAGTCTTCCACCTTCTGGGCAAAGAGCACGCGCAGGACCGCCGAAGGGCGGGTGCGAATATTGATGACCTCGTTTTCCACGTAGCCGGGCGATTCCCAAATAAAGGCGGGCTGCGCGGTGGCCCAGATGATCTCGATATCGAAGCGGTTCACCTTGTCCGGGACGCGATTGCGGGGAGCGTCGGGATCATCGGCGCCGCCAACGGGACTGTGCAAGCGCAGGACACGGCGGGGATGGGCGGGGTCGTCTTCCCAACGCAGGAAGCCGACATTTCCGATGTTGGGGGCGAGGCTGGCGAGGAACCGCGACGTGATCGGCATCAGGATGGTAACGCGTGTATCGGGCCGGGTGAGATGGGTCCAGGCATACATCAGGCCGTCTTTGACGAGTAGCCCGCCGGCATCGCCCCACTCTCTGGACGGGGCTTGAATGGCGGCATCGGGCGGATAACGCAAAGAACGGGAACCTTCGACGAGGATCTCGACTCCCGGCAGGCGGGTCGCGAGGAAAGGATAGACGGATTGCATGGCGCGCTCCCGCGATTCCTCGGCGGCATCGCGAAGCCGCTGGGCCGTATTGACGATCATCGCGGTTCGACGCTCGAGTTCGCTGGTCACCATGTAGATGGCGACTTGCCCTACCACCGCGTAGGCGAGAACGGCCCCCAGCGCAATGATCAGCAGAACGGGAACGAGCGCGATAAAGCCGTAGGCAACCAGGAGGCGGTTTCTCAGCCGCCAGATGATGTGCCGGAGGGAGCGCCGGACAAAGCGGATGAAGAGGACGAGCCCCATCGAGTACGCCGCCAACTGGCTGAAGGCGGAGAGGCCGCCTGTCTTGAAGAGGAAACACAGCAGCACCAGCAGCGAAAACACCGCAAGCAGAGCCCGGTCCCACCTGGTGAGAGCGCGCCACACCATGACGGCGTTGAACTCTGCTTGCTCGGAAGGCATGCCTATACGCGCGACTTGGCAATCGCGGGGATCATCTGTTCGAACTCCGGCAACGGCTCCTTGGGGTGTAGGTAGTAGCGGGTGAGTCCATCCACCAGCAAGCGGAGCGCCGTGTCGGGGTCATCCGCATATTGAAACAAATTCAGGTCTTCTTTGCTGATCATCCCGTATTTGACCAGCGCCTCGAAGTTCAACACGTCTTTCCAGAAGGCGCTGCCATAGAGGAGGATGACCATTTTCTTCTCCAGTTTCCGCGTCTGGGCGAGCGTCAGCAGTTCGGCGAGTTCATCCAATGTGCCGAAGCCGCCCGGGAAGACAATCAGCGCCTTGGCAAGGTAGGCAAACCAGAACTTCCTCATGAAGAAGTAGTGGAACTGGAAGTTGAGTTCCGGCGAGATAAAGGGATTCGGCACTTGTTCGAAAGGGAGTCCGATATTGAGGCCAATCGACTTGCCGCCGGCCTCCGTTGCGCCGCGATTGGCGGCTTCCATGATGCCGGGACCTCCGCCTGTGCAGACGACAAAGCGGAGCGGCTTGCGGAGACTTTCGGACCACTCGGTGATCTTGTGCGCAAGCTGCCGGGCTTCCTGGTAATAGCGGGCCAGGGGATGTTGCCCGTCTTCGGGAATCCGCGCCGAACCGAAAAAGACAACGGTGTCTCGAATCTCCTCCCGGCGGAAGTGATCGAGCGGGGCGAGGTACTCGGACAGGATGCGGACGGAGCGCGCCGCGGGGGATTCCAAGAAGCCGTCGTCCTTATAGGCGGCGGGGATGTGATTGCTATCCATGGGGTGACTTACTTCAATTCTCGCACTGCTTTGCGGCCGCAGCCGGATGAGGTTACTCTTTCGCGCGGGCGCGGGCGGCTTCGCTGAGTTCCGCCACTTTGCGCTCTAACTCGCGAACGGTCTTCAGCAGTTCCGGCAGTTTCGGCAATGCCGTAATGGTGCGCAGCCACTGCCGGGCTTCGTAGGCAGGGGACCCGGAGATCACCGATCCGGCAGGCACATCGCCGCCGACGCCGCTTTGGGCGTAGACGACGGCATTGTCGTGAATGGTGAGGTGGCCGGAAATGCCTACCTGTCCGGCGAGAAGGACGTTCTTCTCGAGGATACTGCTGCCGGCAAGGCCGACCTGGGCGCAGATGATGTTGTCCTCTCCGACGACGCAGCCGTGTCCCACCTGGACGAGGCTGTCGATTTTCGCGCCCCGCTTGACGCGAGTTTCGCCGATCGAGGCGCGGTCGACAGACGTATTGGTCTGAATCTCGACATCGTCTTCGAGGACGGCCACTCCGGACTGAACGATCTTGTAGTGGGTCCCGTCGGCGCGCTTGGCAAAGCCATACCCGTCGCCGCCGAGGACGACGCCGTTTTGCAGCACCACGCGATTGCCGATGCGGCAGAACTCCCGGACCACGACACCGGCATGGGCGAGGAAGTCGTCACCGATTACGGCATGCGGATAGATCACGACATGCGGATGGAGGATTGCATTGCGGCCGATCACGACGTGGCCGCCGATCACCGCATACGCGCCAATGGAGGCATTCTCACCGATGCGCGCACTGGGGGAGATGACGGCAGTGGGGTGAATGCCGGCGGGCGGACGCGGCGGCTGATAGAAGACCTCCAGGGCGCGGGCGAAATCGAGATAGGGGTTCGCGGAGAGGAGGAAGGCGATTTCCAGACCCGGGATGGGTTCCTGCACCAGAATGGCGCCGGCCATGGTGCGCCGGGCCTTCGGACCGTACTTGGGATTCGCCAGGAAGGTGAGTTCGCTCGAGCCGGCGTGCTCGATCCCGGCAACGCCGGTGATTTCCAGGTCCGGGTTGCCTGAGATGGAACAACCGAGCCGTTCGGCGATTTCCCCCAGTTTCATGAATCTGTCAGACTCCGGCTTTCTTGCGGCATTCTTCCGAACAGAAGTACACGGTCTCCCCTTTGACGGAGGCTTGAATGGCCGCGCTGGCCACGACATAGGTGCCGCACTGCCGGCACGGTTTGAGTTCGCCGCTGGTGGGCACCTGCTGGGCCGGCCGCGACCGGGCAGACCGGCCTGAACCTGTTTCCTCCCTCAACAGATCAGCGAATCCTTTTGTCAGGATCCCCACCACCATGCGGATAAAGGTGATGGCGAAAATGCTGATCAGCGCATAAAGGAGGACTCGAAACATAAGTAGGGGCGATTGACTAGCGTGGACGCCCCTTCCCGGAGAGCGTCACTTCTTTTTGGTCGACTTCTTTGGCGCCGGCTTGGCGGAGGGGTTGCTGTATTCGGTGGATACGGAGCCGCTCAAGGAGGAAATCATGTCCTTGGCAACCTGCGCATTCGCGCCGTCCGGCCGGAGTTCAATGTATTTCCTGAACGCGTCAGCCGTGCCCGGCGGAGGCGTAACTTTGCCGTCCGCTGTCGTGGTGGCCTTTCCGACCAGGTACATGCCGTACTGGAAGTAGGCATCGGCGTAGTTCGGGTCGATTTCCGTTGCCTTCTTGAAGGCCTCCCCGGCGGCGTCCGTCTGGCCGGTGTTGGTCAGAATCGCGCCGAGGTTGTAGTAATAGCGGCCGGCGTTGGTAGGATCCAGTTGGGCGGCCTTGGTGAGTTCGTCCTGGGCTTCCTTGATTTTCTTCGCTTTCACCAGAGCGAGGGCGTAATTGTTGTGGTAAGCGGCGTCGTCGGGCTTCAGTTCGAGCGCCTTGCCGTAGGCTTCGAGGCCCTTATTCATCGACTCTTCGCGCTCCGGACCGGCTTTGCTTCCGGCGATGCCCATGTAGGACTCGGCAAGCTGGGCCCAGATGACATTCTGCTTGGGATCCATTTCGGCGGCCTTGACAAAGGAATCGCGGGCGGCCTCGTACTGCTTCTGTTTCAGGGCTTCCATACCGGTGTTAAAGGCGTCGTTGAGGGCTTTGTTCTTCTGCATGGCGGCGCTGCGCTCTTTCATCGCCTTTTCAATGGCGGCGCGCTGCTCCGGCGACATGTCGCGAGCCTGTTCTTTGGTAATGGTTCCGGTCTCGGCGGCCTGCTGCATCGCGGCCGCTTTCGCTTTCATCGCGGCCAAATCGAAGTTCACGGGGACGGGGTCCCCCAGGCGGGTACGAACGCCCTTCACTGAATCGCGCACCTTGCCATCCATTTCGAGGGTGACGTTATAGGTGCCGAGCGGGAGGCCGGCATGGAAGAAGTGCCCTTTCTTGTCCGTTCCCGTCTGATAGTTCCCCTTGATATCCGTACGCTCGATCTTGACGCACGCGCCTGTACCCTTTTTGCAATCTCCTTTGGGGACAGGGTTGCCGTCTTCCCCTTTCACATCGCCTTCAATCGCGCCGGTCTGAGCCATTGCCAGGCCTGCCAACAGCAGGGTGGCGGCGGACAACCAAGTCAACTTACGAAATGTGGCCATCATGCATGGACCTCCCAAGAAAAAACAGATACGAAGCCAAGTTTCAGCATACTATACCCATCGAAGGATTTGACGTGCAAGAGGCGGGGTTTGGGTGCAATCCAGGCTCCAGTGCTCACGCTACGCTAACCGTGCAGGGTTTTCTCCGGTCTGCGGCGCCGCAGATGGGACTGCGCCTTGCGCTGCAGCTCTCCCAACTTCAACCCTGTCAAAGCAATCGCGATGCAGCCTGCCAGCAGCAGGGGGACGGTGATGACGAAGAACATGACGCCCGAGAGGCCCTTCGCGGTCTGACGGTCCACGCCGAGCAGGGTGAGCGCGGCCACGGCGAAGGCATTGAAGAATCCGATATTGCCCGGCGGGCCCGGGATAATGGTGCCCAAGCGCAGCACCACCAGCACCACCGCGGCATGGCCGAAAGAGAGATCCACGCCATAGCCGCGAATCATGGCGTAGATGGGGACAACCTGCAAGCCGAGGTAGAGAACGCTGGCGGCAGCCGCCATGTAAAAGGAGCGGGATTGCCCCATGGCGTGAAGACCTTCGATGAGATGGCGCAGGACGCTGAGCCAGCGGTAGCGGGCCAAGGCGTCGTGGGCCTCACTGCGGCGGTGAACCGCATAGCCGAGAAGGAGGGCCAAGGCGACCACAAGCAGGGCCAGAATGCTGGCCCCATACTTGAGATTATTGTCCAGCCTGACGAAGAACGTGGTGAGAAAGAAGCCCAGAATGAGCCAAATGCCGTCCAGCATACGTTCGATCAAAGCGCTCGACAAAGCCACCGGGAAGGAGATATTGCTCCAGTGGGATTGCAGATAACAGCGGATGGCTTCGCCGCTCCGCAGCGGCAGCAACTCGTTGGCGAACAGGCCAATGTAGATTGCCTGCACACTGCGTAAGATAGGCACTTCCACAACCGGCTTGAGGAGCAGGTTCCAGCGCCAGGCCTGGCTGACATAGACGAGGATGTCGGTGGAGGCGGCCAGCAGAATCCACATCCAATGGATGCGCTTGAGCCGCGGCAATTGGTGATGCCAGTCAAAGTCCCGATAAACCCAGACCAGGCAGCCAATGGAAATGGCATAAACGATGGTGGGGGCCACCCAGGACGGAATTTTCACGCGTTGCCTGTTGGCCTCAATGACACCCATGCACTCACACAACCATCATATAATCGTGGTTGCAGTTCACGCACACTCTGCGCAAATTGTCTCAACCGTTCTTGTTTCCTGACAGGATCATCCAATGAAACCACTTCGACGTGTGGCCGTCCTCGGCGCCGGCACCATGGGCTCCCGTATTGCTGCGCACTTTGCAAACGCCGGAATCCCGGCCCTTCTGCTGGACATCGTGCCGCCGGACCTGCCGGACCGCAACGCGGCGGCAAAGAAAGGCCTGGAGACCGCGCTGAAGCAGAAGCCGGGTGGATTCTTCACGGATTCGGCGGTTTCCCTGGTGACGCCGGGCAACTTCGAGGATCACCTGGACAAAGTGCGAGACTGCGATTGGATTCTCGAGGCGGTGGTTGAAAATCTGGATTTGAAGCGCGACCTCTGGAAGAAAGTGGAGCCGCTGCGCAGGCCCGATGCCATTGCCAGCACGAACACCAGCGGCATCCCGCTGGCGCGCATCAGCGAAGGGTTTTCCCCTGACTTCCGGAAGCATTTTCTCGGGACGCATTTTTTCAATCCGCCGCGCTATCTGCACCTGATGGAGTTGATTCCGGGAGCGGAAACGGAACGGGGAGTGCTGGAGTTCGTCGCCGGGTTTTGTGACCGGCGCCTGGGCAAAGGCGTGGTGCGGTGCAAAGACACCCCGAACTTCATCGCCAACCGCCTGGGCAGTTTTTTCGGATGCACGATCGGCAAGTTCACCTTTGAGGATGACTGGGCCATCGAGGAGGTGGATGCGATCACGGGTCCACTGATCGGGTTGCCGAACAGCGCCAGTTACCGTCTGCTGGATATCGTCGGCGTCGATGTGATGTATTACGTGAACCGCAATCTGTATGATGCCGTGCCGCATGATCCATGGCGCGAGCGGTTCCAGCCTTCGGAGGTTCTGGCGAAGCTGGTAGAAAACAAGTGGCTTGGCGATAAGACGGGGCAGGGATTCTTCAAACGGGTGGGACCGAAGAAGGACATCCATGCCATCGACTGGAAGACGTTCGAGTATCACCCCGCCCGCAAGGTTTCATTCCCGAGCGTGGAGCAGGCGAGGCAGATCGAGGATCTGGGGGCAAGGCTACGGGCATTGGCGGCGGGCAAGGATCGCGTAGGGGAGTTCCTGTGGAAGCTGTTCCGGGATTACGTGGCGTACTCGGCATCGATGGTCCCGGAAATTTCGGATCGGATTGTCGAAATTGACCGCGCCATGCGCTGGGGCTATGCGCATAAGCTGGGTCCGTTCGAGTTGTGGGACGCGCTGGGCTTCGAGGCAACGGCGGCGCGGATGGAAGCCGAGGGCCTGGCTCTGCCGGAGAGCGTGGCAAGCATGCGTCGAAAGGGAGCGGCATCGTTCTACCGTGCCGCGGACCGGGGCGGCGAGCCTCATACGGAGTATTTCGACCTGGGCGGCGGGTCATATCGAACTCTCGAAGAGCGGCCCGGCATCACGCTGATTGCGGACGTGAAGCGGGCACGCGGCGTGGTGAAATCGAACGCCGGAGCGTCACTGGTGGACCTGGGCGACGGCGTATTGTGCCTGGAATTTCATAGCAAGATGAATACTCTTGGCGAAGATCAGATCGGCATGATCTACTCGGGCATTGAAGAAACCGCAAAGAACTTCGAGGCCATGGTGATCGCCAACCAGGGGCAGGATTTCAGCGCCGGAGCGAACCTTGTGCTGGTGCTGCTGGCGGCGCAGGAGGGCGAATGGGACGACCTGAACGCGGCGATCCACCGCTTCCAGCAGGCGAACATGGCCATCAAGTACGCGCCCAGGCCGGTGGTTGCAGCGCCGTTCGGGCGCACGCTGGGAGGGGGGTGCGAAATCACGCTGCACGCGGCGCACAGCCAGGCGTCGGCAGAACTGTACCTGGGGCTGGTGGAAGTGGGCGTAGGGATCATTCCCGGAGGCGGCGGCTGCAAGGAACTGCTGATACGGCTGAAGAATCCGCAAAAGGTATTTGAACTGGTGGGGCTTGCGAAGGTATCGACGAGCGCGGAGGATGCGAAGAACCTCGGCTTGTTGAACAAAGCCGATCCCGTCTCGATGAACCAGGAGCGGCTGATTGCCGATGCCAAGGCGCTGGCGCTCTCGCTGGCGCCCAACTACGCGTCCGGAGTTCCGAGGCAGGACGTAAAGGTGGGGGGCGAGAGCGTGTACGCGGCGCTGAAACTGTACGCATGGTCGATGCGGCAGGGGAACTTCATCAGTGACCACGATCAGTTGATTGCCGGGAAGATCGCGCATGTGCTTTCGGGCGGGCGGTTGACGGGAGAGCAGGCGGTGAGCGAACAGTATCTGCTCGATCTCGAGCGCGAGGCATTCCTGAGCCTGTGCGGGACGCAGAAGACACAGGAACGCATGCAGTATATGTTGAAGACAGGACAGCCGTTGAGGAATTAGGAGCAAGGATATGTTTACAGGATGCGGGACAGCGCTGGTGACGCCGTTCACGGCGGACCGGTCACTGGATGAAAATACGCTGCGCGATCTGGTGCGGCGGCAGATCGAAGCGGGAATCAACTTTCTGGTGCCTTGCGGGACGACGGGTGAGAGCCCGACGCTCGAGCGGGCGGAACATCTGCGCGTGGTGGAGATCACGCTGGAGGAGGCGAAGGGAATTGTGCCGGTGCTTGGCGGAGCCGGCGGGTACAACACGGGTGAAGTGATCGAACTGGCGCGCGAGTTGGAGACGATGGGCGTGGACGGCATCCTGTCCGTTACGCCGTACTACAACAAGCCGACGCAAGAGGGCCTTTATCAGCACTTCCAGGCGATCGCCTCTTCCATCTCCGTACCCATCATCGTGTACAGTGTCCAGGGACGCACGGGAGTGAACGTGGAGCCCTCGACGCTCAAGCGGCTTGCCGAAATCGACAACATCATCGGGGTGAAGGAAGCAAGCGGCAACATCGCGCAGCAGGCGAGAGTGATTCATGAAGTGCCGGAAAAATTTCTGGTGCTGAGCGGGGACGATTCCATCACCCTGCCGCTGATGGCTTTGGGCGGGAAGGGCGTCATCAGTGTGGTTTCGAACGAGATTCCCGCCCAGATGACGCAACTGGCGCAGGCATGCCTGGCGGGCGATTACGCCAAGGCGCGGGCGTTGCAGCGCAAGTACCTGCCTCTGATGGAGGTCAACTTCGTCGAATCGAACCCCATTCCGGTGAAGGCCGCAATGTCCCTGATGGGCCTGCTCGAGCCGGTGTGGCGGCTGCCTCTGGTGCCGCCGGCGCCGGCGAGTCTGCGAAGAATCGAGGCGGTGCTCGCCGATCTGAATTTACTCGCCGGCAGGAGCGTGCATGCTGCAAACTGCGATTGAACAACTTTTTGACAATCCCCCGAAGGCCTACACAGAAGCAGATTTCCGGTTGTTTGAGCGCTTCAAAGAGGCGCTGAACCGGGGCGAGTTGCGCTCCGCCGAGCCGGACGCCGGCACAGCCAGCGGGTGGCGGGTGAACGCCTGGGTCAAGAAGGGCGTGCTGCTCGGCTTCCGCATGGGGAGCGTGGTAGACATGTCTGTGCAGACGGCGCGGCAGCCCTATTTCGATAAGGCAACCTATCCGGTGAAGCAGTTTACGGCCGCGAGCGGAGTCCGCATTGTGCCGGGCGGATCGAGCATTCGTGACGGCTGCTATGTGGGAAAAGGCGTCACCTGCATGCCGCCCATGTACATCAACGTGGGCGCATGGGTGGATGACGGCACGATGGTGGATTCGCATGCCCTGGTGGGCAGCTGCGCGCAGGTGGGGAAGAATTGTCACATCTCGGCGGCGGCGCAGATCGGCGGGGTGCTGGAACCCGTGGGGGCGATGCCGGTGATTCTCGAGGACGAAGTGCTGGTGGGCGGCAACTGCGGCGTCTACGAGGGGACCATCGTGAAGCGGCGGGCCGTTCTTGGGACAGGAACCATTCTGAACCGCTCGACGCCGCTCTATGACCTGGTGAACGGCAAAGTCATCAGCGCGAGCGACGACAGGCCGCTGATGGTGCCGGAAGGCGCGGTGGTGGTGGCGGGCTCGCGAGCAGTGACGAACGGGCCGGGCAAGGATTGGGGCATCTCCCTGTACACGCCCGTGATTGTGAAGTACCGGGATGCGAAGACGGATACGAAGATCCAGTTGGAGGATCTGCTGCGGTAGGGGCGCCGGAACTCTCGCGCGCCTGATAGTGGCAAGATGTAGGGGATGCCCGAAGCGAACTTTATCGAATACCTGAAAACAGTAGATACGCCCACGCTCTGCAACGCGATTGAACTGCTGGGAGTGAGAAAACACCACGAAGGCTTCACCCCGCTCGAGTTGCGGTGTCTGTTCCCTGAATTCGGCCGTATGGCGGGCTACGCCGTTACGGCGCAGGTGGAGACCGTGACGGAGATGGAACCGCGCGATAACCGTCTGTTTCTCGAACTCTATGAGTTGCTGGACAAGAGTCCGAAGCCCGGAGTGATTGTGTTACAGGAGATTGGCGGGATGGGAAGCTTCGCGGCGCACGCCGGTGAAGTGATGTGCACCATCTTCCATCGTCTGGGCGCCGTAGGGCTGGTGAGTGATTGCGGCGTACGCGACATTCCCGAGGTGCGGCGGATCGGTTTTCATTACTTCGCGCGCGGGGTAACGGCGAGCCATGCCAACTACCGGATCGCGCGCGTGGGAGTTCCCGTGCAGATCATGGGGCTGGCCATCCATCCGGGCGACCTGCTGCATGGGGACGAGAACGGCCTGGCGCTGGTGCCGAAGGAAAAGCGGGACCTGATTCCGGAGATGGTGGATAGCGTACGGTCGCGGGAGGGGCAACTGCTCGATTATGTACGCAGCTCCGAATTCACCCTCGCAGGCCTCAGGAAGCATCTGGTGGTGGAATAGCCGGCGGCGGATTACGCCGGGTTCTTCAGCAACGTCAGCAGCATCACCGCTTCGGTTTTGGCATGGATTCCATGTTCGAGCCTGGGGGGCATGTAGGCGAATGCTCCCCCTGATGCTTCCTTCACATCCTCGCCGAGGCGCAGCGTGACTTCACCGGAAATGATTTGAATCATCGCGGGAAAAGGAGCGGTATGCGCGGAAAGCTCCTGCCCGGCGGCGAAGCGAAAGAGAATCACCTTCGAGAGGTCGTCGTTCTGGAGCGTGCTGCTGAGAATGCTCTGCTCGGGCACTTGGCCATGCCCGGCGAGGTCCGGCACAAAAATGTAGCTGCCCATGCTTTGAGTTTATGCGCGGTTGCGGGCAATTGCGGTGACAGCGGTCACATCTCGGTGTTGGCCTCCGCGAGGAGGGCGTCGCGGCCGAGGATTTCGACCTCGCGGCGCTGGATGCGCAGCATGCCTTCGGCCTGAAAGCGGCTCAGGTTGCGCGAAACGACTTCACGCACCGTGCCCAGGCGTGTCGCCAACTCTTCGTGTGTCTCGGGAAGGATAAAGCGTTCGCTGTCGGTTTCCCCGGCAAAATTGAGCAATTCCTGCGCCAGGCGCTGGCGGATGCTGCCGAACGTGATTCTCTCGACGAGATTCACCAGGTGGCGCAGACGCGCGCCGAAAATCGCAAGGAATTTCAGCGTGAGATCGGGATTGCGCCGGCAAAGTTGGAGAAAATCCTCCTTGCGCAGCAGCAGCGCCGTGCAGGTCTCCATGGCGGTAAGACTGGCCGGATAGGGGCCGCCGTCAAATACGGGAACTTCCGCCACCGAGGTGGGCGCGTGCTGAGTGGCGAGAACGATCTGGCGTCCCGCCGGGGTCATCTTGACCACTTTCGCCGCCCCTTCGGCAAGTATCCACAAGCCGGTGCATGCATCGCCCTCGAAAAAGATATGCTCACCCGCCTGATAACGTTTGCTGATCGCGATTCCAACCAGCGCCTGCAATTCCTCATCCGGCAGCCCGTGGAACAAATCGATAGAAGAGAATACTTGATGCGCTTGCATGAGGGCGAATCTCGATTTTGACACACACAGCGTGACCGCGGTTACAGCCGCGCGCACAGCGGCAGGGTATGATGAGCCTGTGATCAAACCTGGAGAGTCGCGACGCCGGCCCGTCGCATCGCCTCGCCGCGAGCTTGCATGACGAAACGCGGATTGCTGCTGCCGCGCGAGCACGGCGCATGGGGGATGCTGCTGCAACCGTTCGTCGCGGCGGCAATCATCGGACGGACCTGGAACTGGCTGCTGCCTGTTTCGCTGCTGGCCGTGCTGATCGTCTTCGCCATGCGTGAGCCGCTGCTTGTGCTGGCCCGGCAGCGGTGGGTGTGGCGGGAGCCGCATCCGGAAACGGCAGCGGCGCGCCGTACGTTGTGGTGGGAGTTGCCGGTACTGGCGGGATGCGGGCTGCTGTTGCCGCGGCGGGTTTCTCTTCCCTGGATGGCTGGACTTGGCGGGATGGCATTGCTGCTCACCGCCGCGGCATTGCGGATGACGCTGAAGAACCGGCAGCGGTCGGTGTTGCTGCAACTGGTAAGCGCGGCCGGGTTGAGCGCCTCCTCGCTGCTGGTGGGGTACCTGGCGGTTGGCTCGATGACGGCCCCGTGGATCTGGTGGGTGTGGATTCTGCACGCGCTGCACAGTCAGAGCGGTATCTTCGCGGTGCACGCGCGGCTTGACGCGATGGGCGCCCAGCGCAACCCGGAAAAATTGGGCAAACAGGCGCAAAAGGCCGCCTCCCATGCGTGGCGTCTGGAAGCCGTGAACGCCGCGATTGGGGCGGCTTTGGCGGTGCTGGCGGGTTGGGTGGCGGTTCCGGTGTTCCTTTCCGTGCTGATTCACGTCCACTCCCTGCTCCGGTTGAGGAAGCCGGAGGCGCTCAAGGAACCGCTGCGCAAGGTGGGGCAGCGCGCGCTGGCCGCTTCCATCGTTCACTCGCTGGTGGTTATCCTCGTCCTGTGGCAGTCGGCTGGGACGGCGGTTCCCCGCCCTCTATAATGAATTCAGGGGCAAATGAAGAAGTTCTATATTGAGACGTTCGGCTGCCAGATGAACGTGCATGACTCCGAGAAGGTGATCGGCACGCTTCTGTCGAGCGGCTACGAACAGGTGGAGACACCGGAGGCCGCCGACCTTGTCTTCTACAACACCTGCAGCATCCGCGATAAGGCCGAACAGAAGGTCTTCAGCCGGTTGCAGGAGTTCAAGCGCAAGAACAAGGGCAAGACTTTCGCGGTGCTCGGCTGCGTGGCGCAGCAGGAAGGCGGGCGGATCTTCGAGAAGGCCCCCCACGTCAGCATGGTGTGCGGATCGGCAAGCTACAATCGGCTACCGGAAATGCTGGTGCAACTCGATGCCGGCAACAAGCGCGTCACCGGACTGAGCCTGGATACGGAAGACACTTTTGAAACGCCCCTCACGCGGCGCGACAACCCCCATCGCGCCTATATCACCATCATCGAGGGCTGCGACAAAT
>JADLBD010000295.1 GCA_020847975.1 Bryobacterales bacterium | reverse complement strand
GATCGTGCTCCTCGTCCACCACAATCAGCCCCAGGTTTTGGACAGGGGCGAACACGCCGGACCGGGTACCCACCACCACCATGGCCTTGCCCGCGCGGATGGCGCGCCATTGTTCGGCGCGTTCGGAGCCGCTGAAGGCCGAATGGAGGATGGCGACGCGGTCGCCAAAGCGCTGGAAGAACTGGCTGCTCACGGCGGGGGTGAGGGCAATTTCGGGAACGAGCATCAGGGTGCTTCGGCCTTGGGCGAGGGCGGCTTCGATGGCGCAGAGGTAGACCTCGGTCTTTCCGGAACCGGTAACGCCCTGCAGCAGGAAAGTCTGGAAGCGCCGCGCTTCGATGCCGGCGCGGACTTGTTGGAGCGCCTCGAGCTGGTGAGGGTTGAGCGCATGCCGTTCGCGAATCTCGCCCTGGTAGTGGATGGTTGTGGCGTGGCGCAAAGTGAGGTGGCCCCGGCGCGCCAGCGCGCGGGCGGATTGGGAAGCTCCTTTCACCAACTGATCCACCTCCGCCAGGCTGTGCGCGCCCGGATGCAGTTCGAGAAACGACAACAACTCGCGCTCCGGCTTGCGGAGTTTCTCCTCGACGCGGGAATGGAACTCGACCATCAGCCTGGAGGCGGGCGCCCGTAGAGGGTCTTTTTCGGCGGCGGTGTCCTCGACCTCGACGAATCCTTTCCGCTGCAAGGAGCGAAGCACCTTGTCCGCCTCCTTCACCTTCTTGCCGAGGTAGTTCGCGGACAGCGCGCGGTGCTCGAGCAGGCGCAGGATGACAATGACCGGGTCTTCACTCTCCTCGCCGATCAACTGCTGGCGGGCCACGTCCCGTCCCGCGTCGGTAAGCGTGTACACCTTGCCGCGGCGCACCTCGGAGGAGAGTGGGATCATCGCGCGCAGCACTTCACCGAGCGGGGCGCAGTAGTAGTTCGCAATCCAGGAGGCCAGGCTCAAGAGGTCTTCCTCGAGCGCCGGTTCCTCGCCAAGCAGTTGCATGGCCTCGCGTGTTTCGACGGGCGGGCGCTCGTCGTGAGCGCGGACAACCACCCCGGCCAGTTTCCGCTGTCCGAACGGCACCAGGATCCGGCAGCCGCGTTTCACACGGTGGCGAAGCGTCTCCGGAAGCGAATAGGTGAAGACCCGGTCGAGCGGCACAGGCAGGCTGACGTCGCAGTATTGGAAGTTCCCCTCAGGCATGCGGCACTACTTAAAGCTAGTCTGAAACCATGGTGATTCTCAACGGAGAGGGTCTCACGCTGCCGCAGGTGGGCGTTGTGGCCGTGGGCAACGAGCAGGTTTCGATCAGCGAGGACGCCTTGCGGAGAATGGCGGATTCGCGGGGTGTGGTGGAAGCGCTCGCGGCCGGTGAAGAGCCGGTCTACGCCGTAAATACGGGCGTGGGACTGCTTGCCGACAGGCGCATCACCGCCGGGGAACTCGAGCACCTGCAACGAAACGTGGTGCGCTCGCATGCCTGCGGGATAGGGGAGCCGCTGGCGGGCGAGGTGGTACGCGCCATGATGCTGATTCGGGCGAACGTGCTGGCCAAAGGGCTGAGCGGTATCCGCCCGGTGGCGGCGGAGCGGTTGTGCGATCTGTTGAACAGAGGCGTGACCCCTGTAGTGCCATCGCGCGGAAGTGTCGGGGCCAGTGGAGACCTGGCTCCGCTGGCGCATATCGCCCTCGTCTTGATGGGAGAAGGGGAGGCTGAATACGAAGGGCGGCGCCTCAAGGGAGGAGACGCGCTGCGGCTGGCAGGGCTGGAGCCTTTGGTGCTTGCCCCGAAGGAGGGAATTTCGCTCATCAACGGAACGCAGGCCATGCTGGCCATCGGCTGCCTGGAACTGGAGGCAGGGCGCAGGCTTGCCGTCACAGCCGACGTGCTTTGCGCGTTGACCACGGATTCCCTGCACGGCACGCCGCGCGCGTTTGATCCCCGGGCGCACGCGGCCCGGCCGCATCGCGGGCAGATAGCGAGCGCGGAGAGAATGCGGCGGTTGATGGAAGGGAGCGAGATCCGGGAATCGCACATCCATTGCCCGCGGGTGCAGGACGCTTATGCGCTTCGGTGCGCGCCGCAAGTGCATGGAGCCGTTCATGATGCCATCCAGACGGCGGCCGCTGTGTTCGCCATTGAATTGAATTCGGCGACGGACAATCCACTGGTATTCGACAACGAAATTCTGTCCGCGGGGAATTTTCACGGCGAGCCGGTGGCGCTGCAACTCGACTATCTGGCCATTGCTTTGACCGCCCTCGCCGGAATTTCCGAGCGGCGGGTGGACCGGCTGGTGAACCCTGCATTGAGCGAAGGGCTGCCGCCGTTTCTGGCGCGGGAAGCGGGGTTGGAATCGGGATACATGATGCCTCAAGTGACGGCGGCGGCGCTTGTAGGGGAGAACCGGGTGTTGGCGTCGCCGGCGACGGTGGGGAGCATTCCCACCAGTGGGAATAAGGAAGATTTCGTAAGCATGGGCATGGCTTCCGCCTTAAAACTGCAACAGATTGTGCGGAATACCCGGCATGTGCTGGCCATCGAAGCCCTGTGCGCCGCGCGCGCCCTGGAGTTTCTCCGCCCTCTGCGCACCAGCCCCCGGCTGGAACAAGTCCATCATTTACTGCGTCTTGCAGCTTCGGAACCGGATTCGGACGCGCCTTTTACGCCGCGGATCGAGGCCGTAGCGAAATTAATTGCGTCGGGAGTACTAACCGATGTGTGACTTTGAAACCACACGTGTGGCGCTAGCGTCTCATAGAACAGATGACTACACCAAAGACGCAAATACGCGAGCTCTCCTTGTAGGGTCCGGCATAAGACCGTTTGTGCCAACTAAAGCTCGCGATGCCTCCAACCCTCCGGCT
>JADLBD010000294.1 GCA_020847975.1 Bryobacterales bacterium | reverse complement strand
CGCCTATACGAGAAGGTATCCTATCCCGGTCTCTCTGCTATCGCTCTTCGCGGTCCATCGGCAACATGAGAAACACCCTGGAAAATATCGCGAGAATGCAGCCGGGGAAGATTGTGAACCGTTACAGCATTCGCCTGTAGACGGTTCCGACGATCTTGCGCTCCAATAATTGCGCCTTCCTCAGTTTTTGGCGATGGAGCGGCGACATCAGACTCAGTATGTGCCCGGTCTGGCCGCTCGTATGCCATTCGACGCCTGTTGGCTCTTCCTCGATGATGTCCGCAAATGGCTTGATGGAATTCGACGGCACAGGAACCCGCCACCAGATCCATTCGTCCTGCAATCTTTCGGGCAATCGTGCGAAGGCGTTCCTCAGGGCCTTGTTGTGCCAAGGATCTGACGCATCCGGCAGCATAACCTGTGACGGAATGGCAACGCTCTCATGTACGCCAACGATGAACAACCTTGGCCTGGACTGCGGAAGGAAGTGAACGGCGTCGATCACGAGAGCGCCGACCTTGTAGCCTTCCTTCACTACCACTTCGACCAGATAGGTAAAGTCCTGACCTTCGTGCGAACTGAGCGCCCCGATGACGTTCTCCAGGACGATCAGCTTCGGAGTACGGCCTTCTTCAACGATCTGCCGAATGAGTTTCCAAAACGGTTTGAACGTTCCACTGCGCTCACCTTTTAATCCAGCACCGTTTCCGGCCAGCGAAAGATCCTGGCATGGAAACGAACCCCATACAAGCGCCGGCGTGCCAGGAAGTTGATGTGGCTTCAGATCAGCTACGTCGGAGACCTCAAGCTCCTTGCATCTTTTGGGATTGCCTGTTCCGAACCGGGCCGTATACGACGCTGCCTTCTTCTCGCACCATTCGTTTGCGAAGGTGCATCGCCAGTGGTCGTCGCCGAGGCCGATCCGGGCCATGCCGCCACCAGCAAAGAACTCGTAGAAGGTAAAGCGTGTGTCTGTCACCGTTTTGACACTCATTCTAGCGCAGGGCCGGGGCCAAACATTCCACCTGCTCTGCTCGTCCCTGTCCAGGCGATCACCGACGCCCGGAACCCTTCTCAGCGGTTCTTCTCCTCCTCGGCAGCTTCACTCTTCTGCGTGTTCCCGGTTCCTCGGAGAAGTTAAACAGGTCACTGACCGTCATCCCCAACCTTGCGGCAATCGCTTCGAGCACGTCGAAGGACGGCGCATTGATTCCCCGTTCGATGTTGCTGATGAAGTCGGATGAAACTCCCAAGAATTCGGCGAACTCGTCCTGGGTGACCCGTCTTTGAAGGCGGATGCTCCTAAGCCGCTCTCCGAACTGCTTCTTGAGAGTTGACACATGTATCATCTTGCCGATCATTACTACGGATAGTGAAGGGATGATGAGTACGACTTTTAATCGTAGTTATACTACGAATTACGTTGACATTGCCCAACAGGTCAGCTACACTTCCATATGGAGGCAGACAGACCCGCTGGCAAAGCGAAGCACATTGGATTGGCGCTCATCAGCGGTCCTTGGCGACCCGTAGCACATTCCCTGTCTGCCCCGCCTTGTTTATGAATCGCATCCGTTTCGATTCGCACCAACGGCCAGTCATCCGGGACACTGGCATTCTTCTCGATGGACTTCTGGAGTTGATCGCTGCCGGCAAGACCGAGTTCGAGATCATTCAGGACCATCCCTGCCTGGAGCGCGCCGACTTTGAAGAAGCATATCGTTACGGTTCGCTGCTGATGTGCGTTACAGGACTCGCTGAAAGATTGAAGGAGATTCGATCCACTCATGGTCATGCCTTGAGGCGCACTGCGGGTGATATTCTTGAAGGAGACTCGCACAAGGGGAGGGCCCTTAGCACAGCGGTTAGTGCAGCGGACTCATAATCCGTTGGTCGTAGGTTCAAATCCTACAGGGCCCACCAGTTTAGACAACGTTCTATTTTGTGTTGGAGGCGCGGTGGAAGGTGTTGGAGGTTCCGCTGCCGTGAATTACGATTTCAGCGGGGCTCTTCCATTCGATGCGGAGTTCGGAATCTTCGCGGAATAGCTTGTCTCTGTACATTGGCCGGCGAGCGGCCTCTTGGGGGGGATGGATACCAGCTCTGGGTTTTGCGGTGGAGCAGGAGACGCCCTTGCTGGAAGGTACTCACCTACCAGGCTGTCCTGGTTTTCAGGAGGACGGCGCAGAGGCCGGTACGATCTTTTCCGCCGTTGGAGTATGCAATCCGGCAGAGGGCGGAATCGCCGGGCGCCGGTGAGGTTCGTCATTTACTGGGGGAGTTTGCTGACGTCCCAGCCGCCGCCGAGGGCTTTGATGAGGAGGACGGTGGCATCCATGCGCTGGCGGAGGAGATCGACTTCGACGCGCTGGTTGGCGAGGGAGATGCTTTGGGCGGTGACGACTTCGAGGTAGGTGACGAGCCCGCCGGTGTAGCGCTGCATGGAGAGTTCGAGCCAGCGCTCGGCGGCGGTGACGGCGTCATGCTGCGTCTTCGATTCCTGATCGAGGGTGCGGAGGGTGGAGAGGCTGTCCTCGACTTGCTGGAAGGCCTGGAGAGCGGTCTCGCGATAGTTGGCGATGGTGGCGTCATAGCCGGCGGTAGCTTCTTCCTGAAGGGCGCGGCGGCGGCCGGCATCGAACAGGGTTTGCAGGGCGCTGGGGCCGAGGGCCCAGAAGCGGCTGGGCCAGGTGAACCAGTTGACGAACGAGCCGCCCTGAAGACCTCCGGTGACGGTGAGGAAGAGGCTGGGAAAAAAAGCTGCGCGGGCGATGCCGATGCGCTCATTGGCTTCGGCCATGCGGCGTTCCGCGGCGGCGATGTCGGGACGGCGTTCGAGCAATTGGGAGGGCAAGCCGGCGGGGATCACGGGCAGTTCCTGGGCGAGAGGGGCAGGCGGCAGGGATAAGGATTCCGGAGTGCGTCCGGCGAGGACGGCGATGGCATGCTCGAACCTGGCGCGGGCGGAGGCGATGTCGATGTACTGGGCGCGAGTGGTTTCCAACTGAGTCCGTGCCTGCGCGACTTCCGTGCCGGAAGCGAGGCCTCCGGCGAACTGGCTTTGGGTGAGTTCGAGCGCCTTTTGGTAGGTGATGAGGGTGCGGTCGAGCAGTTGCTTCTGCGCATCGAGACTGCGGAGGTCGAAGTAATCGAGGGCCATCTCCGCGTGCAGGCTGAGGCGGAGGGTTTCGAGGTCGGCGGCGGTGGCCTGGAGTTCCTCGCGAGCGGCGGCGATGGAACGGCGGATACGGCCCCAGGCATCGAGTTCGTAGGAGAAATCGAAAGGCGCCACGAGATTGGAATACTCGCGCACGTTGGCGGGGCGATTGGCACTGTTCGCGGAGAGGCGGTTCGTGGTGATGGAGGGGAAGGTGGAGAGGTTCGGGTAGAGGGCGGAACGGCTTTCGGCGACGAGGGCGCGCGCCTGCCGGAAGCGGGCTTCGGCTGCCTTGAGCGTCTGGTTGGAGATGTCGATCTGAGCCTGGAGGCTATCCAACTCCGGGTTATGGAAGGCTTTCCACCATTCGGAACGGAGGCTAGCTTCGGCCGGTTGGGCCTGTTTCCAGCCGTCGGATTCCTTGTACGCGGCGGGGAGTTGCCCGTTGTCAGCAGGGGCTGTGGGAACCGGCGGGCGGGTATATTTGGGGCCTACGGTGCAAGCGGACAGCCCGAGCAGCACCGCGATGGACAAGGCGGCGAACGTACGGCTCACTTCGCGCCCTTCCCGGGCTGGACTACGACTGCGCGGACCGGGGTTCCCGACGTGAGGGAATCGGACGGGTTCTCGATCACGAGGTCGGCTGTCGTCACGCCGCCGGAAAGCTCGACGGCGGCTCCGAAATCCCGTGACATGGTGACGGGAACAAGCACGGCTTTGCCGGCGCGAACCACGGCTACCTGTAATCCGGCGGCGCGAAAGATCAAGGTATTGGCCGGGAGGCTTACCGCTCCGGATCTGGCTCCTACGCGGAGGTGGACGGAGAGGAAGGCTCCCGGCAGGAGTTCGCCGGTCTTGTTCTCGACGTCTACTTCGGTGAGGAGGGTGCGGGAAGTGGGATCAATCGCATCGGCGGTGCGGGCGATAATGCCGGTAAAGACACGGCCGGGATACTCGGCCAGGGTGAGTTCGGCGGTCTTGCCGACGGCAGCCCAACGGAAGTAGGTTTGGGGGACGTTCACGAAGATACGGAGGCGGTGTGTGGCGGAGAGGTCAAAGAGTTCCTTGCCGGGGGAATTGGCTCCGGCATCGATGAGGGCTCCGATATCGGTGTTGCGGGAGGTGATGACGCCATCAAAGGGGGCGTAAACTTTTTGAAACCGTTGAAGCTCTTCGAGGCGCCGCACGTTGGAAGCGGCGGAGGCGACCACGGCTTTCTTGGCCTGCATGTCGCCGACTTTGTTATCGACATCCTGGCGCGCGACTGCTTCCGTCTTGAGCAGGTTCTGATAGCGCTCGGCGGTGATGCGGGCCAATTCGTAGTTGGCTTGGGCGGCTCCGAGGTCGGCCCGGGCCTGGTGCAATTGTTGATCGAGTTCCGGTGTTTCGATCTCGGCGAGCAGATCTCCGGCCTTCACGCGGGTTCCGATATCGGAATACCATTTCCTGAGGTAGCCGCTGACGCGGGCGAAGATCGGGGTGGCTACAAATGCCTGAGCGTTGCCGGGAAGGACGAGTTCTTCGGCGGAGGACCCGGGTTGAGGGCGGACAACGGCCACGGTGGGCACGGCCAAATCGAGGGTATCCTGCTTCAGGAGGGAGTCGGCCTGGACGCGGGCACGGATTCCGGAACGGATGGTGGAATAGAGCACCGCAGCGGCAGCCGCAATCCCGATGGCCAGCACAAGCAATGTGAGGCGGGAGATGCGCGGACGTGTGACCGCGCCGGTTTGGCTGCGCTCCTTAGACTCTCTCATTTCCTCTTTCGTCATTTTCTTTCTCTGGAACTTACTCCGCCAAGGCCGGATCCGGCGGATTCGGCGGGCGCCTGCGATGCAGCAGGCTGAAGACAGCCGGCACGAAGGTGAGCGTGGCCACGGTGGCGACCACCAATCCGCCGATCACGGCGCGCCCGAGCGGGGCATTTTGTTCACCGCCCTCTCCCATGCCCAATGCCATGGGGACCATGCCGATGATCATGGCAAGAGCGGTCATCAAGACGGGGCGAAAGCGCGTGGCTCCCGCGGCCAGCGCCGCCCCGACGGGATCTCCGGTCTTCAAGAGGACATCCTTGGCGAAGGCGATGACGAGAATGCTGTTGGCGGTGGCGACTCCCATGCACATGATGGCTCCCATCATGGCGGGGACGCTCAGGGTGGTGCGGGTGAAAAAGAGGATGAGCACAATGCCGGCGAGGGCGGCGGGGAGGGCGCTGATGATGATGAACGGATCGAGCCAGGATTGGAAGTTGACCACAATGAGCAGGTAGACGAGGAGAACGGCGAAGAGCAACCCCGCGCGCAGGCTGACGAAGGAGGAGCGCATGGTGTCCACCTGGCCGCGCAGCACCATCTCCGAGCCACGCGCCAGGTGTTTGCGATTGGCTTCGACGATGCGCTCGACTTCTTCGCCGACGCCGCCGAGGTCGCGGCCATCGACGCCGCCGTAAATATCAACGACGCGCTGGATGTTGTAGTGATCGACGTTGGCCATTCCGCTGCCGCGATGGATGGAGGTGACATTGCGAAGGATTTCGGGGGCGTTGGAGCCCTGCTGCGAGAGGGGAATGCCGCCCAAGTCCTGAAGGGAGCCGGTGGCGTATTGCGGCGTCTGGGTCACGACGTTGTAGCTGACGCCATTATCGGGATTGAGCCAGAAGGTGGGTTGTGTCTGGAAGCTGCCGCTGAGGGAAATGAGCAGGCTGCGGGCGACGTCGGCCTGGGTGTAGCCGCTCTGGGCGGCTTTGACGCGGTCAGTGACGAGGTGCAGTTTCGGCTGATCGAATACCTGCTGGATGCGGAGGTCGGCGATGCCGGGAATTCGCCGCAACTGGTTCATGATGTTGTCGGCGAGTATGCGGTTGGCTTCGACGTTTTTGCCGATGATCTGGATGTCAATTGGAGCGGGGAGTCCGAAATTGAGGATCTGGCTGATGATGTCGGAGGGAAGGAAGTAGAAGGCCGTGCCCGGGAATTCGCGGGGCAGAGCGGCGCGCAGGGCGCGCACGTACTCACCGGTGGGGCGGTGGTCCGGTGTAAGGGAGACGAAGATATCGGCGTCAGCGGATCCGACGGGGGCGGAGTTGCTGTAGATGGTGTTGATGCTGGAGTAGGGCATGCCGATTTCGTCGAGGATGCCGGTGAGTTCGCGTTTAGGGATGTGGCGGCGGATGGATTGTTCGACGAGATCGACGATGCGGGCGGTTTCTTCGATGCGTGTCCCGGTTTTGACGCGCAGGTGCAGCTTGAACTGGCCGGTATCGGAGGTAGGAAAGAAATCCTGTCCGAGCCAGGGGTAGAGCAGGAATGCGGAGCAGCAGGCGAGGAGAAACAGAGGGACGAAGATGGCGCGGGAGTGCAGCAGCAGAGAGAGGATGTTGGCGTAGGCGGCACGGAAGGCAGCAAAGGCGCGGTCAAAAGCGCGCTGGAAGAGGATGAACGGATTGTAGGTGGGCGCGTGGGATTTCAGCCGCAGGAGGTACATAGCGAGGGTGGGGACGAGGGTTCGGGAGAGGACGTAGGAGGCGAGCATGGCGAAGACGACGGCTTCGGCGAGAGGGATGAAGAGGTATCGCGCGACGCCGGTGAGGAAGAACATGGGCAGAAAGACGATGCAGATGGAGAGCGTGGACACGAGCGCGGGAACGGCGATTTGGGCTGCGCCTTCGAGGATGGCGGAGTGGAGTTCGTGGCCCTCTTCCATGAAGCGTTCGATGTTTTCGATGGTGACGGTGGCGTCATCGACAAGGATGCCGACGGCGAGGGCGAGTCCGCCAAGGGTCATGATGTTGATGGTTTCGTTGAGAAAGCTGAGCGCCATTACGGAGGTGAGAATGGAGAGCGGGATGGACACGGCGATGATGAGCGTGCTGCGCCAACTTCCGAGAAAGATGAGGATCATGAGCCCGGTGAGGGCGGCGGCGAGGACGGCTTCGCGCAGGACTCCGCTGATGGCGGCGCGGACGAAGATGGATTGGTCGCCGAGCGGCTGAATTTTGAGGGAGGAGGGCAGCGTGGCGGCAACGGCGGGCAGGAGTTTACGGACGCCTTCCACGACGGAGAGGGTGGAGGCATTGCCGTTCTTGAGAATGGTGAGAAGCGCGGCGCGCTTGCCATCCTGACGGACGATGTTGGTTTGGGGGGAGAAGCCATCGCGGACGTGTGCGATGTCGCGCATGAAGATGGGGGATCCGTTGACGACTTTGACGGGGAAATCGTTGAACTCCTCCACTTTGGTGGGGCTGGCGTTCAAATCGACGTCGTATTCGAACTGTCCGATTTTGGAGGTGCCGGCGGGGACGATGAGGTTTTGCGCGTTCATGGCAGCGACGACGTCGGCGGGGGAAAGGCCGCGGGATTGGAGGGCGGCGGGGTTGAGGTCGACGACGATCTGGCGCTGCTTGCCGCCGTAAGGGAACGGGATGACGCAGCCCGGGACAGCGACGAGGCGAGTGCGGATGAAATTGACGCCGTAATCGAAGAGTTCCTGTTCGGAAAGACCTTCGCCACCGAGGCCGAGTTGGAGGATGGGGACGCTGGAGGCGTTGTAGACGATCATGAAGGGAGGGGTGATGCCGGCGGGGAGTTGGCGCAGGACGGACTGAGAGACAGCGGTGACCTGAGCGGTGGCGGCGTGGACGTTGGCATTGGGTTGAAAGAAGACCTTGACAATGGTGCGGCCATTGGTGGATGTGGACTCGATGTGCTCGATATCGTTGACGGTGGTGGTGAGGATGCGCTCGTATTGGGAAGTGATGCGCTCCTCGATCTCTTCGGCATTCAAGCCGGTGTAGTAGAAGGAGGCGGCGATGATGGGGATATCGATATTGGGGAAGACGTCGGTGGGCGTGCGCTGGATGATGACGGGGCTGAGGATAAGGATCAGCAGAGCGAAAACGATAAAGGTATAGGGTCTGGTGAGGGCGATACGGACAATCCACATTCCGGCCTACTCCGAGCGCGAGACTGACGAGCGCATATTCTGATTGTCGCATTTGAGGGATGTGGGGGTCGGGGTGGAGGATTGGGGGGCAACGGGACCAGCCAGCCCGTGTTGTGGTGAGCCCGGCGGCATCCATACCTTAACCCGGGTGCGCGGAATCCGTGCCTGCCGGCAGGCGAAGGAAGAATCGGGCTCCGCGGCCGTCATCCGGGCCCGCCCACAGGTCTCCGCCGTGGTCGAGCACGGTCTGCCGCGCGAGGGCGAGTCCCAGGCCCAATCCGTTCTTCTTTCCGTAGCTGACGAATGGCTGGAACAACTGGCTGCGGATTTCTGGTGGAATGCCGGGTCCGGTATCTTCCACTTCGGCAGTAATCCAGGCTCCCTCCGCGGCCGCCCGGATCCGCACCTCGCCCCCATCCGGCATCACGTCGAGGGCGTTCTGCACGAGGTTTACGAACACTCCCTCGAGCCGGGCTCGATCCGTCACCACTTCGATCTCCGGGAGGATGTCCACCAGCAGTTTCACGGCTTGTGTCCGGGCCTGACTCTCGAGGGAGGTCAGCGACTCGCGCACTACATCGTGCAAGCGGCAGGTCTCCTCGCGGTTCGTCTTGCCGCGGGTCACCCTCACCAGATCGTCGAGAAGCTCGATGATTCGCCGCGACGCCTTGTAGATGTTCTCCGCGATCCTTCGGGTCTGCTCGGGCGCCGGCTTCGTGTCTACCAGCATTTCGGAACCGCCATAGATGGCGGCCAGCGGATTACGGAGGTCATGAACGATCGACGAAGCCAGCCGCCCGATGGTGGCAATCCGCTCCCTGCGGATCAGTTCCGCCCGCGCCGATTGCAGCGATTCGCACATTTTGTTGAACGTCGCCGCCAGGCGTCCCAGTTCGTCGTCGCTATCCACGGCCACCCGGTAGTCGTAGTTCTGCATGGCGACTTCGGAGGCCGCCTTGTCCAGATCCTTCACCGGCTTGACGATCCACTCCGCCGCCAGGTAGGTGACCATCAGGCCGATGACAACCGCCGCCTCCCAGATGAAGAAGATCCTCCTCCGCAGGGCGGCGATGCTCTCCCGCGCATCTTCGAAGGAGCGCAGGATGTACAGCTTCCCGACCACCTTCCCTTCCATGTTCCGGAGGTCGCGCGCCAGGGGAACATACTCGTGGGTCCCGTCACTGACGAGCATCGAGGGCGCCCGCACGAGGTTCCGGATCACGGTTCCGGTGAGGCGGTCGCTCATTGTCGATGCATACACCTGTCCGCGGGCGGCGAAGATGAACTCGCTGCGCCCGGTCGACTCCTTGAGCTGCTGGGCCACTCCGTCATTCACCGGGAACCCTGCCACCAGCACTCCGTTGAGCTTCCCGGCGCCGGTGTAGATGGGTGTCAGCGCCACCTGGTGGAGCACGCTGTTCTCGACGAAGAAACCCTTCGCCTGCCGCGGAAAATAGCGCCGCGCCTGTTCCACCAGCAGCGGCACATTCGAGGGAATGGCCGAGTCGCGCGGGACTACCGTGACAACCTCGCCGCTCGCTCCGGACAGCAAGAGAAACGAATGGGCGCGGGCTTTGCCGAGCGCCCGGCTCCACACCTCGGCCACGGAATCTCGAGCGCCGCCGCCGCGTGTCTCGAGAGCCGATCGGGTGGCCGGCATGCCGCTCAAGACGCGGGCGAGCGTTTCGAGCACCTCCGCCCGTTCCTCCCAGAGCGCCTGGTACGCCTTAGCGCTCGATTGCACCTCTTCCTGCAGGCTCCGCGTGGCGGTATCCTGCACGCTCTCCTGCACGAGGAATCCCATCAGCGCAAACATGGCCGTCAACGCCACGGACGTCGACAACCAGATCTTCCACAACAGGGAAATGCGGCGCGGGTTCACTTGCTGTCCTTAGCGGCCTCGTCTCAGGGCGCCGCCGAGCCGTTGAGCAGTGCCTCGAGGTGGCTCTTCAAGCGCATGGGAGAATAAGGCTTCGGATAGAAGGCTTTCACGCCGAACCGCGCCAGCCGCTCGGCAAACGAGGGGTCCTCATTCGCGCTGACGGCGATCACCGGAGTCCGCGCAAAGCGGGCGTCCTCGCGAATCCGGCGGATGAGGTCGAATCCGTCCGTATCCGGCAGTTGGATGTCGGTCACAATCACCACCCGATCTTCCGGGACGGAGCGCGCCAGCAGTTGCCAGGCCTGCTCCGCCTCGATCGCCACCTCGACTTCGACGCCCTCGATGGACGAGCATGCGATCTGGAGGTTCGACGCCACTTCGCGTGAATCCTCGACGATCAACACCAACCGGTGGGACACCGGAATGCCCCCCTTTCCCTTGTTAGATTGCTCGCGAACTACGGCAAAAAACGATATCCCACGCCGTGCACCGTCACAAAATGCCGCGGCATCTCCGCGTCCGGCTCGAGCTTCTGCCGCAGCTTCACCACGTGCGCGTCGACGGTCCGCGTATTCGGCGCCGAATCGTATCCCCACACGGAATTCAAGATCATGTCCCTGGTCAAAGCCCGATCCGGATTCTGCAAGAAGTACACCAGCAGATTGTACTCCGAAGGAGTCATCCGCACCTCCTGGCTCGCGCGTAACACGATGCGCCGCTCGAGGTCCACTTCCGTTTCGCCAAACGTCACCGTGCGCGGCTGGCCGGGCAAGGTGCGCCGCAACACGGCGCGGATGCGCGCCAGCAATTCCCTTCGTCCGAACGGCTTTACGACGTAGTCGTCCGCCCCGATCTCGAGGAGGAGCACCTTGTCCACCTCGTCTCCCACGGCGCTCAGGACGATGATGGCAGTCTTCATGTGCGCCGCGCGGAGCTGCTTGCAGATCTCGACGCCGCTCAGGCCGGGAAGGCGCAGGTCGACCAGCACGAGATCCGGTTTGTGCCGCAGGGCCAGGTCGAGTCCCTGATTCCCGTTCCCTGACAGGTGAATCCGGAACCCCTCCTGCTCCAGCATTACCGCGATCGTATCGCGCACGTTCTCATCGTCTTCGATTACGAGGATGCGCTGATTCGTCATGCTCTTTATGACTCGCGCGAGTCAAGAACGTATGAGTGAATTTTAGCGCCCTCAGCGTTCGTCAGAGCGCCGCAGGCTGGGCTTAGGAGGCGGGTGCACTGTTCCGGGCCCAGTCAGTTCGCGCAGGCGGCTCTGAACCGCTGGAAACTCGGGATCTAACGAAGGCTGATACAACTGTATCAAGTTCCCGCTGGTGTGCGAGAACGCGGCGATGATAACGGGGCGAGCTTTTCATAGCGTTGGCGGAAGACGGGAAGGCGCCGGCCAGCGAATCAGGCTGCTCATGCTTCGGGCGACGGGGGCGGCTCCTCTGTTTTTTCTTCTTCCTCTTCCACCTTCTCCACGACGACCGTGAAATTGGCAATCAATGCGGCGATGGCTCCCAGACCGGCGAGCACGGGCGCGGCGACGACGCCGACGGTGGCCACGGTCAACGGGATCTCGACGAAGGTATTTCCCTTGTCATCCTTGACGATAATGCGGCGGACGTTGCCGGCGTGTATCAGCTTGCCGACCTGATCCACCAGTTCCCTGCCGAATACCTTGATTTCCTCACATACGACGCGGGCCTGACTCATACTGCGGGTAGGGTAGCAGGAAAATGCGTCAATTGTTGCCCAGTCCGACCATGTCGAGAATGTTCCGGTAGCGCGGATCGGCCTGGAGGGAGGTGAGCATGGGGAGGCGTTTCAGCCAGATCAATTGCGGATCGCGCTCCTGGACGGCCCGGTCCAACAACCGGAAGGCTCCGTTGCGGTCGTTGAGAAGCGCTTTGGCGCAAGCCAGGAAGACCGGAGAACTGGAAGGTGGAACGGATGCGGCGAACTCGGCCGCCTTGTCGAGCCGTCCGGCTCCACGGTAGATCATGGCGGCGAACAGGTACTCGAGCGGAGCCTCGACGGCGGCTCCCGGCATCAGATCCACGGCTTTCGCGTAGTTGCCTGCGTTCGATTCGCTCAGCGCCTCGAGGAGCGGGTTCCTGGTCTGCTGATCGAACAGCCCGGCGAGTAGACGAATGCGAAGAAACTCGGGTCCGGCGGCGGCCAGGGGGTCCAATTGCGCGGCGGTGGCGAGAGAGCCGGCGGATTCGGCAGGCCGGCCGGAGGCAATCTGGAGGACAGCGTAGGCAAGGTGGGCCTTCGCGTTGCCTGGTTCGAGGCGGATGGCGTCGCGAAGGTGGAGCGATGCGTCCGCGGGGCGCCACTCGAAGAGGTGCATCACTTCGCCATAGACGGCGTGGGCGCCGCCGGCATCCGGATTCAGGTCGAGGGCGCGCTTGGCGGCGGCCCGCAACCTGTCGAGCAGATCCTTGGAGCGCGCGGGCCCCTTGGCCTTGTCGAGCAACGCTTCGGCCAGCTTTTGATAGGCGCGGGCGTAATAGGTATCGCGCCGCACGGCCTGCTCATAGAAGGCAATTTCGGTGTCGAGCGAACGATGGGGGCGGTAGCGCTGCTGAAGTCCTTTCTGGAAGAGGGTGTAGGCATCGAGATCGGAGGTGATGCTGCGGAGTTGCGGACGGGGAACGGGCAGGCGCATCCATCCGGCCACGGCGGCGGCAATCTGATCGTGAACGCGAATCATTTCCGCGGGGCTGCGAGAGAATGTCGCCTGACCCCACTCGAAGCCATCCGTTGTGTTCTTGAGTCGAACAGTGATCTTCAGGAGGCCGTTGTTGTCCTCTATAGAACCGTTAAGAAAGGCTCCCGCGCGAAGAGTTTCCGGCTTCGCGGCGCGAAGGCTCGACTCGGGGGCGATCACGCGCAGTTGGGGAATCGAGGCGAGTGAATCGGCGATCCCGGCGGGGAGCGCGGCCGCGATGAGATCCGCCTGTCCTCCGGCGGCTGTGAAGGGGAGCACGGCGAGGGAGCCTGGAGCAGCGGGGCGCGGCTTCGGCCGCGTACAGGCGGGCGCGGCCGCCAGAAACACAATCAGGAGGAAATGTTTCACTTTTGGGCGAGCCATGCGAGAAACAGGCCGTCGGGCTCGACGTCCTCCCAATAGCTGATGAAGCGGCTGGCGACATCCCGGCAGTCTCTCTTCAGCAGCTTCTCGAGTTCTTCCCTGCGAAACCACTTTTCCCATTCCGGGGTCTTGAGGCGGCCCCAGTGCTCGGCGTTCTTATCAATGATGACAAGCTTGCCGCCGGGCTTCAGAATGCGGCACATTTCGCCGACGGCCGTGCTGATGTCGACGGCGTGCTCCAATGATTCGGTGGCGTAGGCACAATCGAAGGACGCGGAGGCGAAGGGGAGCGACGTCATTGTGCCGGAGCAGGTGTTGATTTGAGCGGGCACAAATCGCAGCATGGCCTCGGAAAGATCGAGGGCGACGATTTGCGCGGCGGGATAGCGTTGATTCAACACGCGGGCGAAGCGGCCTTTGCCGCAGCCCACATCGAGGATGCGCTTACCGGAGAGGTCTCCGAAATAGTCGAGGATCAGTTGCACATGGTAGATGCGGGGATCGATGGTGGCGGGGAAATGCTCTTCGTCGCCGGCAGCTTCGTCAAAGGAACGGCGGATCTGGTGGAGCGGAATGGAGCGCTCCGTGGATGATCCGCCGAAGATTTTCCTGAGCCAGGGTTTCACGATTGGCGCGTCAGGCGTGGGTGAGGAAGATGGGCAGGCCGGCCTTGCCGGCGTAGTTCGGGCGGTACCGTTCCGTGTTGTACATGGTGTCCACCTCGACACGGCGCGGGCCGAGGGCGGGGTCGGGAATCGAGACGGTGGCGAAGCAGCCGTTCTCGATGGCCATCATGTGGCCGAACCTGTTCGCCAGGATGCAATCGAGGGCCATGTTGCCGAAGGTGGTGGCCACCATCTTGTCGACGAAGTCCGCCTCACCGCTACGGAGGTCATAGGTGAGGTCGCTGACGACGGTTTCCTCCCTGGTGATGCGCTTCACCTGATCGCTGAAGTCCTCGGCGACGCTCATCTTCTTGCGGTGGCCGAAGGCATCGGGCTCGCCATACTCGCGCACCTCATATCCCTCCCATTCGGCCCCTTCACTGAGGACGAACAGGCTGTAGTTGCTGGGTGTGGCGCGCTTGTCGGTGAGCAGCAGTTCGATCATTTTCTCGAGGTTGAACTTGTATTCGGGGATGGCGCAGCGGATGGAGGTGACATAGGCGGTGTAGAGGGCGGTGTATCCGGCATCGCGGCCGAAGACGCGGAAGATGCCGATGCGCTCGTGGGAGCCCACGGTGGAGCGCTGGCGTTCGATGGCATCCATGGCGCGGGTAATGGCGGTGGAAAAGCCGATGCAATATTCCGTATTGCGGACATCGTTGTCCATTGTTTTGGGAATGGCGAGCACTTTCACGCCGATTTTGTCAAGTTTCGCCGCATAGCTGAGCGTGTCGTCGCCGCCGATGGCGATGAGGTAGTCGATGTCGAGGCTCTCGAGATTCTTCAAGACCTGCGAGGTCACATCATAGACCGTGGACTTCGCGCCGTCCCGGGCGGTTTTTTCCTTGGCGGGAAAGCCGGAGGGATCGAGCCCCGGGGGCACCCTTTTCATCTGCGAGGGATTGGTGCGGGAGGTGTGAAGAAACGTGCCGCCGGTACGGTCGATGGTGCGGGTGTTGTCGCGGTTGAGGGGAAGAATGTAGCGCTCCCTGCTTGCCGGTTCATCGAGATGCACGTGAGTGAGCCCTTCCCATCCGCGGCGGATTCCAATCACGTCGCAGCCGATCTCGCTGCCGCGGTAGACGATGCTCTTGATGACAGAGTTCAGGCCGGGTACGTCCCCGCCTCCCGTGAGAATGCCAATACGCTTAT
>JADLBD010000293.1 GCA_020847975.1 Bryobacterales bacterium | reverse complement strand
TGCGAGATGAGATTGCGGAGGAAGAACTGCCCGGGAAGCCTCAAACTGTTAGCCTACCACGGTGTTGTACCTAAAGTTCCTAATGTGGTTCGCCGATGAATCGCTCAGGTAAACACGTTAACCGGACTGCAGTTGGTCCTGGGAGAGTTCATCATGAAACACACCGTTTCACGCAGCAGAAGATCTGTGCTGAAAATGGTTTCGCAATCCGTTGGGGTTGCGGTTTTGGGCGCCGCCATCCCGCGGCAGGCGCAGGCGAGAGTGGACAGCCGCGTGCTCGTTTGCCTGCACCTGTTCGGGGGCAACGACAGCAACAATATGCTAATTCCGCTTGACGCGGCTCAATATCGAAACTATGCGGGAGCGCGCGGGGAACTGACGATTCCTGTATCCGCGCTACTCCCCGTGGAAGCGCCCGCAACCAGGGTGTTTTACGGCTTTCCTCCACAACTGGCGGGCCTTCAGGCGATGTACAAGGAAGGGTCGCTGGCCGTGGTGGCTAACTCGGGTTGCTGCTCCCGGCTTGCCAGGAAAAGCGAGTACCTGACGGGCGGAGTTACCCCTCCGCAAGGCTACCTCCAACACAACGACGGGAAGTTGCAGTACGTCAAGGGCGGATTCTGCACCCCCTCCTGGGCGGCCGGAACACTTGGAGTCTCGCCGGGCTTTCTTGACCAGCAACTGCTCTCTTTCTCCGACGGGGTAACCCTCGCCTCGGCCGTCAACTTCAACATCTCCGGCCTTCGCACCGACAACGCCATGGTGAAATCCATCCTCGTCGCGCAACCGCCGCTGACGGCTATCTTCCCCAGCACAAGCCTCGGCCGGGGGCTGGAGCATGCGGCCAGGCTGATTCAGGCCGGGCCAAGCCTGAGTCTGGGGCGACAGATCATCTTTCTTGGAACCGCCGGCTACGATACTCACGCCGGCCAGATCGGCCGCCAGACGGCGCTGTTTTCTGACCTCAGCCAGTCCCTGTTGGCGTTCCGGCAGGCCCTGATTGCCATGGGCGCCTGGAACCGCGTGACGCTGTTTACACAAACCGATTTCAACCGCGCCCTTCGCGCCAACGAAAGGCATGGCAGCGAGCACGGCTGGGGCGGGCACGAACTCGTCCTCGGCGGCGGCGTCGCCGGAGGCGAAGTCTATGGCCGCTTTCCCTCTCTGGCGCTCAGCGGCGACGATGACATCGACGGGTACGGCCGCTGGATTCCCACTACCTCCTTCGAGCAGTACGCAGCCACCCTTGCCAACTGGCTTGGGGCGCCCCCATCGAACCTCTTGGCGGCGCTGCCGAACCTCCGTAGCTTCCACCCGCTCACACTTGGCTTCCTTCGTTAGAGAGCGTCTCGGAGTCTGCCCCGGCCCGCAACAGGGACCGGATCATGCCCAGCAATTCGGCCATCTGAATGGGTTTGGCGATGTGAGCATCCATTCCAGCCGCAAGGCAGCGGACACGGTCCTCCGCCATAGCGCTTGCTGTCACCGCGATGATGGGCGTGTGCGTTCCCGTGACTGTTTCCAACGTCCGGATTCGGCGTGTCGACTCGTATCCATCCAGGACCGGCATATGAACATCCATCAGGACAAGGTCATAACTCTCCTGCGACCAGGCATCCACTGCCGCTTGGCCGTCCTCCGCCGTTGTGACCCGTACCCCGTGTTTGCTGAGCAGTCGTTCCGCCACCAGGCGATTTACCGCATTGTCTTCCGCAATCAGCACGCGCAGACCCTGTAAACTGAAGGGCGGCATTGGACTCGCATCTCGCGCCGCATCCTCAGCCCCTTCCGCCGCCGGCCGGAACTCCGCCGTAAATTGAAAACGGCTTCCCTCTCCGGGTTCGCTCTCTACCCAGATCTTTCCTTTCATCAGACCCGTCAGTTTCCGGCAGATGGCCAACCCCAGACCGCTTCCGCCATATCGGCGCGTGATCGAGCCATCCGCCTGGCGGAAGGATTCGAAAATGAGGGACTGCTTGTCCGGCGGGATTCCGATACCCGTATCGGAAACACAGAACCAGCAGACGATGCCTCTGTCCGCCGCATCGGATTGGACTCGGGCCTCGATCCTCAGCTCGCCTCGCTCCGTGAATTTCAGTGCATTCTCCACGAGGTTCAACAGGATCTGCCGCAAGCGGGAACCGTCCCCCAACACCCAGTCCGGCATCGCCGCCTCCACATCGGTAGTCAGGTTGAGGTTCTTTTGGCTGGCTCGCGGGTTCATCAGGCCGGCCACCTCTTCCACACACTTCCGCACGGAAAACCGGTATTCCGCCAGCGACAGTTGCCCCGCCTCGATTTTGGAAAAATCAAGGATGTCGTTCAGTAGTGAGAGAAGGCCCCGGGCGCATCCATAAGACGACTCGAGATAGCCCTTCTGTTCCGCATCGAGATTCGTCTCTCTCGCCAATTGCAGCATGCCAAGGATGCCATTCATCGGTGTCCGGATCTCATGGCTCATATTGGCGAGAAATTCGCTCTTGTAACGGCTCACCTGTTCGGCTCTCTCCTTGGCCGCCGCTAACTGGCTGGTGCGTTCGGCGATCGCCGCCTCGAGTTCCCTCTGCCGTGTGAGCATCCTTCCGAGCCGCCATTTCCAGATTCCTGCGATCAACAGCGCGACCGCGGCGGCCTCCACGGCCCAAGCCCACCACATCCCCCACCATGGTGAGCCGACCGTGAACCAGAATGCCGCTGTGTTCGCACGAGCCGCCTCCGGGTTTCCGAATGCCGCCACCTCGAAGGTATATTCACCCGGCGGGAGCCTGGGATATTGTACCTGCCTCTGATCCGTTTCGATCCATGAATCGTCCAACCCGCGCAAACGGTAGCGGAAAGTGATGGAGTCTTCCCACTGGAAACTCAGCGAACTGAACCTTACCAAGAGGGCCGCCTGCTTGTAGGAGACGTGGACACTGTCTTCTAACCGTCTCTCTCGCCCTCCCAGATCGACCGAAGTCAGAATGGTCCGAAGGCGCGTTGATCTCTTGGCAGGCCGCGCCGGCATGTGATGGGCCAGGCCGGCGCTTGTCCCGATCCACACGCTTCCATCCCCATCCATATAGATCCCATTGGTATCGCAGTCTTCCCACACCAAGCCGGTGTCGAGCCCATAATGTCTCCACTTTGAGCCCTGTAGAAGGTCCACCCCCGAATCCGTTCCTACCCACAGGAAGCCTGAGTGGTCCACCCCCAGGGAATATACTTTGCTGGAGCGGGCCCCCTTTCCCCGCTGGTAGTGATCCACTTTCAGGCCCTTCGTCGAGTATTTCACCCGGGAGATCCCCAATGGCTCTGAATACGCCACCCAGATCCCGTCCCCGTCTACGGCCACTGCAAGGAGGCTTTCCGAAAGCAAGCCACTTCCAGGCCCGAATACTTGCCAGCGGCCGTGATCATGGAGCAAGAGACCGCTCGAGGTAGGAAACCACAGTCGCCCTCCCTCATCTTTCGCTCCCTGGTGGAATGCCCAGCCATCCGTTTCGCCCGGCGCCCTCTGTCTGGTAAACAAAGGCTTCACGCTCTTGCCACTGCCTCGGAACAGGCCATTCGACGTGCTCACCCAGAGAGCCCCTTCCGAGTCTTCAACAACTCCCTGAATCCGGGGCTCCGTGAGCCCATGTTCCGCTCCATAGGTGGCCAACATCCGCCCTGAGGCGTCAAACCGTGTCAAAGCCCCGGGGCTCGTGCCAACAAGCACGTCGCCTTTTCGCGTGATGGCAATAGCCCTCGCTCTGGCCCCGGGTAACCCCTCCCGAGGCGTGAAGTGCTGCCATCGGGACATCCCTTTGCGCAATAAGCTCACCCCCGCGCTCGATCCTACCCACAATCCTCCTCGTAAGTCCCTTCGAACCGCCCAAATCGTGTTATGAAGCAAGCCCGAAGCCTTCGTCCATGCCTCCCACTCTCCAAACCCCAGCCAGCGCACCACGCCGAGACCGCGTATGGCGATCCAAACCGACCCTTCCTGGTCGACCAGCAACTGCGCAACAGGTTGGCTGGCCAGGCCAGCGCCCGAATCCACGATCTGCCGATTCGATCCGCGAAACAGCGCCACCCCCTCGTCCGTGGGCACCGCTACCCGTCCATCCGGCAGCAGGCTCAGTCGCGAGGGAACCACGTTCGAGTAAGCGAGACCGTAATCCACGGCGTGTGCCCGGGCCGTTCCTTTACGCCATCGAAACAGACGGCGGGCGCTGCGGATCCAGACGTTTCCACCAGGATCAACGAGAATACCGCCCCACGAATCCGGAGGGAGGCCCAGCCTCGAACTCAGGCGCTCTGGCGCCTCAGTTTCTTTCGCGCGGCACAATTCCAGTCCGCAGCCGAACCACACAGATTCCCCGCCCTCCACGTACACACCAGCCGATGGTTCACGGCTGATCCACGTCTCTTCTATGAAACCCGCTCGCACAACGGAGCCTCGCCGGCCGGTGTATTCGCGAGCTTCTTCCCGTACGCGTAGGCCGGCGGGCCCTGTGCGAGCTTCTTTGGAATCGCTTTGCAACTGAACACGGACCACCCCTGCCGTTGTAGCGGCGAAAAGATGCCCGTGCACATCCGCCGCCAGGGCTGAGTTCCCCTCTATCCGCAGTTGCGTCTTGCTTCCGACGGCTGCAACCTGGTCCCCCTTGGCGATGGCCAATCCCTTCATTGTTCCAATCCAAACGCTGCCATCCCTGGCTGCGGCAAGCGCTTGGATGTCCAGGCTCGGTAACTCCCCCAACCTTCCCACCTGGCGGAACCGGAATCCATCATAACGGTAGAGCCCGGCCTGCGTTCCCACCCATAAGTACCCCGCACGATCCTGCTCTATACAGTTCACAGCGAGGTTGCCCAAACCCTTGTCACGCCCGTAGTTCTTGAACGAGAGGCGTTGACCATTCAACGGGTTGGAAATGAAGAAAAGTACCCCGATCGCGCCCGTGAGCAGGCGGAAACGACCTCGAGTCTTCGACGATGCTCCTCTGAGCTTGGGCATTTCAGGCCATAGCCGTGTCTGAGCGCGCATAGTCCGAGCGGCCGTTCGCGGTTTGGCCACTTCAACAATTAGGTTGTTCTACCCTCGATCTCTTATCGGAAAAATCTTCAAGTTGTTTTCGTCGAATTTCTCGTCGCGGGTTCCTGCCCACCATCACCGTCTCGAACCCGAAATGCGATCAGGATCCCTACCACGGACGTGACCAGCTTCATTGCCGTCCACGACTGTAGCGTCTGTGGCGACAGCACCGTGCTCCCGCACGACGAAGCCATGACGATCACTCGCGGACGGTAGCCAGGGATGTCCTTCACCAAAGGAGCCACAATCCCCGCCGCGGTGATGATCGCCACTGTTGCCGACCCTTGCGCCTCACGCAGGAAAGCAATAGCGCCCGGAGTAAGGTAGATGAGTACGTCGCCTTCTGGCATAAGTTGCTCAATCTAACGATCCGGTGGCCATACGGCGGGCAAACGGCTCCCAAGTTGGTTACAATGCGTGAGCGTCCATTCCCGGGAAAAGGAGATCAGCTTGTCCACGCAAAATTACAAGAATCACGGCCGGTTTGTCCTTATGTTTCATGGCGTGCTCTTCTGGATGATCGTATTGACCCTCGTCGGGTCTTTAGTCAACCTCTACCACTCCATCGGCAACCACGACCGCCTGTACAGCGCCGCGCTGATCGTAGTTCTGGATGTATGCCTCCTGTTCCTGTTCTTTTTCTGCCGCGTCTTTGCCCTCAAAGCCCAGGACCGGGCGATTCGCGCCGAGGAGAACTTCCGCCATTACCTTCTTACCGGCAAACCGCTTGATTCCCGTCTCACTATCCGCCAGATCATCGCGCTCCGCTTCGCCCCTGACGACGAGTTTGTTCCCCTGGCGAAACGCGCCGCCGAGGAAGGAACCGCGCCGGACGAGATCAAGAAGGCGGTTAAGAACTGGCGAGCCGACGAATACCGCGTCTGAGACTGGTGGCATCGCCATGGATTTCCTCGATCCCGCCGCGAAACCCGGAGACTGAATGCCCGTTTCCTCACCGTCCTGGGATACGTATATGGCGGCGCAGAAACATGCTTGACAGCGGAATGCCGGAATCTCGATTGCCTGCAAAGAGGGAAGGTCCGCACGGCAAGCAACTTCGTTGAGCTTTTCGTGGACGGGCCTGGTGGAGGCCGTGCCGGGCGGCTTCGGCTTTGTTGGCGTGCGCGAGTGCGAAGATTCAGGCGCCTGGTGGGCGATAGGAGACCTTCTTCTCGAGGGCTTCATCGGTCTCGCTGACGGTGAGGAGCACGGACGTCCTGGTGCGCGCCATTCCGCTGCCGCAGGCCGCCGCGCCAATGGCAGCGGCGCTGACATGGTCAGGGAGATCGACGATGAGGATGAGATCGCTCTCTCCGAGGCAGAAGTACATCGCGTCGAGCTTTCCGCCGAGCTTTTTCACGGTCTGTGCGATGGCCGCCTTGCGGCCGGAGGCCTTGTCCTTGGCGAGGCCCTGATACCCTTCGGCGGTGTAGGTGGCTTCCACTAGAAACTTCGGCATCTGTTGATTCCTTTCGGTTAGGAACGGATTATTCCATCCGTGAGCAAGTATAGCCCAAGCGGAGAGCGGCGGAGACTCAGGAGGCGATTGCGAGAAAGAGGAGCGAGCCCAAGGCGATGGGGACGGCGTAGGGGAGTTTCGGGGAGGCGGAGTTTTCGAGGGTGAGTTCGGGATGGCGATGGTAGGGGGCGCGGAGGTGAGCGAGTTCGTAGAGGATGAAGGCGCAATTGCGGAGGACCGTGGAGAGCCCGCCTTTCCAGAGCAGAAGGGCGAGGGCGAGGATGCCCCCGGTGATGGCAGTGAGGACAAAGATGAGGAATGTGTTGGATGGACCGGCGATGGCTCCGACCGCAGCCAGGAGTTTGACGTCACCGCCGCCCTTCCCGCGGAGCAGGAAGAGGGGGAGAAAGAGCGCGGCTCCGAGGGCGAGTCCAAGGAGAGAAGATCGGGCTCCGGGGATGCCGTGGAGGGCGGTGTTGAGGATGAAACCAGCGAGGGCGCCGGTGACCGTCAGAGGGTTGGGAATGCGCCTGGTTTTGATGTCGGAGGCGGCAGCGAGGAGGATGAGCAGGACGAGAGTGATGACGAAGGGGGTGTCGAGGTGGGTCATGACGCGGAGCAAGGGTCGAGAAGAGTCCCGACCCGGCAGGCTGGAGAGCCTGAGCCACGGGCGGTGTGAAGGAGGCGGGGCACCTTAATAGAGGCGGATGCCGCGCGGGCCGGGGCCGGTTTCCATGTGGACCGTATCGACGAAACGGACCTTGTTGGTGGACATGGTCATGACGAGGGAGTGGGTGCGGCAGCCCTGGCCGAAGAAGCGAACGCCGCGGAGGAGCGTACCGTCGGTAACTCCGGTGGAGGCGAAGACGATACTGCGGCCGGGGGCAAGGTCGCGGGCGGAGTAGATGCGTCTGGCGTCGCGGATGCCCATGGCGGCGATGCGTTCTTCGAGTTCGGGGGTGTCGACGACAAGGCGGCCGACCATGGCCCCGTGGAGGCAGCGGATGGCGGCGGCGGTGATGACGCCTTCGGGGGCTCCGCCTGTGCCCATGACCGCATGCACACCAGCGCCGCGGACGGCGACAGCGATGCCGGCGGAGAGGTCGCCATCGGGGATGAGCCGGATGCGGGCGCCGGCTTCGCGGATTTCGCGGATGAGATTGGCGTGGCGAGGGCGTTCGAGGACGACGATGACGAGGTCCTGGACGCGGCGGTCGAGACAGCGGGCCATCTCTTTGAGGTTTTCAGCGACGGGGGCATCGAGATCGAGTGAGCCGCGGCAGGCGGGGCCGGCGATGATTTTCTCCATGTAGCAATCGGGCGCGTGGAGGAGGCCGCCTTTTTCGGAGGCGGCGAGAACGGTGATGGCATTTGGGGTGCCGGTGGAGCAGAGGTTGGTGCCTTCGAGCGGGTCGACGGCGATGTCGACTTCAGGGTACTGGACCTCCGGAGGCGGGGTGGCGCCGACGCGTTCGCCGATGTAGAGCATGGGCGCCTCGTCGCGCTCGCCCTCGCCGATGACGATGTTGCCGGCGAAGGGGATCTGCTCGAAGGCTTTGCGCATGGCCTGTACGGCGACGCGGTCGGATTTGTCGGGCTCGCCCTCGCCCATGGTGCGGGCGGAAGCGATGGCGGCTTCCTCGACGACGCGCACGAGTTCGAGCGCGAGGTCGGCTTCAAATTTATAGGCAGATTCGCTCATGAGTCCTCCGGATGATGTTACATCAGACAGGAGGGCGGCGTTTGTGCCAGCCGGTTGCGGACTGGAAGGCCTTGCCGGCGGCAATCAACTTGTTTTCGCTGTAAGGTGGTCCGGCGACGGCGAGTCCGAGCGGGAGGTTGCCGGCGAAGCCGCAGGGGAGAGAGAGGGCCGGGAGGCCGGCGAGGTTACCGGCGGGGATGACGGGGGTGGGAGGGATGGCAGGGTTGTCGAGGGGGTCGCTGAGTTTGGTTGCGGGAGTGGAGAGGGCAGGGGAGAGCCAGAGGTCGACATCCCAAAACAATTTCATGAATTCCTGTTGCGCAAGGCGGCGAATGCGCATGGCGCGGAGATAGTCCTTGGCGAGGACTTCCTGAGAGACTTTGATGCCGGCGATCTGGCGCTTGTCGGCGAGTTCCTCGACTTTGCCGGAAGCAACCAGTTCTTCGAAGACGGAGCCCATTTCGGCGCTGATGATGGCGGCGACCATGGGGCCGAAAGGGAAGTCAGGGAGTTTGGCTTCGACGAGTTTGAGCCCGAGGGAGCGGACGGCGTCGAGGGCCTGAGAGAAGGCGGGGCGGGCTTCTTCGACGACGCCCTCAGTGAAGTCAGAGGGATTGTAACCGAACTTGAGTTCGGTGAGTTTGGGAGCGAACTGAGGGGTGTAATAGAAGCGCTTGCCGGAGGAGCCGGGGTCGTCGTTATCGCCGCCGGAGATGACCTCGAGGATGAGGGCGCAGTCTTCGGCGGAATGGGCCATGGGGCCGATCTTGTCGAGGGTCCAGGAGAGGGGCATGCAGCCGGTGCGGCTGACGAGACCATAGGTGGGGCGGAGTCCGGTGATGCCGCAGTAGGCGCTGGGGGTGAGGATGGAGCCGGAGGTTTCCGAGCCGAGGGCATAAGGGACAAGTCCGGCGGCGACGGCGCTGCCGGAACCGCTCGAAGAACCGCCGGACCAGCGGGAGCGGTCCCAGGGATTGATGCCGGGACCTTGGAGGGAGGCATTGGCGAAGCGGTATCCGCCTCCGCCGGCGAGTTCGACCATGGAGAGTTTGCCGATGAGGATGGCGCCCGCTTTGGAGAGGCGTTTGACGACGGCGGCATCCTGGTCAAACATCTGGGCGGCGTAGGGCTTGGCTCCCCAGGTGGTCGGTCCGCCGGAGACTGCGATGAGGTCTTTGACGGCGTAGGGGACCCCCTGTAGGGAGGAACGGATGCGATCGCGGAGAAAATCGCCGTCGACATCGTGGGCTTTGCGGATGGCGGATTCACGAAGGGAGAGGGCGAGGGCGTTGTAGCGCGGGCCAAGGCGTTCGAGCCGGTCGCAAAAGGCGCGGGTAAGTTCGACGCAGGAGAACTGTCTTGCCTTGATGCCGGCCTGGATTTCGGCGATGGAGCCAAAGAAGGTGTCGTTTCCGAAGGCAGGCATGGGAGCTACGCTTTGAATACGAAAGCCGGCTGGACGGCGGGGGTGAGTTTGACCTTGGCGAGCGCGGCGCGCCATTGTTCGAGCTTTTGGCGTTGGATGGCGAGGTCATCGCCGGCAGGCGCGGTTTGGGACGGGGACAGGGAGGAAGCCAACGGTAGAGCGGCGAGGGCAAGGCGCCGGCGGGAGAGTTTGGCAGCCATAGGCCACATTATGGCAGATCGAGGGGCATCAACCGGGGGCCGCCCGAATCCGGCGTGGTTGCCGTATGCTGAAAGCGGGAAAGGGGATCGGATTGGCACAGCGCTACGATGCGGTGATTGTGGGCGGCGGGCACAATGGCCTGGTGGCAGCGGCGTACCTGGCAAGGGCGGGCCGTAAGGTGTTGGTGCTGGAGAAGCGCGAAATGGTGGGAGGCTGCGCGGTAACGGAGGAGGTGTGGCCGGGCTACCGCGTTTCGACGGCGTCCTACCTGACGAGTCTGTTGCTGGAGAAAGTGATCCGGGACCTCGAGTTGGAGCGGTTCGGGTACAAGGTGGATGCCAAGGACCCGGCGTTTTTCTCGCCGTTCCCTGACGGGCGCTACCTGTATATGTGGCAGGACGGGCGGCGGACGCTCGAGGAAATTGCGAAGTTTTCCCAGCGGGACGCGGAGCGGTTCACGGCCTACGAAGAGTATCTGGAGAGGCTGGCGGCAGTGGTGGAGTCGCTGTTGCTGGTGACTCCTCCGGAGTTCCCGCCGCAGGGGTTGGGAGACCTGCTGGACTGGCTGAAACTGGCGGGGAAGATGCGCGGGCTGGGAAAACAGGAGATCGCCGGTTTGGTGAAGATATTCACGCAAAGCGCCGCGGATTTTCTGAACGAGTGGTTTGAATCGGAAGAGTTGAAGGTGACGCTGGCGACGGACGGGGTGATCGGGGCAAACGGAGGTCCGCGCTCGCAGGGGACCGCTTATATTCTGATGCATCATTGCATGGGCGGGGTGGGGGGCAAGCGCGGGTTGTGGGGATTTGTACGGGGCGGGATGGGAGCGGTTTCCGAAGCGATCGCGGCGAGCGCGCGGAGCAAGGGCGCGGAGATCCGAGTGAATGCGGCGGTCGAGCGGATTCTGGTGCGGGACGGGCGCGTGGAGGGAGTGGCGCTGGCGGGAGGTGAGGAGGTGACGGCGAGCATGGTGGCGAGTAACCTCGATCCCGTGGTTACGTTTCTGCGGTTGATGGAGGAGCGGCAACTGCCGGGAGATTTCGTGGCGGGGATCAAGCGATACCGGAGCGAGGGGACTTCGTGCAAGATCAACCTGGCGCTTTCGGGGTTGCCGGAGTTTCGCGCGTTACCTGGGGCTCCGGCTCCGCACCACAAGGCAACGATGCACATTTGTCCGGATATGGAGTACGTGGAGAGGGCCTGGGACGATGCCAAGTATGGGCGCCCGTCGCGTGCGCCGCTGCTCGAGATGACAGCGCCGACGATGTATGACCCCTCGCTTGCGCCGGAGGGGCGGCACATTATGGGGATTTTCCTGCAGTATGCGCCCTATACGCTGAAGGAAGGGAACTGGGATGAGATGCGGGAGCAGTTCGCGGACCGGGTGCTGGAGGTGATCGCGGAGTATGCCCCGAACATACGGTCGATTGTGGTGGAACGGCAGGTGCTGACGCCGCTCGATTTGGAGCGGAGATACGGGCTGACGGGGGGCAACATTTTTCACGGGGAGATGAGCCTGGACCAGATGTTTGTGATGCGGCCGCTGGCGGGATGGGCGAGGTATCGGATGCCGGTGAAGGGGCTGTATTTGTGCGGGTCGGGAGCGCACCCGGGGGGCGGAGTGATGGGAGCGGCGGGGCACAATGCGGCGCGGGAGATGCTGAAGGGGTAGTTTCGGACATGGATATCCGCTTGACTCCGGCGTTGGGAGGGTGATAATGGAGTGCGCTACCTGTTGGAGGCAGGACTGGAATGCGAACAACTGAAGCAATTCGATCCATTCTTCGGCAGAAGGGTGGCCAACTGTACTGGCTTGGGCCGGACGCAACCGTATACGACGCCATTGCCTTGATGTCGGAAAAGAGCGCGGGTGCGCTGCTGGTGATGAAAGATGGGCGGCTGTTGGGGATTATTTCGGAGCGGGACTACGCGCGGAAGGTGGTGTTGGAAGGGCGCTCGTCGCGGGAGACGCGCGTCCTGGAGATCATGACGGCTCCGGTGAAGGTGGTGGGGCCGGAGGAGACGGTGGATGAGTGCATGAAGATGATGACGGCGGCACGGATCCGGCATCTTCCGGTGGTGGAAGGGGAACGAGTGGTAGGCATCGTGTCGATTGGGGACCTGGTGAAGTGGATGGTGACTGAACAGGAAGAGACAATCCAGCGTCTGAGCAGTTACATCGCGGGGGCGTACCCGGGGTGAGGGAAGAAAGAAATTTGATTTTTTTGTGTGCCGGATGTTGCGCGGGAGAGGGTGGCTTGGTAATCTAAGTGAGTCAGCCGCTGCGACGCAGACCAGAGAGTGGAAAGCGAAGAAAGTTGCGGAAGTCGCTTGACGGAGGCAACGAAGTTCGATAGGCTGGTTGCTGGCAGCAGTTACGAAGTAGTGAGGTTAGCAAGTCCGAGGCGCCCCGAAAGGGACGCGATCCTCAGTATCAGCCGGTAGCGCAGAGGTAAGCGTTACCCGCTACCTCCTGGCAGTTCTTTCGAGATCCAAAATTTCTCGAACAAATGTGACCCCGGTGAAGTTGACTGGTGCGGTTGCACGCGTTCGGTGCGGGTTTCGAGGCCTTCCCTGGGCCGATCTTCGCGAGATCGTCGGTTTTGGGAGCAGATCTTTGAAAATCTGGTTGGATGTAAAACACTTAATTCGTCAATGAAGATGAGTTCTAGGCTGAGACCGTCTTGGTGGTAACACATCAAGGCAAATTACTCTAACGGTTCAAACGAGAGTTTGATCCCGGCTCAGAATCAACGTTGGCGGCGCGCCTAACACATGCAAGTCGAGCGAGAAAGGGGAGCAATTCCTGAGTACAGCG
>JADLBD010000292.1 GCA_020847975.1 Bryobacterales bacterium | reverse complement strand
GGTGGAAGGATCTGATCGAGAGCTATTTGACCACCCGAGAGAACCTCCGGCTGTGCGTGCTGCTGCTCGATGCCAGACGCGGCTGGATGGAGATGGATGTGGAGTTGAAGGAGTGGCTGGAGCATCAAGGGCATCCGCGCCTGGTGGTGGCCACCAAGGTGGATAAGCTGAAGACTCAGCGCGAAAGGGTTCAAGCGATGGCGGCGCTTCGGGAAGGAAATCCGGAGCTGATGCCGCTGACTTTCTCGGCCGAGACAGGCCAGGGAGTGAGGGAAATTTGGCAAGCAATTTCGAAGATCAAGACCCCGTAACAGGTTCCACGGAGAAACCGGCGGAGCAGCCGGCGGAAAAGGCAGAGGCCAAGCCGGCAGAGGCGAAGAGCGTCGAGAAGGCGCCCGAAGCGAAGGCCGACAAGCCTGATGCGAAGCCGGACGCCAAGCCCGAAGCGAAGGCCGAAGCGAGACCGGAAGGCAAGGTGGAAGCCAAAGCGGAAGGCAAACCAGACGCGAAGCCGGAAGGGAGGAGCGAGTCCGGGCCGATTGTCAGAAGGCGGGCGAGTTCCGGCCAACCGGGTGGAACTCACGCGCCGGCGCCTCAGGCGGCTCCACCCATCACTGTGCCCCCCGCGGCGGCGCCCGAGCCGCCGAAACCCGCCGTTGAACCGCCAGCGCGTCCCCTCGAGGGCCAGCGCCCGCATGGCGAACGGCCCGAACGGCCCGAGCGGCCGACGAAAAACGGGGCTCCGACGCTCGACCTCGTCGAGTTGAAGGACATGTCGATCCAGAAGCTCAACCAGATCGCCAAGGATCTGGGCGTCCCTGGCGGGGCGGGGCTGCGCAAGCAGGAGTTGATCTTCAAGATTCTGCAAACGCAGGCGGAGAAGTCCGGGTTGATCTTCTCAGAGGGCGTTCTCGAGTGTCTGCCCGACGGATTCGGTTTCCTGCGCGCGCCTGAGTACAACTACCTGCCCGGACCCGATGATGTGTATGTCTCGCCGTCGCAGATCCGGCGTTTCGACTTGCGCACGGGAGATACGATCTCGGGCCAGATCCGGCCACCGAAGGAAGGGGAGCGGTATTTCGCCCTCATCAAGGTGGACGCGATCAACTTCGAGCCGCCCGAGGAAGCGCGCAACAAGATCTTTTTTGACAACCTGACCCCGCTTTATCCCAATTCGCGGCTGAAGCTGGAAACGGTGCGGGACAACTACAGCGGCCGGGTGATGGACCTGCTTACGCCGATCGGTAAAGGGCAGCGCGGCCTGATTGTGGCTCCCCCGCGCACCGGAAAAACGATGCTCCTGCAAAACATCGCGAATTCGGTGACGACAAATCATCCGGAAGTAGTGCTGATCGTACTGCTGATTGACGAGCGTCCGGAAGAAGTGACGGACATGCAGCGGTCGGTGAAGGGCGAGGTAATCAGCTCGACGTTTGACGAGCCGGCGGCGCGGCACGTGCAGGTGGCGGAAATGGTGATCGAGAAGGCCAAACGCCTGGTGGAGCACAAGCGGGATGTGGTGATCCTGCTCGACTCCATCACCAGGCTGGCTCGAGCGTACAACACCGTGGTTCCGCCCTCGGGCAAAGTGCTCTCCGGCGGCGTGGATTCCAATGCGTTGCAGCGCCCGAAGCGGTTTTTCGGCGCGGCGCGGAACATCGAGGAAGGCGGGTCGCTGACGATTGTGGCCACAGCGCTCATCGATACGGGCAGCCGCATGGATGACGTCATTTTCGAAGAGTTCAAGGGAACGGGCAACATGGAAATCCACCTCGACCGGAAACTGGTGGACAAGCGAGTGTTCCCGGCCATTGACATTAACAAGAGCGGGACGCGGAAGGAAGAACTGCTGCTGCCGCGGGAAGAGCTGAACCGCGTGTGGGTGCTGCGTAAGGTGCTGAATCCGCTCTCACCCACCGAATCGATGGAACTGCTCCTGGATAAGCTGAACAAGACGCGGAGCAATATGGAGTTTCTCGCGTCGATGAGCGGATAAGGGGGAAGCGGCAGGCTCCCGTGAAAGGGTATAGCCGAATCCCCTCGCTGACCGATTATTGCTATCCCCCCGGCTCCCGCATACTGGAGTTGCGCTGTATTGACCTGAACCGGATACCCGTCCGGTATCGTGCGTGCCGTGTGGTTCTAAGATTGCTACGCTGAATAACCTTTTCCGTTTCCCCATCGTCTTTCTTTCTGAGATACAGTAGAGCCTTAGGCTTCAACGTATTTCGTCATTCGTAGTAGAACCTCGCGGAGACCTATCCGAAAGACCATGGCCGAAAGGTTAAGCTATGCAACAACGTAGCGTCCCAGCGCCGGTCCCGAGCCCGGCCGGACCCGACCGAAAACCGATCCCTGTATCCCCAGCCCCGGAACGCCCAAGAAGGACCGGCTGGTTGTGGCTTCTCGGCGTGGTGGCCGTATGCGGCGGGCTGTACTGGGTCTATCAACGGACGCTGGCCGAAGACGCCATCGCGGCGAAGCGGGCCATGGTGACGAGCGTGCGCACGTCGAAGGTAGCCCCCGGCACGCTGACGCAAACCATCCGGCTGACGGGCACGACTGCCCCTGAGAAATATGTCACCATCACAGGGCCGAGGCTGCGGGGCAGCCGTAGCTTTTCAGGCGGCAGCGGAGCTTTCATGGGCAACAGGGGCGGCGGGGGTGGCGGAGGAGGCGGCGGCGGATCATCCTCCAGTTCCAGTTCCTCCTCGAGCGGCAGCTCCTCGGCCGGCAGTTCTTCCAGTTCTTCCAGTTCTTCAGCGACGGGAACCGTGAGCAGCAACTCGGCGATTTTGGGCGGTGACTCCTCGGGATCGGCCGCCGGCGGCAGCGGCAGCACGGCTTCTTCGACCGGGGGAGTCCGGAGCGCGGCGAACGCATTGAAGGCGGCAACCAGCCGCTCATCTTCCGGAAGCGGAGCCTCGCGGGGCAGCGCTGCGTCGAGTTCAGCGGCAGGCGCCGCCTCGAGCACTGCGATGGGAGGCGACGGGCTGGGCTCCACCGCGAGTTCGATTCCCGGAGGAGGCGGCGGGGGCGGCGGAGGGGGCCGTGATTTCGGAAGCGTCCTGCAGAACCTGGCGCCCGCCGGGGCAATGGTGAAGAAGGGGGCCATGGTGGCGGAATTCGACCGCCAGTACATGCTGCTGCGCCTGGACGATTACAAAGCCGGAGTGGACCAGCAGGCTCTCAACATGCGCAGCATGCTGGCCAATCTTGAAGTGACGCGAAAGGCCCATGAGCAATCCATCAAATCGGCGCAAGCCGACGTGGAAAAAGCAAAGCTCGATTTGAAGACCGTGCCGGTGCGCTCCGCCATGGACAGCGAACGGTACCGGCTGGCGCTCGAAGAGGCGGAGGCGCGGCTGAAACAGTTGATGACCGAGGTTCCTTACGTCGATGCCAGCGAAAAGGCGCAGGTGCGGATTTCCGAGATGGATCTGCAGGAATCCAAACTCGGGTTGCGGCAGGCTGAGCAGAACGCGGACCGGATGGTGGTGAAGAGCCCGCTCGACGGGCTCACCGTCATGATGCAGATCTGGCGCGGCGGGGATGTCGGCCAGGTGCAGGAAGGCGACCCCATCTATCCGGGCAGACCGTTCATGCAGATTGTAGACACCAGTTCGATGGTGGTGGACGCCAAGGTAAACCAGGTGGACGTCGAGCGGATGCGGGTGGGAGCGAAGGCCACGGTGAGGTTTGATGCGTTCCCGGACCTTGTATTGCCGGCAAAAGTATACTCCGTGGCGGCCATGCCGAGCAGCACGAACAGCGCGCGCGCGAGCTACCTGAAAGAGATCCCGGTGCGGCTGAAGCTGGAAAAAATGGATCCGCGCGTCATTCCGGACCTGAGTGTCAGCGTGGATGTTGTGGTGGAGGAAAGCGAAGCGGAGGCGATTGCGCCGCTCGGTTCAGTATTTCAGGATTCGCCTTCCGGCAGCCGCTACGTTTTCGTGAAAGCCGGTGACGGTTGGGCCAGGAGAGAAGTGAGTCTTGGGCCGGCAAACAATCTTCTTGTGGTGGTGAAAAGCGGCCTCAAGGCTGGGGAAGTGGTGGCGGAGGAGCCGCCTCCCGTGCCGGTTCCTCAGAAGCCGACGGTGTAGGACGAAAGCAGGACTATGTCGAAAGATATCAAGCCGAAGCAGAGGCTGGGGCAGGTTGGATCCCGGCGGAAACGGGCCATTATCTGGGCGGTGGCGGTGGCGGTGCTTGGCGGCGCGGGCTATGCGGCCTATCAGAAATATTACGTGACTACCGCCAAGGTGGAAGTGCCCGTACAGAAGGTGAGGCGCGGCGAGTTCGTAATTTCGGTGAAGACCCGCGGAGAAATCAAAAGCGTCAACTCGGTTATCCTGAGCGCCCCGCAGGTGCCCGACGTGCGCATTGTGAAACTGGCGGAATCAGGCAGACCGGTGAGGAAGGGTGAAGTGGTGGTGGAATTCGACGCCGCCTCACAAGAGCAGGCGCTGCTCGAGCGGCAGACCAGCGTCCGCACCGTGGACAGCGAGGTGGTGCAAACGAAAGCTTCGCACCGCATCGTGGACGAAATGGACGGCATGAACCTGATGACTGCCGAGTATAACCTGGAGCGGGCCAAACTCGAAGCGAGCAAGGCGGAAGTGGTGAGCGCGATTGACGGAGCGAAAAACCGCATCGACGTAGGGATTTCCGAAGGCGAACTGGGGCAGGTGAAGACCACCCTCAAGTCGCACGACGTTACGCAGAAATCCGATCTCGACCGATTGCAGCAGAAAAAAGACAAAGCCATCCGTGATATGGAACGGACGCGCAGCTATCTCTCGAAGATGGTGCTGCGGGCGCCCAACGACGGCATCGTGAATATCCTTCCGAACTTCCGCAGTTCGGGTTCGTTCGGCAGCACCCCGCCGCCCTTCAAGGAAGGCGATCAGGCGTGGACCGGCGCGGCGATCGCCGAGATTCCCGATCTTTCCGATATGCGGATCGAACTGAAGCTGGACGAGGTGGACCGCGGCAGGCTGAAGCTCGGGCAGGAACTGCGGATCAACGTGGACGCAATTCCCGACAAGGAGTTTCATGCCGCCCTCGACTGGATCAGCCCGATCGCACAGGTGATTTACCGCGGGATGGGTCTTTCGGAAAAGACGTTTCCGGCGCGGGCCACATTGAATAAACTGGACTCGCGGCTGCGCCCCGGGATGAGCGCGACGGCGGAAGTGGTAATTGAAAGCCAGCCGAACGCGTTGTTGATCCCCATCCGGGCGAGCTTCACGCACAACGGCAAGCCGGCGGTGTACGTGCAGCGAGGGCAGCAGTTTGTGATCCGCGAGATCACGGTGGGGAAGCGCAACGACAGCGAGATGGTTGTGCTGAGCGGTGTGAAGGAAGGCGAGATGGTGGCCATCGAAAATCCAATCGAAGCCGCCAAGCGCGCCAAGAAGCTGTGACGGAAGCGGGATAAAGCTGTGATCAAGAAGATACTGTTTCGTTTGGTAATGCTGGGGATGGTTGCCGGCGGGGCGTATTACGCCTACCGGTTTTTCCAGCTTCTGCCGCATCGGCAGCAACAGGTGGCGACGACTGCCGTGCGGCAGAGCGACGTGGTGGTGCGAACCTATTCGCGCGGCGAACTGCGCGCCGTGCGTTCGGTCACGCTCACCGCGCCGAACCTCTTCGGCACGGTGCAGGTGACGCGGATGGCATCGCTCGGAGCGCTGGCGAAGGAGAAGGACCTCGTGGTGGAGTTCGACGATTCCGAACTCCTTTCCCGCATCGAAGAGAAACAACTGGCTCTCGACCAGACTGAAGAACAGATCAAGAAATCGAAGGCGGACCTGGCCATCCGCAATAACCAGGATCAGGTGGAGCTGCTGCGCACGCGCTATTCCGTCCGCCGCGCGGAACTCGAGGTGAAGCGCAACGAACTGCTCTCCGCCATCGACGCGAAAAAGAACGACCTGAACCTCGAGGAAGCGCACCGCCGCCTGAAGCAGCTTGAAAGCGACATCAAGAGCCGGCTCCAGCAGGCGGAAGCCGAACTGGCGGTGCTTCAGGAGCAGAAGAACAAGTCCATCCTCGAATTGAACCGCGAACGCCAGCGGCTGATGCAGGTGAAGCTGCTCGCGCCGATGACGGGGCTGGTGGCGATCCGTCAAAATCGCGCCGGCGGCTTTTTCATACCTGGGATGCAGATTCCCGACATCCGCGAAGGCGACCAGGTGCAGCCGGGGATGCCGGTGGCGGATGTGCTCGATCTCTCGGAACTCGAGGTGATCAGCCGCGTCGGCGAACTGGACCGGGCGAATCTGAGGGAAGGCCAGGACGTGATTTTACGGCTGGATTCGATCCCCTACAAGGAGCTGCACGGCAAAATCAAGACGATGAGCGGCACGGCGAGCGCGAACGTGTTCTCGAATGATCCGGCCAAGAAGTTCGACGTTGTGTTCTCGGTGGACATGAAGGAGTTGCTCTCCGCTCTGGGTGCTTCGAGCGAGCAGATCGGCAAGGTGCTGGCCACGGCGGAAGCGAACCGTAAGAAGCCCGTGGCGGCCAATCCGTTCGCGATGGGCGGCGGCGGCGCGATGGCGATGGGCGGCCCTGGCGCAGGCGCGCCGGGCGGCGCCGGTCCGGGCGGCGGTGGTCCCGGCGGCCAGGGAATGGCGCAGTTCGGCGGGCCCCCCGGCACTGGCGGCGGACAGGGCGGTCCGCAATTCGGATTTACACGGAGTACCGGCGGCGCCGGGGGCGGAGGCCGCACGGGCGGGCTCACTCCCGAGCAGCGTACGAAAATGCGCGCCGCAATGCAGCAGGCATCGGGCGGCAAGAGCGTCGCGGACATGAACGATGCGGAGCGGGCCGAATTCCAGAAGAAGCTCCAGGCGGAACTGAAGAAGGCCGGCATCGAGTTGCCCGCCGGAATGATGGCCGGTGGACGTCGAGGCGGCGGCGGTGGTGGTGTTGTTGGCGGCGGTTTCACCGGCGTGCAGCCGGGAACGGGTTACACGCAAAAGGATCTGGATGCAGCCAAACTGCCCCCTCCGCCAGAAGAGGACGCGCAGTTGGAAATGCTGCTGCGGCCGGGGATGCTGGCGGATGTCGAGATCATCGTCGAAAAGATTCCCAATGCCGTTCACGTTCCCTCGCAGGCTTTGTTTGAACGGGAAGGAAAGCCCTTTCTCTATATCCGCAAGGGCCAGTTGTTCGAAGAGCGCCCGGTGGTGGTGTCGCGCCGCACGGAATCGACGGTGGTGCTGACCTCGGGCGTGAAACCGGGGGAACTGGTGGCGCTGGCGGACCCGTTCGCCAAGCCTGGCGCGAAGAAGGGATCGGAAGAATCGAAAGGCGGGGCCATGGGAGCACTGCCGGGAGGGAAGAAGTAGCGATGCTCTCGGGTTATCTGCCTGAAATTTACATGGGGCTTTCGAGCCTGCTGGTGCACAAACTGCGAAGCGGGCTGACCATGCTCGGCATGATTTTCGGCGTGGGCGCGGTGGTGGCAATGCTTGCCATCACGGCGGGCGTCGAGAAGGAAATGATCAGCTACATCGATCTGCTCGGGGTGAACAACATCATCATCGAGGCCAAGGAGGCGGTGGACCGCAACGAACTGCAGGCGCGGCGGCAGGTATCGCCGGGGTTGTCGTTCCGCGACTTCCGCGCGATTGCGGAGAACGTTCCCGGCATCGAGGCCCTCACTCCCCGCAAGCGGTTCAAGCCGGGAAAGGTGCTTCCGAAAACGGCGCAGGAACCGCCGCTGCTGATCGGAGTGGATCCCAATTACCTGCAAATCAACAGCCTGAAAGTTGTGGAAGGACGCTTCTTCAACGACAACGACAACGCCAACTCGGCGACGGTATGCGTACTCGGCGAGTCGGCGAAGGTCAATCTGCTCGGTTATGAGAATGCGGTCGGCAAGTACGTCAAGATCAACGACGTCTGGCTTCAGGTGGTGGGCGTGCTGGCGCAGCAGGCCACGGCGGATTCCGATGTGGAAGGCCTCGAGGTGGTGAACCGCAACAACCTGGTGATCGCTCCGCTGAACACGGTGATGCGGCGTTTCGAGGACAACAACAGCTATCTCAAGGACGAGATCGACGGAATTTATATCAAGGTGAGGCCGAACAACGACTCCGTCGAGACGGCGAATGTGGTGAGCGCCATTCTGTCGGCGACGCACAAGGACGCCGGAGATTTTACCGTTACGGTGCCCGCCGGACTGCTCGAACAGCGGCGGCGGACGCAATCGATTTTCAGTATCGTCATGATCTGCATCGCGGGCATTTCGCTTCTGGTCGGCGGCATCGGAATCATGAACATCATGCTCGCCACGGTGCTGGAACGGACGAGAGAAATTGGAATCCGGCGCGCGATCGGCGCGCGGCAGGCCGATATCGTCCGTCAGTTTCTGACCGAGGCGGTGCTGATCTCCATTCTCGGCGGATTGATCGGCATCGCCTTCGGCTTCACCCTGTCGAAAGTGATTGCGGCGGCGGCCGGCTGGTCCACGGTGGTGACCACCTCTTCGATTGCCGTGGCTTTCGGCGTGTCGGTGGGAATCGGGTTATTGTTCGGAATTTATCCCGCCGTACAGGCGGCGAAGCTGGATCCGATTGAAGCGATCCGCTACGAATAGTTTATAGCCAGGTGAGGATTTCATAGGAATGCGTACGGTCTTATTGTGTGCCCTGATCGCAGGGGCTTTGCCCATGGTTGCCCAGCAGATGTCCGCGGATGGGATTCCGCTGAAGAATCCACCCTCGAGCATGCAGTTGAAAGATCCGCCGTTCGACAAGGGTTTGGCGGAAGGGCTGAATGTTCCCACGTTTCCGAAAAAGGACTGGCTGCGGCAGCATTTTACGCCGGAGATTCCGCGCGTCGAGTTGCGGCCGCCCGCGCGCCTTCAGGACTTCGTCGCCAATGGGAAGCTGGAATTGTCGCTCAAGAGCTACATGGAACTGGTGCTCGCCAACAACACCGACATCGAGATCCAGCGCCTGAGCGTGGAACAGCCGCGCAACGCCATTACGCGGGCGGCATCCATCTTCGACCCGGCGTTTCTGGGGCGGTTCGCGGCCACGCGAGCCAACTCCGCCTCGACCGACCTGCTGGCCGGCGCCGCCACCCTGAGCCAGCTCTCGCAGCCCTGGACATTTCAATACCAGCAGACGCTGTCGACGGGCGCGCAGGTGACGGGCGGATTCACGGGACAGAAACTATCGACCAACAGCCAGTTCGTGACGTTCAATCCGGCGTTCACCACCAACCTGAACCTTTCCTTTTCGCAGCCGTTGCTGCGAGGACGAGGCAAGCTGGTGACGATGCTGCCGATCAGCGTGGCGCGAAGCCGGCTGCGGGTGAGCCAGTACAATTTCGCCGACACGATGTTGCGCCTGCTGGCGGCGGCCGAGACGGCGTACTGGAACGTGGTCGAAGCGCGCGAGAATCTGCGCGTGCAGGAAAAGGCGCTCGAACTGGCGGACGTTTCCCTGAAGCGCGCGCAGCGGGAACTCGAGTTAGGCGCATCCTCGCAATTGGATATCTATCAGCCGCAGGCTGTGTATGCCAACGCGGAGATCTTCGTGACACAAGCCCGCTACCGTTTGGCCCAGACCGAAGACGCGCTGCGCCGGCAGATGGGGGTGGATCTGGATCCGGAAGTGAGAAAGCTCCCGATCGTGCTTACCGAGTCCGTGACGGCGCCGGCAGACACTGCGGAGATCGACAAGGAGGCAATGGTCCGGAAGGCGATGATGCTGCGGCCGGATCTGCGATCCGACCGGCAGTCGCTCGATGTGGACGATCTGAACATTCACATTGCCAAAAACGCCCTCTTGCCGAACCTGAGCCTCGGCGGCGGGTACACGACAACGGGGCGAGGCGGAACGTTCTTCCCGCGCTCGAGCCTCACTTCCACCGGGCCGATTCTACCGATTCCCGGGGGTATCAGCGATGCCTTCGATCAGATGTTCGGCTTCGGGTTCCCGACCTACAATTTCAGCCTGACATTGAGCTTTCCATTACGCGACCGGCGCGCAGCCGCGGATCTGGCTGACGCCGCCGTGCAGCGGAAAGCCGACATGCTGCAACTGCGAACCGACCAGCAGACGGCGCGCCTCGATGTGCTGACGGCGGTCAATCAGGTGGAGCAAAGCCGCGCGAGCGTGAAACTGGCGTTGATTGCGCGGGATCTGGCCCAAAAGCGTGTGGAAGCCGAACAGAAGAAGTACGAACTCGGCACGACGACAATCTTCTTCGTGCTTTCGGCGCAGGCGGACCTGACGCAGGCCGAATCGAACCTGGTGACGCAGAACGTCGGCTACCGGCGGAACATGCTGCTGCTGATGCAGCGGACCGGCGAGTTGCTGGCTGAGCGCGGGGTGGTGCTACCGTAGGGGCCTCCGGCAATCTCCCGCCTTATCCGCCGCCTCCCGCCGCGAAGCGGATTCCGGGTCCGGGGATACAGACGTAGGCTGGCCCAATACTAGCGCAACTTCATGGGCTTACCGCCGGCTTCCTTGCTGCGCTGGGCAGCGTCCAGGAACGAGAAGATCTCCATGGTGACCTCATTCGGCACAGGCGGCTGCCTGGTTTCGAAGAACGTCACAATCTGCTTCAGCATGGGCGCGTAATTGACCTTCAGTTTCGGCCCGCTTTGCAGCACTTCCTTGGGGCGGAAGACCACCGCGCCGTATTCCCCGTAGGGGCGCAGCGCGCGGACGGTGCCGATGCGCCCGCCCTTCCAGCGGCAGGTGACTTCATCCATGTCCTTGCCGGCCACGCGAGTGACTTCCTCACAGCCCGTGCCCATCAGAGCGAAGAGCATTTCGACAGGGTGAATGGCGTACCAGGAGAGGTCGAGATACTGGTGCTGCTCGAACGGTCCCGGACCCCAGGTGATGACCCCCTGGTTCTGATCAGACTGCCAGTTCATACACACGTCCGAGTAGCGAAGGCTCGATGTGCTGAACCAGGCAACATGATTCTCCTTGGCGAGGCGGGCGATTTCGCGGGCATCCTCGAGCGTCGAGGCCAGAGGCTTGTCGATGAATACAGGCTTGCGCGATTTGACGATCTCCTTGAACTGCGGGAGGTGCTGGCGCGGGTCGACGCTTTCGAGCAGGATCGCATCCACCTTGCTGCAAAGGGTGGCGATGTCGGGAACGATTTCGATACCGTACTTGGTCTTCAACTCCTCGGCGTACTTATCGACGCGGCTGTAGCTCGATTCCACATCCTTGCTGCCGCCTTTGTAGGCCGCAATGATACGCGCCCCGGGGGCGTGATCCGGATTCGAGGGATCATTGAGGATCTTGGTGAAGGCAATGACGTGGGAAGTATCGGTGCCGACGATTCCGACACGGAGTTCACAAAACGCCACAGCGGCGCTGAGGAAGAAAAGAAGGACGGTGCGCATCGCCCTGTATTGTACATCGGAACGTTCCATGAGAGGCGGGAGCGATAGGCCCGCGCCGGGCGGTTGCGGGGAGAGTTGACGGTTGTGTTACTCTGTTATGAGGAAAAGACTGAAAGAATAGGAACGTGAGAGGTACGCATCTGTAATGGCGCTGGCTGCTGAGTTGAAATCGCAGATCATATCGAAGTATAAGGTCCACAAGAGCGACACGGGGTCCCCTGAGGTACAGGTGGCCATCCTGAGCCAGCGAATTTCGCAGCTCACCGAGCATTTCAAGTCCCATCAAAAGGACCATCACTCCCGGCTCGGTTTGTTGACGATGGTGGCTCGCCGCCGCCGGCTGCTCAAGTACCTGAAAAACAACTCCCCGGAACGGTACAAAGAGCTGATTACCCGGCTGGGGATCCGGCGCTAGACGCCACAGGCAGAGTTACTCCACCGCGGCCTCCCCATGTGCGCGTTGTGCCATATGGGTCTAAGCGGTGTATTTAGTACGGCTGGTTCCTTCCAATCAGTCTTCCTGACTCGGCCGGAGCAATCCGGCCAAAGTTGGAGGACTATTCATGACACACACAGTTTCGGTGGACCTGGGCACCCGGGTTGTCACTTTTGAATCGGGAAAGCTGGCAAAGCAGGCGAACGGCGCGGTTGTCGTTCGCACCGGCGATTCCGTGGTATTGGCCACGGCGTGCTCGAACGAGCAGCCAAAGCCCGGCGCAGGCTTTTTTCCGCTGACGGTAGACTACCGGGAGTACACCTATTCCGCGGGACGTTTCCCCGGAGGCTTCATCAAGCGCGAAGGCCGGCCCACGGAACGCGAAATTCTGACCAGCCGGTTGATTGACCGGCCGATCCGCCCGCTGTTTCCCGAGGGCTACATGTGCGACTCCCAGGTGATCGCCTATGTGCTTTCGGCCGATCCGCTCCACGACCCATCTTCGCTCGCCGTGATGGGGAGCGCCGCCGCGCTGGCGATTTCCGACATCCCCTTCTATCACGTGCTCGCAGGCGTGCGCGTGGCAATGTTGAACGGTCAGATGATTGCCGAGCCCACCTACGAAGAACTGAAGGCCGCCGAGTTTTCCATCGTGGTTGCCGGGACCGAGGAAGGCATCGTGATGGTGGAAGCCGGCGGGAAGGGCGTTTCCGAAGACTCGGTGGTGGACTGCATCGAGTTCGGGCACGAATGCTGCAAGAAGATTATTGCCGGCATCCGCGAACTGGCGGCGCTGTGCGGAAAAAAGAAGCGCGAATTCACGCCGGCTCCGGTCAACCAGGAGATGCTGGCGCAGATTTCCGCGAAGTACCGCGAGGAACTGACGGACGCTTCGAACACGCAAAAGTACGCCAAGATCGAGAGCTACAAAAAGATTGCGGCGCTGCACGACGCCTGTGAGGCGGAGTATCCGGAAGAGCAGCAGGAAGAAGCGGGGAAGCTGTTCGATTATCTCAAGGAGCGGATCTTCCGCGACGAGATGCTCATCGCGCGGCGGCGTCCGGACGGGCGCACCTTTGACGAAATCCGCAGGATCGACATCGAAGTGGGCATTCTCCCCCGCACGCACGGCTCGGCGCTGTTCACGCGCGGCGAAACGCAGGCGCTGGTGACGACCACGCTCGGGACGAAGGACGACGAGCAGCGGATGGAGTTGCTGAGCGAAGGCGAAGTCTCGAAGCGGTTCATGCTGCATTACAACTTTCCGCCGTTCAGCGTGGGCGAAGTAGGGTTTCTGCGCGGCGCGGGAAGGCGCGAGATCGGGCATGGCGCCCTGGCCGAGCGCTCTCTCTCCTCGGTGGTCCCGCAGGAATCAGCGTTCCCCTATACGCTGCGATGCGTGAGCGACATTCTGGAATCGAATGGATCGAGTTCGATGGCGACAGTCTGCGGCGGCACGCTCGCGATGATGGACGCCGGTGTGCCGGTCGCCGCCCCCGTGGCGGGCATCGCGATGGGCCTCGTGATCGAGGACGGCAAGTACGCAATCCTGACCGACATCGCGGGAGCCGAAGATCACTACGGCGATATGGATTTCAAGGTGGCCGGAACACGGGATGGCGTCACGGCGCTACAGATGGATATCAAGGTGACCAAGGTCACCACTGCCATCATGCGCGAAGCGCTGGCGCAGGCGCGGAAGGCCCGCCTCGAGATTCTGGACAAGATGGTGGCCGTGCTGGCAGCGCCTCGCAAGGAGCTTTCGCGCCACGCTCCGATGATCCACACGATGACCATCCCCACCGATAAGATCCGCGAACTGATCGGACCCGGCGGGAAGATGATCCGCAGCATCATCGACCAGACGGGCGTGAAGATCGATGTGAGCGACGACGGAACGGTGAATATTTTCGCCACCAATCAGGATTCGGCCAACAAGGCCATCCAGATGGTGAGCGACATTGCCGCCGTCGCCGAAGTGGGCAAGACGTACCTCGGCAAGGTGGTGCGGCTGGTCGATTTCGGTGCGTTCGTGGAAATCTTCCCCGGAACGGACGGATTGCTCCACATCAGCGAGATTTCGGAAAACCGCATCAAGAATGTGCGGGACGAGTTGAAGGAAGGCGACCAGATTCTGGTGAGAGTCCTGGCGCTCGAGGGCAACAAGATCAAGCTGAGCCGGAAGGCCGTATTGCGGGAACAGCGCGACAAACTGGCGAAGGGCGCCGGTTCCGAGAAGCACAAGTAACATAAGAGAAGCGAAATCGGCCTTCTTCCTCGCGGAGTGAGGCCGATTATCGCTTTCGGTAATTGCGTGGAGATTCCCGCTCCTTTTCTCCGATTTGTCACCTCACAGACACCGGTTTCCGGTAACCTGGAAGAAGGGTGAAGGGAGTCTCTAGTGTACAAATTCCTATCTATAGCGCTCCTCTGTTTGTGGGCGGCGTGCGGCTTGGCCTCCGCTCAATCCGTGGCTGGTCTCGCCACCATTTCCGGCGTGGTTCGGGATGCTTCGGGAGCCGTTGTTCCCGAAGCAAAAGTAATCGTCGCCAATGAGGGTAAGGGCATCCACCGTGCCCTTACCACCAATGAAGCGGGTGTGTTCAACGCTCCCGCACTGGTGCCGGCGAGCGGTTATCAGGTAAACGTCACCAAAGACGGATTCGCGCCTCTGGAGCACCGGGACCTGCAACTCCAGGTGGGGCAGAATCTGAGCCTTGACATTACTCTGCAAGTGGCCACCGCCGCCGCCCAAATCGAGATCCTGGCGACAGCTCCCATCGTGGAGAGCACCAGGACAGGCGTGTCGCAGGTGGTGAACGAGCAGCAGATCACGAACCTGCCGATCAACGGGCGGCGGGTGGATTCCTTCGTTTTGTTGACGCCGGCGGTCGTATCCGATGGTACGTTCGGGTTGGTGAGCTTTCGCGGCATCGCGGGAGGCAACAGCTTTCTCACGGACGGCAATGACACCACCGACCAGTTTTACAACGAGAACGCCGGACGAACGCGGATCTCGTCGCAGATTTCGCAGGACGCGGTGCAGGAGTTCGAGGTACTTTCAAACGGGTATTCGGCGGAATACGGACGGGCCTCGGGCGGCGTTATCAATACGGTGACTCGCTCGGGCACGAATGACGTGCATGGGACGGGGTACTGGTTCTTCCGCAACCGGTCTCTCAACGCGAGGGATCCGTATTCGACGTATAACCCCCCGGAGGTACGCCACCAGCTAGGCGGTTCGATTGGGGGCGCAATCCAGAAGGACAAGTTGTTCTACTTCTTCAACGCCGAGGCGACGCGCCGCAAGTTTCCTCTGATCGCTTCTCTGACACGTCCGCCGCTGTTTGACGGCAACGGGAATTTCGTGGGAACGTGCGCGGCGACGGCGGCGCAGTGCGACGCGGCCATCAAATTCCTTGGGCGGCAGTTTCAGGTGCTGGACCGTAGGGCGGATTCCGAACTTGGATTCGGCAAGATCGACTGGCGGCCGGCGGACAAGCACTCCTTCAGCGCGAGCTTCAACTACCTGCGCTGGATCTCCCCGAACGGGATTCAAACGCAGGCAGTGCTCAACAACGGCAATGGGGTGGGCAACAACGCGAACTCGACGGTGCGCACGCGCTACGGGCGGCTGTCCTGGACTTCCATTCCGAAATCGACCATGGTGAACGAACTGCGCTATGGGTGGTTCAAGGACCGGCTGTTCGACGACGTTTCCGACAGCCTGATCCCGGCCCTCACCGGGCGGGTGCAGATTTCCGTCCAAGGGCAGTCGAACCTGGGCGTGGCGGATTCCTACCCACGCCTGAATCCGAGCGAGAACCGGCATCAACTGGCGGATAACCTCACCTGGACGTTCGGCAAGCACACCTTCAAGGCGGGCTTCGACTACGTCAATACGCAGGATTACAACGATATCCTGCGTACCCGCAACGGGTCCTACTCGTATCCGACCTTCACGGCGTTCGCGCAGGATCTGACAGGCAACACCACGGGAGAAAAGCGCTGGCAAAGCTTCTCGCAGCGGTTCGGGAATTCCATTTCCGATACGCGTATCCAGGATATTAACTGGTACGTGCAGGACCAGTTCCGGGTGAGCCAGAAGCTGACTCTGAACTATGGCTTGCGGTATGAGTTCGCGAAGTTGTCGCAGCCGGTACAGGTGAATCCGGACTATCCCCAGACGGGCAGGGTGAATGAGCCGAAGAAAAACTTCGCTCCCCGTGTGGGGGTGGCCTATGCCTTCAACGAGAAGACCGTTCTGCGCGCGGGGTACGGCATTTTCTACGCGCGCATCCAGGGCGGGCTGCTGAATACGTTCTTCCTCGAGAACGGAATCTATCAGAAGCTGATCAGTCTCAACGGAAGCATTGCGGGAGACCGTGCGGTAGGCCCGGTGTTCCCGTTCACGCTGCCGGGCATTGACCGCAATCCTCCGGCGGGGACCGTGGACGTGACGTTCGCGGCGCCCGACTTCCGCAATCCTTACACCCAGCAGGGCGACATCGGCCTGGAGCGGCAGCTTACGGAAAACCTGGGACTGACCTTGTCCTACATCTGGTCGCGAGGACTGCATCTTACGACGGTGCGGGATTTGAACATCGGCGCTCCAGGTCCGGCCGTGACCTACCGGATTGAAGATGAGAACAGCAATCCGACGGGAACTTACACGACGGAGACGTACCGGTTGGCCAATCGCGTCGATCCGGGTTGGCGCCGGGTGAACATGGTGGATGCCGGCGGCAACTCGTACTACAACGCGATGGTGGTGCAGATGCGTAAGCGGATGTCGAAGAGTTGGGAAGCATCGTACGCCTATACATGGTCGCACGCTATCGACTACAACCAGGGCGGCGGCAACAACAACATCTTCTTTTCCAGCGGGCCGGCCAGCCTGTTCAACGGGGACTATCGCGGCGACAAGTCGTCCTCCTCACTCGACCAGCGCCACCGGTTCGTAGCCACCACCATCTTCACGCCGCGGCTTTCCCGCAGCAGTTCGGCTGCGGCGAAGTACTTCATCAATAACTGGCAGTTGAGCCAGATCACGACACTGGCTTCGGCGCAGCCGCAAACGCCGACGATTTTCGTATCGGGGAGTCCGTTTTCGGGGGCGGCGTATACAACGACCTTGAACGGATTCGGCGGATCCTCCAGGGTTCCCTTCCTGGCGGCGGCGAGCCTGGACATTGACCAGATCTACCGCACCGACGCGCGCCTGACGAAAATCCTTCCATTTTCGGAGCGCTACCAGGTGTACTTGAACTTCGAGGCCTTCAACGTATTCAATCACGTCTCGAATACGAGCGTGAACGGGCAGGCTTTCCAGGCGCGGAACGGGGTGTTGACGCCAACGCCGCGGCTCGGAGAGGGATCGGCGTCACAAGGCTTTCCGGATGGGACGAATGCGCGGCGTGCCCAGGTGAGTTTGCGCTTCATTTTCTGAAGGGATTCTGCTGTCGGAAGGGCGTATGTAGCTTATCCTGAAAAGGATGACTCATACGCCCTTTCGTCTTGATAATCGTATTGCTCTCGTTACCGGCGGCGCCAGCGGGATTGGCGAAGCCACATGCCGGGTGCTGGCCGCGGCCGGCGCAAAGGTGATTATTGTCGACCTGAATCTTCCGGCGGCGGAGAAACTGGCCGGCGAACTTGCCGGCGCGCGCGCCGTCCAATGCGACATCACGAACCCGGAATCGGTCGAGCAGATGTTCTCCACCGTCGAGAGGCTGGATATTCTGGTGAACAACGCCGGCATCGGGCATGTGGGCAACATCGAGGAAACATCGCTCGAGGATTTTCAACGGCTCTTCCGCGTGAACGTCGAGGGGTTGTTCCTGGTGACCAAGGCGGCTGTGCCGCTGCTGGTTGCCTCGCACGGGAACATTGTGAACATCGGGTCCGTGGCGGGTCTGATCGGGATCAGGAAGCGGTTTGGCTACTGCGCCACGAAGGGCGCCGTGGTGACGATTACCAGACAACTGGCAGTGGATTATCCGACACAGTTCCGGGTGAACTGCATCTGTCCGGGAACGGTGGAGACGCCGTTTGTGGAAGGGTACCTCGAGAAGTACCACAAACATGAGAAGGAGAAGGTGCGGGCGGAGATCAACGCGCGGCAGCCGATCGGGAGGCTGGGAAAACCCGAGGAAATCGCGCATCTTGCGCTTTATCTTTGCTCGGATGAGGCGGGCTTCGTGACCGGGTCTGTAGTGACGATTGACGGCGGTTGGACAGCGGCTTGACGAAATGGCGCTTTAGTGTTGAGAATACTAGGTATAGCTGTCGTGATCGACGTCTTCAGCATAGCGTCCAATGTGACGATAGGATACACGAGGTGGCATGCAGCCTAAGACATCCCTCCGTCTCTTTCTGGTTCTGATTCTCGCCAGTCTGGCGGCGAGTCAGGCTTCCTTCTCCGCGACTGCGGTGAAGAAGAAAAAAAAGACGGCAACAACGCAGGTGAAGAAGCCCGCTGTGGCGAAGACTACCCGAGCCGTTCGGACCAGCGTGAGGACCACTCGAACTACCCGCTACCGTTCGAGTCTGGTGTCTCCGGCAAGCTACCGCCGGGCGACGGCGGCGCCGTTGATCAAGGGCGGCCCCTGGCGGGAGCCCACCTTTGCCGATTCAGCCGAAGGCGACTGGACGGACGGGGAAGATCCTCAGGTGAGGAAGGCCGCGGTTGAGGCGCTGGGGCCGTACAACGGAACCGTCGCCGTGGTGGACCCTTACACTGGCCGTGTGCTTGCGCTGGTGAATCAGAAACTGGCCTTGAAGAGCGGATTCCAGCCCTGCTCGACGATCAAAGTAGTGGCGGCGCTGGCGGCACTGAGTGAAGGTGTGGTCGAGCGCGATACGGCGATCCGCATAGGACGCAGGACCACGTTCGATCTGACCAACGCGCTTGCCGTATCGAACAACGCCTACTTCGCCGCGTTGGGGAACAAGCTGGGATTTGACCGCGTTTCCTACTACGCCCGGTTGTTCGGTCTGGGAGAGCGGGCAGGTCTGAATATCGATGGAGAACAGCCCGGTTTGCTTCCAGCGACTCCGCCTGATGGAGGCGTGGGCATGATGACCAGCTTCGGATCAGGCATCTCGCTGACCCCGCTGGAACTCGCCTCGCTGCTTTCGGCCATCGCCAATGGCGGCACGTTGTACTATCTCCAGCATCCGCGCTCAGGTGAGGAAGTTTCGAGCTTCATTCCTCGGGTCAAGCGGCGCCTGGATATCCAGCAGTGGATTCCGGAGGTGAAGCCGGGGATGATGGGCGCGGTGGAATACGGAACCGCGCGCCGGGCAGGCGTGAACAATTCCGAAACGATCCTGGGAAAGACCGGGACCTGTACGGATCAGCGGACCCCGACGCACCTTGGCTGGTTCGGGTCGTTCAACGATGTCGGCCGCAACAAACTGGTGGTAGTGGTTCTGCTGACGGGCGGTAGGCCGGTGAACGGACCGGTGGCGTCAGGCGTTGCCGGAGCGGTGTACCGGAACCTGTCGCAGCAGGACTATTTCGCCCACTCCCGGCCCATCTCGCCCTCAGCCCTGGTTTCCACCCAGATCTGCTGCGCTCGCTGAGGGATCCGCGAACACTCGCTCGCCGATAGCGAACAACAACTCCTGAAGACCTTGTCCGGTCACGCTGGACAACTTGTAAAACGGCATCTTCCTTCGGATGACAGCCCGCCGCAGTCTCTGGATGCGGGAGGGGTCCTGGGCGACGTCGATCTTGGTAGCCACCACCAGCATCGGCTTGTGAATCATTCCCTCGCTGAAGCTCTCCAGTTCCTTGAGGATGATCTTGAAATCCTGCACCGGATCGCGGCCGGAGTATTCCGAGACGTCCACGAGGTGAACGAGCAGCTTGGTGCGCTCGATGTGGCGCAGGAATTGAATGCCGAGCCCTGCTCCCTCATGCGCGCCTTCGATGAGGCCGGGAATGTCCGCGACGACAAAAGTGCGATCGCCCGGCATGCTCACCACGCCGAGATTCGGTTCGAGAGTGGTGAACGGGTAATCCGCAATCTTCGGCCGGGCCGCCGAGATGCGGGAGATGAGGGTGGATTTTCCGGCATTGGGGAATCCCACGAGGCCGACATCGGCGAGCAGTTTCAACTCGAGCCGGAGATGCCGTTCTTGGCCGGGCCGGCCTGGCTCGTGCTCGGTAGGCGCCTGGTGCGTCGGGGTGGCAAAGTGCTGGTTGCCGCGCCCTCCACGCCCGCCGTGCGCGACTAGAAACTTCTCTCCAGGGGTGGTGAAATCGTGGAGGAGTTCGCCGGTGTCTTCGTCATAGACGACGGTGCCCACCGGAACAGGCACTTCGACGGAAGCGCCGTCGCGCCCGGTGCGGTTGCTGCCTTCGCCGTGCCGCCCGCGTTCCGCCTTGTGTTCGGGATTGTAGCGGAAGTGGAGAAGAGTGTTGTAATGGGGATTCGAGACGAGGAACAGGTCGCCGCCGCGCCCGCCGTCGCCGCCGCTCGGGCCGCCTTTGGGGACGTACTTCTCCCGGCGAAAGGCCACACAGCCATTCCCGCCGTCTCCAGCCTTTACATAGACTCTGACTTCGTCAATGAACATTTCGGAAAAACAGCCGAGGGGACGCGCCGGCGTTCAGACCGGGCGCGAGAGATCGAGGGTGCAGATCAGGCAGAGACCGAATCGGCTGCCTTGATGCTGATGAACTTGCCCATGCGGCCGCGGTCACGGAATTCGACGTGGCCGGGGACCTTGGCGAACAGGGTGTCGTCCTTGCCGCGCCCGACATTCTCGCCCGGTTTGAAGATTGTGCCCCGCTGGCGGACGAGGATCGAGCCGCCGGTGACCAACTGGCCGCCGAAGGCCTTGACGCCGAGCCGCTGCGCATTCGAATCCCGGCCGTTCTTTGAGCTGCCTAACCCTTTTTTATGTGCCATATGCTAACTCCTTACCAAGTCGGGATTTTCAGAACACGATCTCGTTGATGGCCACCGCCGTGAGATTCTGCCGGTGGCCGATGGTGCGCTTGTACTGCTTCTTGCGCTTGAACTTGAAAACAATAACTTTGTCGCCGCGCATCTGGGTTTGGATGGTCCCACGCACGCGCGCCGATGCAGTCTGCTGGCCGGCAAGCAGTTGATTGGTTTCGTTGGAGACGGCGAGCACGCGGTCAAACTCCACGGCCGAGCCGGCGTCTCCCTCGAGCTTTTCCACCTGAATGACATCGCCGGGAGACACACGATACTGCTTCCCGCCCGTTTCGATTACTGCGTACATAGGAAACCTCAGCTTCTTTGCGTAAGATTTGGGAGGCTGGAAGAGAGGGGACGCACCACTGCTGGGGCGCCATCATCCGCCACAATCCATTAGTTTACAACAGCGGGAGCGGCATTGTCACGCGCATTTGGAAGCCCTACACTGGCAGTAGCCACTCCTTCATGCCCGAAGACTCTCAACCCGTGCCGGAGGCGGCGGTGGCCATCCTGCACGCCAAAGCTCCGGAGGAATCCATTCTGCTGATCCGGCGTGTGACCAATGCGCGGGATCCGTGGTCGGGGCAGTGGGCGTTTCCAGGCGGGCGGCGGGATGCGGAGGACCGGGACTTGCTCGACACCGCATTGCGCGAATTGCAGGAAGAGTGCGGCATCGAATTGACGCGGGCGGACCTGACGCAGAGCCTGCCGTACGAGTGGGCGGGGCGCCGAGTGGGGAGGAAGCTATGGGTGGCTCCGTTCGGATTCGTGCTGCCGGAGACGCTCCCGGTGAACGTGAACATCGAGGAGGCTGTGCAGGCGACATGGGTGCCGCTACGGGTGCTGGCGGACACCACCCGGCACACGCGCGTGACCATCGCCGGGCTGCCGCCCGGCATGCAGTGGCCGGCCATCGAGCTGGATCACGTCCCGTTGTGGGGATTCACTTACCGTCTCGTCTGCCAGTGGATCGGGCTCGACCTGCCCTTGGACGGCTAAGCCCGGCTGAGCCCGGCTAAGCCCGCTGGAAGAACTGGAGCAGGCCCTTCCACTTGCGCAAGACCAGTTCAATGACATTGGCGCCGACGGCGACGGCGAGAAGACCAGGCCAGAGCCGGAGCGTGGTGGGCACGGATTTGCCCCCTGAGTGGAAGATAGCCTCGGGCCGGGGCTCGAAGCTTCCTCCGGTTTGGGCGGAGACCTGTTTCAGGAGCAGTTGATCGGACCCGTAATCCGCCAGCTCATCTTCGGGGCGGTAAATGCCGACTTCGGGAAACGCGGCCGATTCCACCACCGGACGAACGCGGAACAGGCCGCGGCGGTTCCCGACTGCCACGCGGCCCCGGAACACGCCTGGGGCGAGCTTTTTCATCTCTACCGGCTTCTGGAAGCCGTCGGGGCCGAAGACGAACAGTTCCACCATGGGGACGGGTTCCGGGACGCTCGGCGCGAGACGGTATTCGGCCACAAGATCTCCGTTGACGCTGTCGTAGTCGAGGCGCGCTTCGCCGGGTTGCGAATGGGGGAGCAGGTCGCGCAAAAGATTCGCCCAGAAGCGGTCGTAGAACTTCCAGGTGACCCAGTCGGCGGCCCAGCGGGCTTTGGCGTCGGAAGTGAAAACCGCCGCGCGGCCCAGGCCATACTGCCAGCGCGCGAGCAGCGGATCGCGGCGGTCCATGCTGAGGATTGTGTCGGCGGTCGGCTTGGCAATGAACTTCACATAGCCCTTCAGCGGCGGGGCGGATGCCATGTCCACGCCCTCGAGGATCTCCGTATTCTTGAGCACGATGGGGACCAGGGGCTTCTCGATGGCGGTCGAGCCCGTGTGCTCCATGACGTCGCGCAGCAGAATCTGTTCGAGGCCGGAAGGATCGTTCAGGAAGTAGGCCTTGCCCTTGGCGAACGCGGCCACCTTCTCGAGATACGAGCGGTTCACGTCCTGGCCGAGGCCGACGGTCGAGATAGTGATGCGGTCATTAGCCGCCTCCTTGGCAAGCTGGATGCTGTCGCCTTCCTCCGAGATGCCGTCAGTAAGCAGCACGATGTGCTTAAACGTAGCCCGAACCGGCACCGACTTACGATAAGCCTCGCTGAGCGCCGGGGCGATTTGAGTGCCGCCGTCGGGCGTGATTCCGGCGACCAGCCGCTTGATGCTGGCGCGGTCTTCAGCCTTTCGCACCGGCACGGCCCACTGGAAGGAGTTGTCGAAGATCAGCACGCCGACGAAGTCCACCGGCCGCAGGTTCTCGATCACCCCGATGGCCGCCTGCCTGGCCAGTTCCATCTTGCGGCCTTCCATGGAGGAAGACTTGTCGATGATGAGGACCACCATGGTGCCCTCGGGCGAGCGCGGAGGAGCCAGCTTGGCCGGCAGAGCGCGCTCGAGCGGGTCCTCCTGCTTCTTGCCCTCGACATACACGTTCTGCTCGCCGCCGATGACGAGCATTCCGCCGCCCTGCTTGACGTAATCCTCGAGATCGGCCTTTCGCTGCGGGGCGATGGCCTCGAGGTTGTGGTTGTTGAAGACGATCAACTGGTATTCGGAAAGTTTGGCGGACCGGACGTCAGGGACGGTGTCCACCTGGAACTTGCCGGTTTCGAGAACGCCGAGCAGGTCCTTATCCACGCCCGGGGGATCCTGCGAGACGTAGAGGACGCGGGGGCGGCGAACCATGAGAGCCTGCTCGAAGCGAACTTCGCCCTGGTCTTCCGTGCGGATGACCGCGCTGAGGTCGATGGCGCCGGCGGCGCTGATGGTGGAGAAAACCCGGAGGGAATTGTCGCCGGCGTCGAGATTGACGGGGTGCGCTCCCAGGGAGCGGCCTTCGGCGGAGATTTCGACCACCCCGGAGGACTTTCGCGGAGAACTGACCACCAGTTCGATGGGCACGCGTTCGCCGGTGAAGGCGAAGGAGGGCATGTGGAGTGATTCGATGCGAAGGCTGGGCCGGGGCCGTCCTTTGAGGGCGTAGGTGTCGACAGGAAGGCCGAGTTGCTGCGCCTGCCAGGCGGCACGGGTGATGCTGCCCCGATTCTCCTTGCCGTCGGAGATGAGGACAATCCTGCCGACGAGTCCCGCGGGCAGGGAGGCGGAGGCTTCCCGGATGGCCGCCTCGAGATCGGTGGCGCGCCCGGCATCGCCGGAGGCTTGCTTCAGGCGCCATCCCTTGGAGTATTCACCTGGCTCCAGCGGGCGCGTGGCACGGCCGAAGGGGATGACCCGGACCCAATGACGGCCGCGGGCGCGGTCGATCTCCGTAGCGAGTTGGGAGGCGCGGTCGAGGTCATCGGGAGAGACGCTGGCTGAGGTGTCCACCAGGACCGCGACCGCCATTTTTGTCTCCGAGACGAACATCTGGGGCTCGGAAAGTGCGGCGACGACAGCAGCGAGAGCAAGGGATTTCAGCACCAACCCGATCTTCGAGGCGGCGCGGCGCCATTCGATCAGTACGAAAGCCCCCACCAGCGGCAAGAAGAGCAGAACCCAGGCTCGGTCGAAGCTCATGATGCTTTCCTCCGGGCCGGCGCCTGGCGCTTGAAGAGTTTCAGAACGAAAGGCCGGTCCTGGGTGTTCCGCCCGAAGAAGAACCATTCCGCGATCAGGAGAAGCGCCCCGGTGAGCGCCAGCCATTGCCAGATGTCACGGACGGCGGACTCGAAGCCGCCGATGGAAGCAAAGCCTGCCCGGACGGTCTTCGGCGGTTCCCAGGTCGAGTCGGCGATATCCGGCAGGCTCAACGAATAGACGAGTTCGCGGTCGCCCAGATGGACGCGAACAATGCCGGGTGTGCCGCCGAAGAAGCGAAGCACGCGGTCGCGGATGGTGAAGGGAAGCGCGGCTCCGTTTTCGTTGACCACCTGTACCTGGGAGGGGTCGTAGTCGGACTCGAGCGGAACGGTGACCGTTCCCACGCTGCCGGCTTGCAGTTCCACGCGAAGAAAGATTTCCGGAGCCATCCACTTCAGGACATTGGCGAAGAGAAGCGGCGTGGCAAGCTCATAGCGCAGAGAGGAGCGCATGGGGTGGAAGCCAAACACCGCGGTCTTCACTTTGCCGGGCCGGGCGAGGATGGCGGGGCCGCCTTCCACGTCTCCGATGACGATGTCGTCCGGGGAGGCGGCAAAAACCTCGGTGCTCTCGATGCGGGCGTCCTTTGTGTGAAGACCGGCGGCCAGGATCTGTTCCGAACGCCAGCGCAGCACGACATCGCGGGCCTGGGTTCGGACGGAAATTGGGGAGGAAGCGGCGGGCGGCTCGATCCAGATGCTGTTTTCGACCACCGGGACGGGAGGCCGGAAGCGGTCCAGGATCACGATGGCGGCCTTCGGGTCGGGTTTGTAATTCGAAGGTTTGGCGAAAACCATCTCGACGCGGCGGTTGGCGGAGAGGACCGGACGCAGCAGGTCGGGCTCATTCGAATAGACAACCACACGTCTCGATTCCTGAGCCGGCAGTTCCAGCGTCGCCGTATTGTCGGCGGGGAGACGGTCGCCCGAGTCCAAACGCGCCTCCAGCCATCCGGCGGCCTTGGTGCGGAAGTGGAACGTGGAACTGATGTCCGAGGCGGGAGGCAAGGAGAGGCTGCGCGTTCCCACTGGAGCCCCTCCGAAGAGGACGTAGAGCGGCACGGTCCGCGGCGTGTGGCCATAGTTGCGGGCGGTGACGTAGATCTCCCAAAGGTCGGGATCGGCCGGCGCGCGGCGCAGGGTGAGCTTCCGGATGCCGCAGTTTTCGATACTTGCGGCTACCGGAAGGACGCGTAGGTTCGCGGGCAGCGGAGGGAGTTCGCTGAGGGCTTCGCGCGCCATGCGGCCCGCTCCGGCGAAGACGATCTCGCCCGGACGCCGGGCCTCGAGACGGAGGGCCTGGCTGGCGAAATCGAGGCCTTGTCCGAGGTTCAGGGCGGCCGTGCCGGGCTCGAGAGCATTGATGGCGGCGGCGAGGGTTTGGCGGTTGGTCTCGAATCCGGTGATGGGGGTGGCGAGGGCGTCGGCGCGAACCAGCATGACGCGGTCGGCGGAGGGGAGGGCGCGAATGTATCGCAGTGCGGCGGCGCGGGCGTCGGCGATGAGCGGGCGGCCGTTGGGTCCACCGGCGCCCATCCAGGCAGAGGCGTCGAGCAGAAGGACATGATCGCGCGAGGCGCGGTCCGGCGAGCCGATGCGCAACTGTCCGATGGCCAGCAGCAGCATGAGGATGGCGAGCAACTGAAGAATCAGCGACCAGGGCTGCTGGATCTTCCGGCGGTGCTTGCGCCGTGAGGGCAGATCGGACTGCTGCCAGAAGCGCAGCGTGGCGACCACATGGCGGCGGCGGGAGCGGTCAAGCAGGTAGAGCATGACCACGAAGGAGGAGACGGCAGTGAAGAGAGCGAGAAATTCCGCAGCGGTGAGATTGAACAGGAACATCTAGTAGACCGCCTGAATCTGATTGAGCGGACCGAAGACGGCTTCATCGACGGGCGTGCGGGTGCAGATGCCGAGATAACGGCCGCCCTTGCGAAGGGCGAGGTCGCGCAAGCCGCGGGCGTAGGCGTCGAAGCGTTCCGTATAGAGCTGACGCACGTCGTCTTCAAACGACAGCTCGAGTTTTTCACCGGATTCGGCGTCAATGAGCTCGAGTTCGCCGTTCCAGGGCGGCGTGCGATCTTCATCCGACCATACCTGAAGCAGCAGCAATTCATGTCCGAGGTCGGCGAGGTACTGTAACGGTTTTTCGCATTCGCCGGTTGTCAGAAAGTCGGAGATGACAATGAGCAAACCCCGCTGCGGATACTCCGCGGAGAACTCCCGGGCCACGTCAAGGAAGTTCGTCTGGCCCTTGGCGTCGAGTGCGTTGAGGAACTCGGCAGCCGGGGCGAAGCGGTGGCGCCCTCCGCCGCAGGCGTGCGAATCCCAGAGGCTGTCGGAGAAGGGCTGGAGCGTGATGGTTTCCAGGCGCACGAGGCCGACATAAGCAAGCGCCCCGGCGAGGCGGCGCACGTAGCCGAATTTATCGCCGTCTTCCCCGGTGGACATGGAGGCGCTTGCGTCGAGCAGGATGCGAACGGGGACGCGCGGCTCCACCTGGAACATTTTGAGGAAGAGCTTTTCCAGGCGCATGTAGGCGCGCCAGTTGATGGCGCGGAGGTCGTCGCCGTGGTGGAAATGACGGTGGTCGAGGAACTCCTGCCCGGCGCCGGCGAAGCGTGACGTGTTGTGGCCGCCCACCAGTCCGGGGAAGGACTTCATCCAATGAATCGTTAGCCGTTCCAGGCGTTCGAGGAAAGCCCGGTCCAGCAGTGGCGCAGCCATGGGTACATCCTATCTTGTCTTGGCGGCGGCAACACTCTCGATGATCTTTTCCAGAACGGTCTCGGGGGTCTGGCCGTCGGCGTGGGCGTCAAAGTTGAGAATAATGCGGTGGCGCAGAACGGAGGTGGCCACGTGGCGGACATCGTCGACGCTCAAGTGGAAACGGGCTCGCATGAGGGCGAGCACGCGCCCGCATTCGAGCAATGCCTGGGCTCCGCGCGGAGAACTGCCATAGCGGATATATTTGTTGGCCATTTCGTGCGCCTGCGGATGGCCGGGTTGCGTGGACATGACGAGATCGACGGCAAAGTCCTGGACGTGCTGCGCAACCATGACGCTGCGGCAGACGGAGCGCAACTCGAGAATCATCG
>JADLBD010000291.1 GCA_020847975.1 Bryobacterales bacterium | reverse complement strand
CCTCCTTCCAGGACCTCGTCCAGAACTCCCGCGTGCTCGACGTCATCCACAACTACGAATCCCGCTACTACCGCATTCTGGAAAAAGCCGAACGCGACCTCCAGCGCTACCGCCAGACCCGCTCCCAGCGGGTTTCCCGGCAGGTAAAGGAACCCGACAGGCCGTCTCCCAGCCTCTCCTTCTGGCACCGCTTCCTCCCCACTCTCCTCCTCGCCATTCTCTTATCCCTCACCCTCTCCCTGCCCGCGCGCGGGGCCGCCCCGTCGCGTCAACACCAGCACGTCGCTTCTCCGCCGCTTGCGTCAGTCGATCTGTCCCTGCCGTTCGCATTGCGCCCAGGTAACCTCCCCGAAGTGGACCCTGTTCACCGCCCGGGTGTGGCCAATGATTTGCCGTGTGGGGAAGAGGTTCACGGACTCCCCGCGAACCCCGAAGCGGAAGCGCTCCTTAACGCGCTGTCGGAGACTTAGCCTGCGTGGTGTCCGATGAATAAAGAATCTGATCGTGTATTAAGCGACCCGGCGCCGCACCCCGTGCCTTCAACTCAGATCCAGCCCGTCCAGTGGCCCCGTCGCGTCTCCAAAGCGCTCCTGGTGGACGCCCATGCGATCCATCATCGTCAGGAACAGATTCGACATCGGCGTCTCTTTCCGGTAAACGACGCGCCGGCCCGCCTTGAGAAAGCCGCCGCCGGTTCCCGCGATCACTGTCGGCAGATCGTCATGGTTGTGCCGGTTGCCGTCGGCAAGACCCGCTCCGTACACAATCATCGAGTTGTCGAGCAAAGTGGAATCGCCTTCCATTACCGAGTCGAGCTTCTCCATCCACGCGGCGAATTGCTCCATGTGATAGCGGTTGATCCGGCACACCTTGTCCATCAGTTCCGGATTGTTGCGATGGTGCGTCAGCGGATGGTGCCCGTCGGGGATGCCGATCTCCCGATACGCGCGGGAGGTCCCTTCCCGCGTCACCAGGAACGTCAGCACGCGAGTCATATCCGCCCGGAAGGCAACCGTGATCATATCGGTCATCAACCGGAAGTGCTCGGCAAAATCGGCGGGGATTCCGTACGGTTTTTCCATCCCCGGGTTGATCTGCCGCGTGTCCTTCTCGGCGCGCTCGAGTTGGCGTTCGATCTCCCGGATCGACGACAGGTACTCGTCCAGCTTGCGCCGGTCCGTCGGGCCGAGGCTCGATTGCAGCTTGCGCGTGTCCTCCGTCACGAAGTCGAGAATCGAACGGCGGTACTTGCTCTGCCGGGCTCGGGCTTCGGGTGTCAGTTCCACGCCCTTCCCAAACAGTCGCTCGAACAGCGCGCGCGGATTCAGGATCGGCGGCAGCGGCTGTGTCTCGCTCCGCCAGGCCAGATTGTTCGTGTAAGCGCACGAATACCCCGAATCGCAATCCCCGGCCTGCCGCGCGTCCTCGAGCCCCACCTCGAGCGAAGGGAACCGCGTCTTCTGCCCAATGTGATTGGCCACGATCTGATCGCACGAAATGCCGCACTTGATGTCGATGGTCGTCTTCCGCGGCTGCACGCCCGTCAGGTACGATCCGCAGCAGCGGCCATGGTCGCCCGCTCCATCAAGCAGGGCCCGGCCGTTGTTGTGCGTCAGGTTCCCGAGCAGCGTGATCTTCTCGCGCAGCGCTTCGAGCGGCTTCAGAATGTGCGGGAGTTCGCCCAGCTTTCCCTCATACGTCACATTCCAGTTCCGCAGGTCCATCCCGTTCGGCACGTAGACAAATGCCATGCGCACCGGCTTCGAAGGAACCTGGCTGGCGGCGAAAGCCGGTGTCATGGCATCGAGCAGAGGCAGCGCGACGGCCGTCCCCATGCCGCGCAGGAAGCTTCGTCTGGCAAGCGCTTTTCGTGTGATCATTTGCGCGCGATCTCCTTCGGTTTGGCTGTCGGTTGCCTGCTGGACAACTCTCCACGCCGTGATTGGAACGGCAGACTGCGAACAATCTCATGAATGAGGGATTGAAACCCGTAGCCGGATGCGCCCAGATTCCGGTTGATCTCCTCGACAGTCCTCTTATCATACCGCTGCAATCCGCGCCCCAGAGCGTAGGTCAGCATCTTCTCGATAAGGCAGTTCGAGAACTCGGGCAGGTCGTCCCGCAGCAAAGCCCGGAACTCGGCGGGATTCGAGAAAGTCTTCCCCCTCGGCAGCGTGCCGCTCGAGTCCACTGGAAACTTGCCGTCCATCGTGCGCCATTTGCCGATCGCGTCGTAGCTTTCCAGTCCAAAGCCGAGAACGTCCATCTTGTTGTGGCACGAGGCGCAGACCGCGTTGCTGCGGTGCTTCTCCAACTGCTGCCGCAGCGTGCCCGTGTTGCCGATCGAGGACTCATCGAGCTGTGGGACATCAGGCGGCGGAGGCGGTGGCGGCGTGCCGAGGATGTTCTGAAGCACGTACTTCCCGCGAATCACCGGAGACGTGCGCGTCGGGTAACTCGAGACCGTCAGCACGCTCGCCTGGCTCAGTATGCCCCCGCGCTCCGGAGTGCTCAATTCCACCCGCCGGAAATCCGGACCCTTTATCCCCGTAATACCGTAGTGCTTTGCCAGCCGCTCGTTGAGGAACGTGTATCGCGCGTCGAGGAATTCCACCAGCGGCCGGTTCTCCCTCAGCATCCATTCAAAGAACAGGCGCGTTTCCGTCTTCATCGCGTCGCGCAGTTCGGGTCCCCAGTCCGGGAACTTCTGCGGGTCCGGTTTCACCACGTCCAGGTTGCGCGTCTCCAGCCACTGCCCGGCGAAGTTGTCGGCGAACGCCGAGGACTTGGGGTTATCCAACATGCGCTTCACCTGTGCATCCAGAACCCCCGGAGCATGCAGTTTGCCCGCCTCGGCAAGATTCAACAGCCCGTCGTCGGGCATCGAACTCCACAGAAAGTAGCTCAGACGGCTCGCCAGTTCGACATCCGATATGCGGTGTATCCTGCCGGCGTCGTTCGGATCCGGGTCGTGCTCGATCCGGAAAAGAAAGTGAGGGGAAACCAGCATCGCCTGGATGGCGAGTTGGATGCCCTGCTCGGCGCTCTGCCCCTCTCCCTCGGCCATCTCGACAAACCGCATCAGCGCCGCCGCCTCGGCTTTCGTCACCGGGCGGCGGTAGGCATGCCGGGCGAGCGTCGAGACAATGCGTTCCACACACGCCGCGCCCGAATTCGGATCGCAGATCAGGATCTTTTTCCGGCTCGCCTTTTCCACCTTCGCCGGAAAGGGCCCGATAAATGTAATGGAATCGAGGAACTTGTTCTTCTTGCTGCTGTAGGCGTCCTTCTCGGAAAGGTTGTCCACGAAAGCATCGTCGAGGAACCCGGCGCGGAAGAAATGGTCGCCCTCGGGCAGCGCCAGCCGCATCTCTTCTTCGGAATAAGGATTGAAGTAGACCAGCTTCGAAGGCTTGGTCTCCACCGTTTGCGTGTGCAGGAGCTTGCCGTCCATCCAGAAGCCCATGGTCACCGGTTTGGCGTTCTCATCCCGTTCACCCGGCAGTCCGATGCGGATCAGGTATTCGCCGTCCCACTCCACGCGATGCGTGGCCTCGATGGTGCTCAAGTCGGGCCGGCGGATGGTCTTGTTCTTGGCGTGATACTGCGCCTCCAGCGGCTTTTTCGGAAGAGGGTCCGCCCCTATGGCGCGCGCCGCGATCCGCTCGGCTGCGTCCAGATATTTCTCCATCAGCACCGGCGAAATAGTCAGCACGTCGCTGATGTTGTCGAACCCCTCCCCGGAATCGTCCGTCGGAAAGTCTCGTTCCGCCCGGAAGTCCACCGCAAGCAGGTCGCGGATGGTGTTCGTATACTCGTTGCGGTTCAGACGATGGGCAGTCACCCGGCCCGGGTCCGCTCTCCCGCTCCGGTCGGCGCGCGCGAACTCGCCGCTAAGGTACTTCGTGAAAGCCTCAACCTCATCCGCGGGAGGACGCGGAACTCCCCTGGGAGGCATTTCGCCGCTGCGGACCTTTTGGAGGATTCGGTCCCATCCCTCGCGATGATCGATCAGCGTCGGCGGGCTCGAGAATGCCCCCACATCCAGCCCCCCCGAGGCAGCCTGCCGGTTGTGGCACGGGGCGCACGTCTTCGCCAGAAACGGCTTCACCGCCGTCTCGAACGTCGGCGCCGGAGCCGCTGCTGTGGATTTCTTCTCCGCCGCCCAAAGCAGACTGAGGGCGGATACACTAATCACAAGGTGTTTGTAATTGGGTCCCAAGGCTTCTTTCATGATAAATGACTATGGCGTCCGCTGGAATGTTACTTTTCGGGGAAAGGAATGAACGGAACCGTCGCCTTTTACGTCAGCGGCCACGGCTACGGCCACGCCGTGCGGATGGCGCACGTCATCCGGCGCTTCCGGGAACTGGACCCCGGGCGAAGCGTAGTCGTGCGTTCTATTGCCCCGAACCGGTTGTTTCCGCCAGGCGTCGCCGTGCACCCCGCCGACTTCGATTCCGGAGCCGTCGAGGACGGACCTTTGCGCATCGATGCGCCGGCCACCGGCGGCAGACTGCGGACGTTGCTCCGCAACCGGGCGGAAATCGTGGCGCGCGAGGCCTCTTTCCTTCGGAACGAGCGCGCGGCGCTCCTTGTCGCCGATGTGCCATTCCTGGCCGGCGAAGCCGCCGCGGTTGCCGGCGTGCCTTCCATCGCCATCGGCAACTTCACCTGGGATTGGATCTACGAACCCCTCCTGGCCGGCGATCACGACTCGCCGGAACTATTGGGCGCCATGCGCGAAGGCTACGCAATGATGGGACACTTCCTTCGTCTGCCCTTCGGGCAAAGCCAGGGCTTCGAGTTCTTCCCCTATGTCACGGAGGCGCCGCTGGTCGCATCCGTGAGCAGGCGCGAAACCGGAGAGATTCTCCGGGACTTGGGAGTGGCGCCCTCCGACCGGCAGATGAGGATTCTGATCGGCATGCGGGGAGGGTTGCCCCACGGTGTCCTCGAGCGGGCGGCAGCCCGCTTACCCCCCGCCCTGTTCCTCGAACCGGGCACCGTGGACTTCGCGGACCTCGTAAAGGTCTCTCACGTCGTCGTGTCGAAACTCGGCTACGGGATCGCGGCTGCCTGTGCGGCTCATCGTACTCCTCTGCTCTACCCGCCCCGCACCGGCTTCCGGGAGGATGCCCTCCTCGAACAACAACTCCGCCGCTACATCCCCATGCGCCGGATCACAGAGGAACGCTTTCTCGACGGGGATTGGAAGCGGGATCTGGATGCCCTTGCTCAACAGGAACCGCCAAAACACCAAGTCCCCGTTGGAGGGGACTTGGTGTGCGCGCGGATTATCAGGAAGACCCTGGAGGAAACCTAGCCGGCAGCCGCCATGACCGCGGCCATGGCGGGTTCCGCGAGAACTTCGAACGAAGATAGCGGCGGCGGTGCTTCCGTGCACCACCCGCGTAACCGGTACTCGATGCGCAAATAACGCATCCCCGACCGGCCGCTCAGGTCAAGCATATGGTGATACGTTCCGCAGTAATAGCGGTGCGGCAATTGGAGGATTGGTTCTGATCCCCAATCCTCGCCATCCGAAGAACCCCAGATGGAGAGATCGAGCGTCTGCTGCTCCATCATGCGATTTATGGAAATGGTCAGCCGCAGAGGCGTTCCCGCAGTTTCTTTGAGTTCCACAACGGGACCAAAGCCGCTCTCGGTGACCATTTCCTCTGGGAAGAGGAGTATGGGCATCATGAAGACCTCCTTTCCTGTAGCCCGCCCCGGCTTACACCGGTACGGCTACAAGAGTCTCTTCAATCGTTGCCTTGCCAATTCCAATGTCTCATATTTCTTGCAGAAACAAAAGCGAATTAATTGGCGCCCATCGGATGGATTAGAAAAGAAACTAGATCCGGGCACGGCCGCCACCCCCGCTTGCCGCAGCATGTGTAGGGCGAACTCGGTGTCATTCGAGAAGCCGAAGCCGGAGATATCCGCCATGACGTAATAAGCGCCCGAGGGACGGAACGGCCGAAATCCCGTCTCCTCCAGAACGGAGAGAATATGATCGCGTCGCGTCTGATATTCCTGCGCAAGTTTTGCGTAATAGGGTTCCGGAAGTTGCAGCGCAGTAACCCCTGCCATTTGAAGGGGATGCGCGGCGCCAACGGTCAGAAAATCGTGTACCTTGCGAATGGAATCCGTGAGATCGGGAGCCGCCAGCACCCACCCTACGCGCCACCCCGTCACCGAGTATGTCTTGCTCATCGAGTTGACCAGCACGGCGCGGTTGCGCATCCCCGGAACCGCCAATACGGGGATATGTGTAGCGCCGTCGTAAAGGATGTGCTCGTAAATCTCGTCAGTGATGCAAAGGGCCTCGAATTGTTGACAAAGCTGTCCGATGTACGTGAGGTCCTCGAGGGAGAATACCCGCCCCGTAGGGTTATTCGGACTGGTGACAATGACCGCCTTTGTCCGCGCCGAGAACGCCCGGAGCAACTCGTCGCGGTCGAAAGTCCAATGGGGCGGCCGAAGCGGCACAACGCGGCGCGTGGCGGAACAGAGTTCCGCGTCCGGTCCATAGTTCTCGTAGTAGGGCTCAAAGACGATGATCTCGTCGCCCGGGTTCGTGACGGCGAGCAGCGTGGCGATCATGCCCTCGGTAGCCCCGCAGCAGACCGTGATTTCCCGTTCCGGATCCACTTCCAGCCCGTACCAGTTGCGGTACTTCGAGGCGATCGCATCACGGAAAGGCTTGGCGCCCCAGGTGATGGAGTATTGGTTGAATTCCGCGTCGATAGCCTCGCGGGCGGCGGTTTTCAATATCGCCGGGGCGGGGAAGTCCGGGAAGCCCTGCGCCAGGTTGACGGCGTCGTGCTGTATGGCGAGCCGGGTCATCTCGCGGATGACGGACTCGGTGAAATGATGGGTGCGGCGGGAGCGGAACCGTTCCCTAGTCTCGGACGAGGTGGCCAGTTGTCCGGCGGGGGCTGACATTCCTTGAAGGTAACGCAGCGCCCGTTGACTCGTAAAGCCGCCGGTACACGCTGGCATTGCGCAGCACAATCTGCACGTAATCGCGCGTCTCGGCAATAGGAATGGATTCGATAAACTCCGCCGGCTCCCGGTAAGAGCCCCAATCGAGCCAGCGCATGACGCGCGAACGCCCGGCATTGTAGGAGGCGAGCGTCTCCTCCCACTTGCCGTTGAGCGAAGCCAGCAATTGCTGGAGGTAGTGCGTGCCGAGTTTCAGGTTGACATCCGGGACAAACAGCATCTTCGGATAAAAGCGGCGGATGCCGTTCTGCCGGCTCAACGATCGTCCGGTAGATGGCAAGACCTGCGTCAATCCATAGGCCTTCGCCGGAGAAATCGCCTTCGGGTTAAACTCCGACTCCTGGCGGATGAGCCCGGCGACGACGAAGGGGTCGAGAGACTTCTGGCGTGCGTATTTCTCCACCGAAGCCCGGTAGGGAAGCGGAAAGGCAACGCGCCAGAAACTGAGCGGAGCGTCATCCATGGGGATGTTCAGGTAATTCGGAACGTACGCCTTGACCGCGCGAAGCGCCTCGTCCGTGGCGCCGCGCTTCTGCAGCAGCTTGGCGAGTTCTACCGAGATGACTTGCGGCTGGCCATCGTTGCGGGCCGCAAAGCGCAGTTCCGCCTCGGCGAGGTCGGCAAGCCCGGCCCCGTCCAGGTAGCGGGCGCGGGCGAGGCGCTGTTTGGTCAGAGCCGAAGCCTCGAACGTGACTGCAGCCCGCTTTTGGGGGAAGGGGACGGAGTCGAGAAACTGCTGCACGGCTGCGGAGGCTGCGGCGCGGTGGATCGCCGATGTCTCCAGCTTCTGCCGCGCCAGCATCGCATAGTAATGGTTCGGGTAGTTGTACTCGAGGAAGGTGTAGTAGGTCTTCGCGGAGTTCAGGTCGCGGGATGCTTCCGCGAGCCGGCCGAGGAAGTAGAGCGAAGCGGGAACCTTCTCCGAATCCGGGAAGCGCGTAATGTGGCTCTTGAAGCTGGCCGCCGAATCCTCCGGCCGGCGCAGGTAGTTGGCCCACGTCAGTTTCCAGTTGCAGAAGGCGGCCTGAGGGTTGTCGGGAAAGGAGTCGATGCAAGCCTTATAAAGCGCTTCGTAGCGCGCCTCGTCGTTGCGCGAAGCATACAGATAGGCGGCCGAGATGATGGCTTCCAGCCTCCAGGTGGACTGCGGGTATTTCCGGTCCAACTCCTTGAGGTGCGCATTCATGTCGTCTTCCCGGTCGAGACGCTTGGCGAGGTAGACCATATGATATAGCCGCTCGGCGTCGGCCTCGCCGGAATCGAGCGACAGCCCTCGTAAATACTGATAAGCCGGCGCCAGTTGCCTGTTCTGGTACTGCATCACGCCAATCTGGACTCGAGTCTGATCGCGTTCCTCTCCGCCCAGCAGGCTCAGCGCCGATTCCAGCTCCTTCTTCGCCTCGGCGTAGCGCCGGGCGCCCGCCAGCGCCTTGGCGCGAGCCATGATCATCTGGCCCATGGGTGGCGGATACTTGTCGGCCAGAGACTCCTTGAGGCGCACCAGCGAAGACTGGCCTTCGGAGGCAGTGTCCGCATTCGGGTATTGATAGTAGACCCGCTGCCAGCTTACGGCCGCCGAGACTGAATCCCCGGCTGCCTCATAGGACCGGGCGAGAGCCGCTTCCGCGCTCGCCGGCGGAAGAAGCTTATAGTGTTGCTTGAGAAGTGTAATGGCATCTTTCGGATTTTTCAGCTCATTTTCCGCCGCCGCGGCAAGCAGCACGGCCCGTGCGGCCATGGGTGAAAGCACCTGCTGGGTGTAGACTTCCCGGAATGCGGCGATTGCCGCCTGATACCGCCCCAGCTCATATTCAGCCTGGCCAAGATAGAACGCCGCATAGTCGGCGACAACCGGCGGCGCGCTTCCCTTGAGCGTCGAAACAGCCAGCGCGTAGGACTTGTCGTTCACCAGCCTGATGCCGCGGGCGAGCTTCGTCCCCGCTTGTGTGGGAGGCTGAGCAGATAGGGGCGCGAGCGCGGCCACCAACAGCGCCGCCGGCAACCGGGCGCTTCTAGCGCACCGCCCCAGGATATTCCGAACCGAGTGCCTTTGCATCGTCTTTCGCTAAGGTATGCACCAGCTCCTGATGAAAGTAATCGGCCACGGACGGGCAGCACTCCACAAACTGCCTGCGGAATTCCAACCGTCCTAAATCAATGTCTTCTTTAAATATGACGTAAAGATTGCCGTCCTGTCTTCCTCTTTCGAGCTTGCGTCGGGAAGAAAGAATCATTTTGGCCACGCGCACACGGGCGAATCGCTGCGCCTGGAGCGCCAGGCGGGCCGCCGCCTTGCTTTCGGCGTCCGTAGGCTCGGGAGCCGGCGGAGCCTTGGGCAGCGATCCGGCGGCGAGGGCGGCGAGTAACTCGAGCCCGTTGCGGTCCAGCAGGTCGGCCGGCGCCTCCGCGTAGAGAATAGCCGCAACCGCCGCGCCGTCGAGAATCGGGAACAGGTAACAGCGCGGGCTCAGCGCCGGACCAAGGGATTCGGCAACCGGGGCGGAGAGTTGCGAAGCGTCGCGCAAAGTGACCACCGTCTCCCTCGATTCGAGCACCTCCGCGAAGGCCGGCGCCGTGAACGCCGGGCCGGGAGAGAAGACTTCGGCCTTGGCGCAGAAGGGAGCCGCGGCTTCGAGAAGGATAGCCCGCCATTCCGCTTGCGTTTCCGCAAGCCGCAGGCGGCGCGCGGTCTGGTTGAACCGCTCGCTGAGCGCACGCTCGGAACGCGCAAGTTCCGAGCCCAACTCGGAGGCGAGGGTAGTGACGCGCTGGCGGAGAGCGTCTTCGAACGTCGAGAGGATCTCCGGCAGGGCCATAAAACAATAGTTGCGCATTCTGTTGCGGGGAGCAAGGGGGGAGATGTCTCGCCCACCTCGCGCATCACTTCGGGTTCAGATTCGTGATGCCGGCCGGCATCGCTCCGTCAGAAGTTTGCCAGGGTTCGGCCACGCCGCCATGCGCCATACCCGCATTGTTATATCCGAAGCGCGTTGCGTGTAGAATGTTCGGATTGGGTTACGGTATGACGGATCTCGCCCGGGTCTTGGTTCCACTCTCACTCATTACCCTCGCGTGGCCTGGTTGCGCGCAAGACATCAACGCGTGCATTGACCACTGCTTCTCGATGACGTGTTCGGCCAACCAGCCGGGCTCCTCGGCGAAGGAGGCATGTGTCTCACAGTGCATTGAGTACACCTGCCGCGCTCCACTCAAGGTCTGGGGCGCCATCGCCTACAGCAAACCGGACAAAGCCTACGGCTATTCCTTCGAACTGGAGGACCAGGCAACCGCGCGCAAAGTCGCGCTCGACGCCTGCAGGAAGCGCGGGACCAACTGCGTAGTGGAGACCGTCTTCAGCCGCGCCTGCGCCGCTCTCGCGGCCGGCGGCGGCCACATCGGCTGGGGCACCGCCCGCACCCGGGAGGGCGCCGAAAAACGTGCTCTATCGGAGTGCGGCCTCACCGGCGCGAAGGGTTGCGCCCTTCAAACGTGGGTGTGCTCCGCCCCGAACTCCAACGCTAACGGCGGGACGGCGCCCGCTCCGTCTGCGCGGCCGGCCCCGAAGGCTGTCGCCTGGGGCGCGATTGCCTACAGCGCTACGGATATGGGCGCCGGATGGTCGCAGGGTAAGAATGACCGCGCCGCAGCGGAGCGTGAGGCCATGGCCATTTGTCAGCAGCGCGGAAAGGCCTGCGTTCTCCGCACGGCTTTCAACAAGCAATGCGGCGCGCTCGCCGCGGACGGCAACTTCGAAGGCACGGCCACATCCACCAACGCGCGCGAGGCGCAGCAGAAAGCCATGGACGAATGCCGCAAGGCCGGCGGCACGCGCTGCGCTCTGCACATCATGTTCTGCTCCATGTAATAGCTCCCGCTTCCGGTCCGGTGAGAACACCTGCTGTCGGATCTCCGTTGGTGCGGATTTCCCGATGCTCGCAGTCCGAGCTTTGGACGGATGGGCGACCAACCGGAAAATTGGCGCGACTTGCCCCGTCACCGCGCGGCCGGACGCTGGTCTTTGAACAACGATCTCGCCCGCGGCAAGCCCAACCGCACGCTCTCCTCTATCAAGGCCGTTGCCTCGAGCCTGACAGCGGGCAAAACCGCGCGGGCCTGTTGCCTGACAGGCTGATCCTGAGCTATGGCGTGCTGCTGCGCATCCGGCAGATCTCGGACGACGCGCTGGACATCCCGCGGGGATAGTTGTACCCCGCCCTGAACCGTCTGGAGCATCAGGGCCCGATTGCCGCCGAATGGGGCAGAGCGACAACAACCGCCGGGCGGAGTATTACACGTTGACGGCGGCTGGAACCGTCTGGCGACAGCGATCAGCGCGGCGTTGAACACGACTCGGAAGGAGGTGTAAACATGTGGACGCGCGTCTCCGCTCTCAAGGGCGCGTGCTCGGACGGCGGCGGAGGTTGAGAACGACATGCGGAAGGAATTGCAGCTTCACCTCGCAGAATATGCCGAAGACCTGGTACGCACCGGGGGTCCGCGGGGAGGAAGCAGCGCGGCGCGCGTGGAGGGAGAATGTCCGAAGCACGTGGGCTGCACTGGGTTGACGGCGTTGGCAACTCTGACCGTCCGCCTGGGGGCGCATCTCACCATCTTCGCCGTGGCCGATGCCTTGCTTTCAGCATTGCCGCACGAACATGGCTGGGCGATGTATGAGTCAAGGCCGCGGCATACTTGGGTGAGTAGGGGAAAGCCGGCTCATGATACGCTGGGGATGCATGCACCGATTCCTGCTGCACAACGGGGACATTCGCGACACTGCGGAAAAGCTGGTAAGCCCCGGCCAGGTCGGGCTGCTCAACGGTTGGGGCGTCTTCAGCACGCTTCGTGTAAAGGACGGTGTGCTGTTTGCCTGGGAGCGGCATTATGCCCGCATGAAGAAGGACGCTGAGCGCATGCGCATTCCGTTTCCCGGAGATGCGGATGACTTCCGCGCCGCGCTGCTCGAGTTGGTCCGCGCCAATCACGCCGATGACTCCACGCTCCGGGTGGTTGTCGTCCGCAACAAAGGCGGCGCTTTTGAAGGGCAGGGAATTGACCGCCCTTATGACCTGATTGCCTTTACGAAGGACCTGGCGCAATGGGGAGACGGAGTGCGATTGGCGGTGAAGCGCCGGGCGCGGCTGTCCGGGTCGGACTTCTCGGGAACGAAGATCCTCTCCTGGTCGATGAACCTAGCCTGGCTTGAAGAGGCGCAATCGGGTGGAATGGACGAGATGCTGCTGCTGGACGATCGCGGCTATGTTTCCGAATGCACCTCGGCCAATGTCTTCATTGTGGAAGGAGACAGGGTTTGGACCCCGCCGCTCTCTTGCGGATGCCTGCCGGGAGTCACGCGCGCGGTGATTCTGGAGGAACTTCGCGTTCCGGGTACGCACATCGGCGAACGGGATCTCACTCTACAGGAACTCTCCGCGGCCGACGATGTATTCATTACCTCCAGCACGCGAGATCTGCTGCCCGTAAAGGAAGTGGACGGTATGCCCATGAGACAGAACGGGCGAGTGCGGGGGCGGCTGCAAGAGGCATTTACGGCATATGTGGAGTCTTATGTTTCTCAGCGCCGGACAGGAGACTCGCTGCCTCAACAGGCAGTGTAGTTTCATGTCTGTTGTATTACACTGAGGAAGGTTCTCCGGCTACAACCTGTCCCATGTTCATCAGCTGTCCAAACTGCGGATCGCGGAACGTCCGTCATTCCCGTATGCAACATCTGGGGGAACGGATTCTCTCGCTGCTCGGACGCGACTCTCTGCGCTGCAAGGATTGCCAGCACCGTTTCTCGGGGCGCATCTGGCGTCTTGCGGATCTGCGCTATGCACGGTGTCCCCGCTGTTACCGGACAGAATTATCCAGTTGGAGCGAGGAGCACTACATTCCGAAATGGTTGACCTCGGTCATGCTGAATCTGGGAGCGAAACGGCTGCGGTGCGAGTATTGCCGGTTTAATTTTGCGGGCTTCCGGCCGGTGCAGCAGGTGTACCAATTCCGCCGCAGGCCGAAGCCGGAGGCTGGGCAGCAGTCGGGGCCGGACGAAGCGGTTCCGAGCCGTTAGAGAAGGCTGCGGCGTTTTCCGCAACTGACCTCGCTGACAACGATTTCCGTCTCCAACGGAGTGTACCTTGTCTCGTCCACAGAGCCAGCCAACCTCGAGGCACGGTGGGAGGCCGGCAAGTACCACGTGTACTTGAGTTTGGAAGCTCCCAGCAACAAAGCACTTCGCGTGCATTTTCAAAATTTTCACTTGAGCCCCGGCGTCCAGGTGTCGCTGTATCGCTCGGGCGATTCCACGCCGCCAGTCAAGGCGAAGTACACGGGAACCGGTCCCCTTCATTCCGGAGAATTCTGGTCCCTCCCTGTCCGCGGGCCTCTAGTGATGATTGAATTGGAATCACCTATTTATTTGGAAACACTTCCGTTCGAGATTCACGAGGCGGCACTTACCGATCCTTCAGAGGATTCCTTCGAATCAGAACAGGAGACGAAGGTGGAGGTCCGCGACTCCCTTTACCGGGGGACCGCGGTGCGCCATCTGGTGATCGACGGCATGGCGGTTTGGGAAGGGGATATCGTCCTGGGCCGCGCGGACGAATTGGAGCCGTACTCCAAAGGATCGTCACTTCGCCAGAGCCTGGTTCTCAATGGTCCCGAGGTTCGGTGGGCGGGAGGGAATGTTCCCTATGTCATCGATCCCACGCTGCCGAACCGGGATCGAATCCGCTCCGCAATCGATCACTGGAATGCCCGCTTGTCCGGCCATGTCCGCCTGCTGCCGCAGACCACTGAAAACGCCTATGTTGCCTTCAAGCCTGCACCACCATCCACTTGTTCCTCCTACGCCGGCCGCACCGGAGAGTCCGGTCAGCCAATAAACATAGGGATGTACTGTTCCACAGGTAATGTAATCCATGAGATTGGCCATGCGATTGGGCTCCTCCATGAGCACACACGTGGCGACAGGGATAGCCACGTGCGTATTCAACCGGAAAACGTTGACCCGGCGTACGCCTTCAATTTCGCCAAGTGCCAAGGGGCTTCCGATGAAGGACCCTATGACTTCGACTCCATCATGCACTACGGCGCTTACGCCTTCAGTGCGAACGGAAAGCCAACAATCGTGACGATTCCCGCGGGGATTTCCATAGGACAGCGGAGCAGTCTCTCGGCGGGAGATATCGAGGCGGTCCGGAAGCTGTATCCCCGGATCAGTCCAGTGGAACAGAACTCCATACCCGTAAGTTTTACTTCAAGTCCATCCGGTATTATGTTGCTTGCGGACGGCTTAGGAATTGCCACTCCCGGTAGCCGGCAATGGCCGGCAGGAAGTCACCATCAGATCTCGGCTCCGGTGGTGACGGCGCCAGGTGAGATCCGGACCTTCGTGCAATGGAGCGATGGAGGAGCCCAGACTCATGACGTTGTGGCTGCAGCCTCTGATCTCCATTTGGGCGCTACCTGCCGCGTCCGGTATCAGCTATCGGCAGGCTCTGATGACCCGTCCAGGGGAACCATCAGCCAGAGTCCGGCATCCCCGGATGGTTATTACGACTCTGGCATTACCGTCAACCTCACGGCCACACCGGCCTTGGGCTACTGTCTCGCATCCTGGAGCGGACTCCTGCCGGGTGGCGGAACCGAGGTGTCCGTGGAGATGACGCGGCCCTACACCATCACGGCCGTCTTTCAGCCAGGCGACGTCTCTGTTCCCGGTGGGTTGGCCGCGCCAGCCGCTGGAGGCACATACTCGCTGACGGTTCCGGCGACCAGTGGTTGTTTATGGAACGCCGTCTCCCATGCAGGCTGGATTCACGTTCGCAACCCGGCAGGCGCGGGAAGCGCTGTGCTGATGCTGGAAGTGGAGCCGAATCTGTCATCCGATTCGAGGAGGGGCTATGTGGCGGTGAATAGCGGGGTGGTGGCGGTCAGTCAGGGGCGTGAATAGCGGTGATCAAAAAAAGAAAATGGTTCCAAGTGACCTACTTTCCAGCTTGCTCACCCGCCGCGCATGCTCGGCGTGAACGTGGCGGCTTGTTTAGCCGGACAGTGTCTCTGTCGCTCCCCGCAGCCGTTTTCTCCGACTGCGCTTCAACGCTTCAAAGTCTGTCGGCCAGCCAAACAAGTCGAATACCGGCCGCTCGTGCCAGCCTTTTGCTCGCCTGCAGGGACTTGCCGTCTCCGGTTTCGCCCAGGCAGGGTCATTGCTCCCGGCCTCACACTTCGCTTGCCCCGATCTACCAGCCTCGAGCCCGTTCGGTTTCCCGCTCCCAGCCTCGTCCGTTTCCGGTTCGGGGCTGTTCACAGCTTGAAACCCGTTGCGCGCGCTTTGCAGACCGTCCCTCGCATCCGCTTCTACCGTCGCTCCCCTTCGGGACTTTCATCCCTCCGGATCGGCCTTCCTTGCGGTTGGCTTTCGCGCCCGGCGGAAGCGCTTACGAGGAGGCTTACCGTGAAGCAACGCCCGATCTCCCATCGCTCCCCGCCAGCGAGTTTTTAAGGTTGCGCTGACGGATCATCGTTCCGGGTCCGCTCCGTTCCCTCCGGCTCGCTGTTCCGCGTGCCTCTTGGAACCATCTACAGTGTGCACCTTAGACACCGGAAAGTCAAAAGAAAAAGAGTTCTAGGGGGGTATTTTGTCACAGATTTTTACCGTTTTGGAATCAGTGGGATAGCGCGCATCCCATGTGATTTTTCTGTGCATAAAACGGAGAGCGTTGATTCTGTTTTAACTAAAGCAGCCCCTTGCCCCGTTTCGTGATCAATTCGTGGATGTCGACGTAAAAGAAATCCACCACCTCACCCACTTCGGCCGCCGCGCGCCGAGGATCCCCGCTCCGGATCGCCGCCAGGATGCGCTCATGTTTGGCAATGCTCCCCAGCCACCGCTCGTGTTCATCCATCGTGTCATGGGTTCTCATGATGACGAAAGCAAAGAGGGGAACCAGCAACCTCTGCAGCATCTGCTCGAGCACTGGATTCCCGGTCTTCCGGCACAGAGTGAGATGGAAGCGCAGATCGCGCTCATAGAACGCCTGCAGGTTGCTGCACTCCACCGCCGAACGCATATCCGCAATCACCTGATCGAGTTCCGAGAGATCCGCCTGGTTCCTGGCGAGCAGTGCCGCGGCCAAGGCTTCCAGAGCATTCCGAACCTGAAAGTTGTGGGGGATGTCCTCCGGCCGGATCAGCGTCACCCGGGCAATGCGTCCATTACCGCGGGAAACGAAGCCTTCGGCCTCCAAAATATTGAGGGCCGCACGGACGGAGGACTGGGCAACGTTGAGCTTGGAAGCCCATTTGCCCTCGACGATGGGTTCGCCAGGGGCCAGGGCGCCGGAAATGATCTCATTGCGAAGGCGGGCAGCGACGGTGTCTTTGATCAACGGCGCGGCGGAAGGGGCAAGCAAGCTGGCGATATCCATGAGAAGAGCGCTCCACGGCTTGACAGGGATCGGCGGAAGTATATAGGATAGCACGGTAGTCGCGTCGCTCAATGATTTCAAGCGCTTAGGAGGGACATGCATCTCCGCCGACATTTTCTTCGCCTCGCTGCCGCCTCTCTCTCCGCGCCCCTCCTGTCCCCACTCCGCTCGCTTGCGGCAGAAACCAAACGCATTCGCATTACCAACATTGAATCCTTCCCGCTGCGCCTCCCCGCCTCCTCCCCCGCACGCCCCGTCACGTATCCCATCACTCGTGTTCACACCGATGCGGGCATCACCGGTACATCCTTTATCGCCTGTCCGCGCGATATCCTCGAACGCTGGGTCAAACCCACGCTGGCAGGTCAAGACCTCTTCGCAATCGACCGCCACATGGACCGTCTCCAAATGGAGCGCGGTGAATCCGGAGTCCAGATCTGGTCCGGAGTGGAGCACGCGCTCTGGGATGCCGTGGGTCGTGTTGCCGGCCAACCTGTGGCGCGCCTGCTTGGGGGAAATCGCGACCGGCTGCGCGTTTACCGGACGTGCGTGTTCCCGGGCAAGCAGGATCAATCCGATGTCTCCTACGACACGCAGGCGGCGTTTGCGGTTCGCCTCAAGAAAGCCGGCTACCAGGGAATGAAGATCCGCGCCTGGCGGCCGCGTCCGATGGACGATGTCGAGGCAGTGGGTGTGATTCGGGCGGCTGCCGGTCCGGACTTCCACATCATGCTGGATCGCACGGCAGTGCGGCCCGGGTGGGTCTGGGATTATCCCACGGCCCTTCAGGTGTGCCGCGGCCTCGAAAAACACAAAGCCTATTGGCTCGAGGAACCATTCGACGGCCACGACGTCTATGGACCCGCGCGCCTCGCCGCCGAAGTGGACATTCTCATCACGGGCGGGGAACTCGCCAAGAGCAACTACGAATTCCTCGAGTTTCTCGTGAATAAGACTTATGACGTAATCCAGCCCGATACGCGCATCTGCGGCGGCATCTGGTGGGCGCGCAAGATCTCGGTGCTCGCCGAGGCGTTCGGCGTGCCCTGCATCCAGCACGGCGCCTCCTCTCTCGCCCTGGCCGGGTACATCCAATCGGGCTGCGCGATGAGCAACTGCGAATGGCAGGAGATCATCGGCGGCCCGGAACTGCCCGAAGAGGAATGGGCGCCCGCCTTGAAGCTGGTGAGAACGCCCCACGTTTTCCGCGTGGAAAACGGCTATATTCACCTGCCCGATCTGCCCGGCCTGGGCCTCGACCTGAATGAAGACGCGATTGAGGAGTACCGCCGCAATGCCTGATGTCAGCCGCAGGAAGTGGCTTGGACTGTCCGCGGGGTTCGCCGCCGCGCTCGGCTCGCTCGAAGCGGCCGTGAAGCCGGTGCGCATTCGCGACGTGGACGTCTTTGCTATTCACATTCCCATCACGAAGGAAGAAACCGAGGCCGGGCTCTACAACCACTACATCGTCGCCAAGGTGGTTACCGACGCCGGGGTAACCGGATATTCCTTCGCCGGACCCTCGCCAAGAGAACTGCCGGCAGTGAAGCGACTCCTTGCCGGCAAGGACCTGTTCGCCGTGGACCAGCATCTTCGCGCGGGGCTCGGAAGCTACGGCGGAGTGGAGCACGCCATTTGGGATGCCATCGGAAAGATCGCCGGACAGCCTGTTTACCGGCTGCTGGGAGGAGCGAGCGATCGCGTCCGCGCCTACATCACCTGTGTCTGGAAGGGCAACGCGGACCAGGCGCAGGTCCCCTATCGCGACCAGGTGGAACAGGCGCTGCGCGTGCAAAAGGCCGGATTCCATGGCATGAAGATCCGCGCCTGGCGGCCGAATCCGATGGAAGACGTGGAAGTAGCGCGCGAAATTCTGGCGGCCACGGGGAAGGGCTTCCATCTGATGTATGACCGGACCGCGCATGCGCCGGTGGACATGGCGGGACAGAAGATCTGGGATTTCGAAACAGGGCTCAAAGTGGCCAAGGGTTTACAAGCGGCCGGCGCCTACTGGCTCGAGGAGCCCTTCGCCCGGGAAGACTATGAGAGCCCCGCCAGGCTTGCCGCCGCCGTAGACTTGCTGATCACGGGCGGCGAAGGCTACTCGGGCCTGGAGCCCTTCCGCCAGTGTCTTCTCCGCCGCACGTACGACATTGTGCAGCCCGAAGGGCGCGGCGCCGGCGGCATTTTCATGTGCCGCAAGGTGGCGATGCTTGCCGAGTCGTTCCACGTTCCTTGTATTCTCCACGGCACAATGAGTTTGCTGCTGGCGGGATGGCTTCAGGCGACGCTCGCCATCGGCAGCCCGTGGCAGGAGGTGGCCCTGGTCACCCCGCCGCTGCTTCCCGCCGAGCAATGGGCGCCGGCGCTGAAGGTGCTCCGCAGCAAAACCCTGTTCGATGTCGAAGACGGTTATCTGCTTTCGCCTCCTTATCCGGGTCTCGGGCTGGATATCGATGAGGAAGCCCTGGAAAGATACCGCGTCAAGTCGTAAGAATTCGTCAAGCCCTGTCCGCGCGACGCGCCCGGCGCGGTTTCTCGATATCCTGAATGCACCATGGACTATACGCGCCGAGACTGGAACCTTCTGCTCCCCGCCCTTGCCTCTGCGGCCGCGAAGGGAGAAGCGAAAGAACTGCCCTCGAAAGCTCTGCGCTTCGAAGATCTACCGGTAAGGAAGAACGGCGAGAACCGGTCACGGGCCACCCTCGACGGGCTCACCCATACCGGCTACCCGATTGAACTGCACCAGACCGAACTCGCCCCGGGTCTGGCTCCGCATCCGCCGCACCACCACGAGCACGAAGAGATGCTCATGATTCGTGAAGGCACGCTGGAGGTGACCATTGCCGGCTCGTCCACCAGGCTCGGCCCCGGGTCCGTCGCGTTCGTCGCCTCGAACATCGAGCACGGCTGGCGCAACGTTGGCGATACCCGCGCGCACTACTTCGTGCTCGCCCTCGGCCGCGGGGTGAAGTGAGCCTTCAAAGCCTGCGGAATCGGCTTACCCAGCACCCCTGTGTACTCCCGGTAGTCGATGCCCAGCAATTCAAGGATGGTGGGCGCGATGTCGCGCTGGTGCACCTCGCCGGCGAAGCCGGTTTCTCCCCGCGCCGGCGTCTCCGGACTCACCATCGCCAGCCAGATCTGCTCCGAACCGGGCACGCTTTGGCCGTGGCTCGTCCAATCGCCCACGGTGCCGCCGCGGCCGTGATCGCTTGTGATCACCAGCGCCGTCGAATCGCGATATTCCGGCAGCGCCTGAATGGCGGTCCAAAGCTGCTTCAGCGCGCGGTCAAAATAACCGATGGAAACGAGCACACGGTCATAACGCTTGTCATGCGCCCAATCGTCGGCTTCCCCGAAGGCGATGTGCAGAAATCCGGGATGCGCCGTGCGCAGGTATTCGAGCGCCATCTCGAAGGTAATGTAATCGTGGCGGACGGTCGGCCACGGGGTGAGGACATCGAACTGAAGCGAACTCAGTTTCTCGAGCCGCGGAGATAGCCCGGCGGGCAATTCGCGATACCCGGCATTGAGAAAGATAGTGCCCGGCTTGCTTTCGCCAATCGCGTGGAATACGCGCCATGAGCCGAACAGCGCCACCTGCTCCTTCGTCAGGCCCAGTTTCCGCCGCAGAAATTCCGGTAGAGTTTGCGTGGGATTCCGGATGGGGCGATTGCCTACAATCACGCCATCCTGCGCGCGCCCCGTGAGGATCTCCGAATAGCCCGGATAGGAGACGTGATACTTGTTGGTCACCTTTACCGAACTCCCTTTGCTCACGTCGCCGAGGACAATTCCCGCCGGAGCCAGCGTGGACCAGAAGAAAGGCATCAGCTTCCGCCGCCGCTCTTCCCGCGTTGCCGCCGATAGCCGCGCCCGCAGTTCGTCCGCCTCCTCCATCCCCGCGCTCTTTTCGTTCTGGAGCAGCGGATCGATGCCGCCGAACACTTCCTGCCATCGCAACCCATCCGCGGTCACGAGAATCACGTTCCGGGTCTTGTGCTGTCCGGCAGCGAGAAACGGTAGAAGCAGACAGCAGAGAAATGCGCGGCGGCGGGTAGACATGGGCAAGATTGTATCGCTGTCTCCTCCAGGGGGACAACAACGCCTTGCGCTTCACTCTTCTCCTTTGATACGCTCCCGCCTAACTAACGAAAGTGAGGTCTTTCAAATGCCACGTATGCTGTTTGCTGTTTTCTTCATCGCTCTTCTTGCGCTACCCCTCAGCGCTCAAAACTTCGCCGAAATCACCGGTACCGTCTCCGATGCGAGCGGCGCCGTCATGGCGGGGGTCACCGTCACCGCCGTCAACACAGCCACCAATCAGAAGCGGCAGGCAACCACCAACGACACGGGCATCTACTCGCTGCCCTATCTGGTTCCCGGCAGCTACGAGCTCAGCGTCGAGAGTCCGGGATTCAAAGTCTCCACTCGCAAAGGCGTCGAACTGCAGGTCGGCGCCGTCGCCCGCATCGATTTCAACCTTGAGGTAGGAGAAGTGAGCCAGCAGGTGGAGGTGAGCGGCGGCGCTCCTCTGCTGAACACGGAAACCGTCGCTCTCGGCACCGTCATCGAGAACAAGCGGATTGTCGACCTGCCGCTCAACGGGCGGAACTACCTGCAACTGGTCACCCTCAGCCCGAACGTCACTACGGAAGGCGGCGCGGGCGGCGCGGGTGGATTGCAGGGCGGCGCGCGGAGCAATACGTCGCTCTCCATTGCCGGACAGCGTCTCGAGTATAACCGCTACACCCTCGATGGCGTCGAGAACACTGATCCCAATTTCAATTCCTATATCATCCAGCCGTCCGTCGATGCGCTTCAGGAGTTCAAGGTGCAGACGGGCATCTACTCCGCGGAGTTCGGACGCGGCTCCTCTCAAATCAATGTCACCACCAAGTCCGGCACCAATCAATATCACGGCGCCGCCTTCGAATTTCTTCGCAATTCCGCCCTCGATGCGCGGCAGTGGCAGCAATCGCAGGGGCAGAAGAATCCTTTCCGCCGCAATCAGTACGGTTTCACGCTCGCCGGCCCCGTGGCAATACCGTCCGTCTTTAACGGCAGGGACCGCCTGTTTTTCATGTCGAATTTCGAGCAGAACCGCGACCGCACGACGTCCTTCGCCCGCGCCAACGTCGCCACGGACGCCATGCGCGACGGCGATTTCTCCGGACAAAGCCGCATCATCTTCGATCCGCTATCCCGCACCTACAACGACAGCGGCGTGGCCATTGGCGCCACCGCCTTCTCCGGTAACATCGTTCCTAAATCCCGCCTGAATCCGGTATCGCAACGGCTGCTGGAATTCTTTCCCGCGCCCACCGTTCCCGGCAGCAGTCTCGTCAGCAATTACTCCCGCAATGCCAAATCCACCGTCGATAATACGCAGTTCAACCAACGTATCGACTGGAACGAAAGCAACAAATCCAACTGGTTTGGGCGATTCAGTTGGGGCGATGACCTTCAATTATCGGGTGGAACCATTCTCACCGACTCGACGCAGGTGGCCACTACCGTACGCCAGGCAATGATCTCGAACACGCGTATTCTCAGCGGGTCCACCGTCAATGAAGCGCGCGTTGCCTGGAACCAGTTCAACAACGACATGGTGGGCTACTTCGCCAATACGCGGGACGTCCAGGCCGATCTGAAAATCCCCGGGCTGTTCTCCTCGAGCCCGCTTGCCTACGGCGTGCCCGCCATCGGTCTTGGCGGCGGCATCAACAGCTTCGGCGGCGTCACGCCGTGGGTCACGCGCAACAATTCCTTCCAGTTCATGGACAACCTCTCGCTGATTCGCGGCCGCCACTCGATCAAGATCGGCGGCGAAATCCGCCGCGACCGGTACAACCAGTTCGGCAATCAGAAGGCGACCGGAGAATTCCTCTTCGATGGGCAGGCCACCTTCAACCCGGCAAACCGTGGAGCCACCGGTTTCATCTTCGCCGATTTCATGATCGGCGAAACCTCGACCGCCGCGCGTGTTGTCGCCATGGCCAACGCCATGCTGCGCCGGAGCTCCTATTACGCCTACATTCAGGACGACTGGAAGATCACCAACAACCTCACGCTCAACATCGGCCTGCGCTATGAGAACCCGCGCCCCTGGCATGACAAATACCGCGGGATTATCAACGTCCAACTCTTCGATACGGGCGTCAGCGCGGATGGATTCCTTGCCGGGTCCAAGACCCCCATCCTCACTCGCCCCGGCGACGGCGACTTTTACCAGGGCCTCAACTTCCACTTCGCCGACGGCCAGAACATTCAGGCCGGCGACCAGTTCATGGGCCGCGGCCTGGTTAACCCCGACAACAACAACTTCGCTCCCCGCCTGGGCCTCTCCTACAGTCCCACCGGCCGCTGGACGGTCCGCGCCGGCGGCGGCATTTTCTACGTGCAGGATTCCGGCAACCCCACCTTCGATATGGCGCGCAACCAGGGAGGCCGCGATCTGTTCATTACCAACATCGAGCGCCGCAACGCCAGCATGAGCGATCCGTGGGCTTTCGAACGCGCCAGCGCCTCCTGCACCGGATGGTCCGGCACGTGTCTCGTCGGGCCCCAGGTTCTCGGCAACATTCAGAACATGCGCACGCCGATGGTGATCCAGTGGCTGTTCAACGTGCAGCGCGAACTGGCCAAAGACCTGGTTCTGGAACTGGGCTACATGGGCAATGGAGGACACAAGCTCCCGCGCTTCCGCCTCTACAATCAGCCGATCCTCAAGACCGGGTTCAGCGATACCCGCACTGTGGCTCAGCGCACCCCTTGGCCCAAATTCGGACGCCTTCAGGAAGTGGACGGCGTCGATAACTCCAACTATCATGCGCTCAGCACAAAGGTGACGCAGCGCTTCAACAAAGGGCTCACGTTCATGGTGGGCTTCACGTGGTCGAAGGCCATCGACGGCGGCAGCGCCATCCGCACCAACAGCGGCGATACGCTCTGGCCGGTGAACAGCTACAACCTCGCGGCGGAACGCGGACTCTCGCAATTCCACGTCGGCCGCCGCCTCGTCGCCTCTTACGTATACGAACTGCCGTTCGGCCCCGGCAAGAGTCTGCTCCAGCAGGGCATCGCGTCGAAAATTGCCGGCGGCTGGCAACTGGGTGGAATCGTCACCTTCGCCGACGGAACTCCCCAAAATGTTGCTCAACTCGGCGATACCGCCGCGCTCAATACCCTGGGGAACCAGCCCGATGCCACTGGTATCAGCCCCATTCCGCAAAACCGGTCCGTCAACCAGTTCTGGAACATCGCCGCCATCAATGTAACGAATCCGGAATTCAGCTTCCGTCCCGGTAACATGGGGCGGAACACGCTTCTGCGTCCCGGTACGCGACAGGCCGATCTGTCTTTGGCACGGAATATCCGATTGCATGAGAGCCACATGTTGAACTTCCGCTTCGAAACGTTCAACTCCACGAACCACCCCAACTGGAACGCTCCCGCTTCGGATGCGCGCAGCCCTTCCACTTTCGGCGTCATCACCAGCGCGAAGACGATGCGCCAGTTGCAGTTCGCTTTGAAGTACATCTTCTGAAGCCGGAGGACTTCCGCGGCCGCCGCGCACGCGGCCGCGGATTAGTGAAATACTATTCCAATAAGTCCCACACACTGGAGGTGCGCCCATGGAGTCTAGTCTTCTTTCCCGCCGCAGACTGCTCGAACGAACCTGCCTCGGTTTTGGAAGCATCGTCCTTGCCGACCTCCTCGCGGCTGCGAACGTTGACGCCAGCGCGCGCACCCTCCCCATCTACAACGACCTGAAGGCCCGTCCCACCCACTTCCCGCCGAAAGCGAAGGCCGTCATCCAACTCGTCCAGAACGGCGGTCCCAGCCAGATGGATCTCTTCGACCCCAAGCCGGAACTCACCAAGCACGGCGGGCAGCCTCTTCCAGGCGGCGTCGAGATCCATCAGCCGAACAACGTCAACGTCCTCCTCCCCACGCCCTTCGAATTCCGCAAGTACGGCCAGTGCGGGATGGATATCTCCCAGATGCTTCCGCACACGGCCAAGATGGTGGACGACCTCTGCTTCATCCGCTCGATGCATACGGAGCACAACAACCACCTGGAAGGGCTCAACATGCTGCTCACGTGCAAGATCTTCCCCGGCCGCCCGGTGATGGGAGCGTGGATCAGCTACGCCTTGGGCACGGAAAACCAAAACCTGCCCGCCTACGTCGCCCTGCGCGACCCCACGGGCTATACCATCGGCGGCAAGCAGCTTTGGGCCAACGGGTATCTGCCCGCGCTCTATCAGGGTGTCGAGTTCAGCATGAAGGGCGCTCCCGTCCATCATCTCAACCCGCCGGAACCGCCCCCCGCGGGAGCCCAGCGCACAAGCCTCGATTACCTCGCGAAACTGAACGAGCAGCACTTGAGCGAACATCCCGGCGAATCAGAACTTGAAGCCCGCATTCGCAACTTCGAACTCGCGGCGCGCATGCAGTTGGCCGCGGGCGAGGTTCTCGATATCTCCAAGGAATCCGAAGTGACTCGCAAACTGTACGGCCTGGATGACCCTGTCGCCGGAAGCTATGGACTGCGCTGCCTCATGGCGAGACGGCTGGTGGAGAAAGGCGTCCGTTTCGTGCAGGTCACTACCAGTCCCGGCCAGCCTTGGGATCACCACAGCCGCATCAAGCAGGACATGCACAAGATCGCCACAGAGGTGGATCAGGGCTCGGCCGCGCTGGTCCAGGATCTGAAGAGCCGCGGCTTGCTCGACAGCACCATCGTCATGTGGGCCGGGGAATTCGGACGCCTGCCCACAACGCAGAACGGCGATGGCCGCGACCACAACCGCAATGCGTTCACCATCTGGTTCGCCGGCGGAGGCTTCAAGAAGGGTCTCATCTACGGCGAAACGGATGATTTCGGCTACAAGGCCGTGGTCAACCGCGTGCCTGTGCCGGACATGATCGCCACCGTGCTCCACCAGTTGGGGCTCGATCACCAGCGCATCCAATATCCCTATGGAGGCCGTCTCGAGACGCCTTCGGACGTCACCGTGACCGGGGCCAAGATCAACCAGGACCTCATCAGCTAATCGCCATGCCCCGATTCTTCCTGGCCTTTCTCCTGCTGGCAGCTTCCCTTCATGCGGCCGCCTCTGCGCCCCGGTTTGAGAAGGATGTTCTCCCCATCCTCACGCGCTACTGCTTCACCTGCCACGGGCAGAGTTCTCCCAAACTCGGCCTCGATCTGCGTACCGCCGCTTCCACTCTCAAGGGAAGCTTCAACGGGCCGGTGATTGTGAAAGGATTGCCCGAACAGAGTTTGCTCTGGCAGAAGGTCTCGACGCGCGCCATGCCTCCGGCTATCTATGGACAGAAGGTCCCCGATGACGATCTGGAAACCATCAAGAACTGGATCGCCGCCGGAGCTCCGTTTGACGCCCCTATCGGCGCGGTGGCCAAAGAGGCCAGTGAGCAGCGCGCCCGCTTCGAGCATGAACTGGCCCCCATCTTCCGCGCGCGGTGCGTGCAATGCCATGGCGAGAAGAAGCCCTTGGCGGGGCTCGATCTCAGTAGTGTGGCCTCCGTGCTCAAAGGCAGCGCCAACGGTCCTGTGATCGTGGAAGGCTTTTCCGAGCGCAGCCTTCTCATTCGCCGTGTGTCGAACCACAGCATGCCGCCCAAGGGCGCGGGCACACCTCTTACCGAAGCCGAGATCCGCGCCATTCGCGAATGGATTGACCGCGGCAACTTCAGCGAGAGCGTCTCCGCCGATTCCCGTGATCGTCCGTTCACGCCGCTCGAAGCTCCGCCCGTTACCGCCGAACAGCGCCAGTGGTGGTCGTTCCGCAAGCCCGTGGCTGCTTCTCTGCCCAAGGTTCAGGCAGCCCGGCGGATCCGCACTCCCATTGATTCCTTCGTCCTCGCGAAACTCGAATCGAAGGGCCTTACCATGTCGCCGGACGCGTCCAGTCTGAAGCTGATGCGCCGCGCCTATTTCGACCTCACCGGCCTGCCTCCCACGCCCGAAGAGATCCGCGCCTTCACCGCCGACACGTCCCCCGGCGCCTACGAGCGCCTCATTGACCGTCTGCTCGACTCTCCGCGCTACGGCGAGCGGTGGGGCCGCCAATGGCTCGACGCCGCCGGCTATGTCGACACCACCGGTAAGGACTTCGACCCCAAGAAGACTGAATACGCCACCGGCATGTGGCGCTATCGGGACTACGTCATCGACTCCATCAACAAAGACAAACCCTGGGACCGGTTCCTCACCGAACAGATCGCCGGCGATGAACTCGCCGACTGGCAGTCCGCAAAGCAGTACACGCCGCGGATGCTCGAGCTGCTGACGGCCACCGGCTACATGCGCAACATCCTCGACATCACCGAGGAGGACATCAGCAACCTGCCGGTGGAACGCTACGAAGCGCTGTTCAAGCTCGTCGAAAAAGTATCCACCAGCACGCTCGGACTCACCGTCGGCTGCGCCCGCTGCCACAGCCACAAGTTCGATCCCATCCCCCAGCGCGACTACTACCGCTTCCTCTCGCTTTTCACCACGTCCTACAATCCCACCGACTGGCTTCAGCCACAGAACCGCCACCTGTACACCGTCACCAAGTCCGAGAAGGAAGAGATTGACCGCTACAACGCCCAGTTCGACGCGCCCATCGCCGAGGGCAAGAAGCAACTGGCGGCCATTCGTAAGCCCTATGAAACCCGCCTCCTCGACGAGAAGCTGAAAACATTGCCTGAATCCATCCGCGACGACACCCGCGCTGCGCTCGAAACCGCCGAGGACAAGCGCGACGAAGTGCAGAAGTATCTCGCCAAAAAGTTCGCTTCGCTCAAGCCGAAAGACGAAGCCGTACGAAAGCTGTTCACAGACGCCGACAAAGCGGCCGCGGAAAAGGTGGATGCGGAAATCAAGGCTCTCGAGGGCAAGAAAAAGAAGCTCGAAATGGTGCAGGCATTATGGGATGTTGGCAAGCCGCCGCTCATGCGCCTTCTCCAGCGCGGCAGCGCTGACGCACCGGGACCGAAGGTGACTCCCGGATTCCTCGAGGTATTGTGTCCCCCTGGAAAGACTGATGCCACGCGGCCGCAAGAGACGCAAGGCAAGTCATCCGGGCTGCGCCTGGCATTCGCCGAATGGCTCACCAGCCCGGAAAATCCCCTCGCCGCCCGCGTCATCGTCAACCGCATCTGGCAGGGCCATTTCGGAGCGGGCATTGTCGCCACGCCGGACAACTTCGGAAAGATGGGCGCGCCGCCGGTGAATCAGGAACTGCTCGATTGGCTCGCCGTCGATTTCATGAAACACGGCTGGAGCGCCAAGCACCTCCACCGCCTCATCATGACTTCCACCGTCTACCGCCAGTCGGCGCGGCAGGGAAGCGAGGCGTGGGTGGCCAAGGCCAAAACCATCGATCCCACGAACTCCCTGCTGTGGCACATGAACCTGCGCCGTCTCGATGCCGAGTCGCTGCGAGATTCCGTCATCGCCGCTACGGGCAAACTCGATACCACCGCCGGCGGCCCGGCAATCGCCCTCGAAATGGAACCGGACGGGCTCCAGGTGGTATCTTCGAAAGAGCCGCCCTCGGCCCGCTGGCGCCGCAGCGTCTATCTGACCTCGCGCCGCACTTACCCCCTCAGCTTCCTCGGAGTCTTCGATTTTCCTGTCATCGACACCAACTGCACGCGCCGCGTCCCTTCGGCCACGCCGCTGCAATCCCTCACCATGATGAACGCCAAGTTCGTCTGGGAGGCAGCGGGGGAGCTTGCGTCGCGCGCCGCGCAACTGGCTGGAGCCAACGGATCCGATGCAGGCAAGGTCGAGGCCGCGTATCTGCTCACGCTCTCGCGCAAGCCCACTGCTTCCGAAATCCGCGTGGGAGAAGAGTTTCTCCATCAGCAGCGCGATAACTACCTCAGCGCCAAGAAGCCCGCCGCGGAGGCGATGGTAAAATCATTCCAAAGCTTGGCTCAATCGCTGCTCAGCTCGAACGAATTTCTATACGTCGATTAAGCATTTCATACCATGAGAACAAATCTTGCTCTTCTGCTTTGCTGGAGCATGCTGCTGCCTGCCCAGACCCCCTCGCGCCCGATCGCGGGCTTTCAGCCCGATTCGGCGCGTACTCAGACCGAACTCGAGCAGCGCTTCGATCGTGCTCTGAACCGCGGCAACTTCCAACAGTGGTTGAAGCTGCTCTCCTCCCGCCCGCACCATGTCGGCTCGCCCGGCAGCCGCGCCACCGCCGAATTCATCGCCGAGCAGTTCAAGAAGTGGGGCTACGAAACACAGATCGAAACCTTTTATCCCCTGTTCCCCACGCCGAAAACCCGGCTGCTTGAAATGGTGGCTCCCGAGCGCTACACCGCGAAAATCGAGGAGCCGGCCGTCGAGGGCGATGAGACCAGCCGGATCAAGGACGGCAACCTGCCCGTCTACAACGCCTATTCCATCGATGGCGACGTAACCGGCGAACTGGTCTATGTCAACTACGGCTTGCCTGACGATTACCGCAAGCTGGGCGAAATGGGCATCGATGTCCGCGGCAAGATCGTGCTCGCCCGCTACGGCGCTTCCTGGCGCGGCATCAAGCCGAAAGTCGCCGCGGAACATGGAGCCATCGGCTGCCTCATCTTTTCTGACCCCCGCGATGACGGCTACGGTCAGGGCGATGTCTATCCGAAAGGCGCCTTCCGCCCCCCGCAGGGCGCGCAGCGGGGCAGCGTGATGGATATGACTTTGTATCCCGGAGATCCGCTCACGCCCGGACAAGGCGCAACCGATTCGAACCGCGCTCCAGATCCCAAGCAAGCCCAAACGGTGACCAGGATTCCCGTGATGCCCATTTCTTACGGCGATGCCGAGCCGCTGCTGCGCGCTCTCGGCGGCAGAGTGGCCCCGGCGGATTGGCGCGGCGGCTTGCCGCTGACCTATCATATAGGCCCCGGCCCGGCGAAGGTCCACCTCAAGCTCGAGTTCAACTGGAAGCTCGCGCCCGCTTACGACGTCGTGGCCCGCATGACCGGCAGCGAGAAGCCGGACGAATGGATTCTCCGCGGCAATCATCATGACGGCTGGAATTTCGGCGCGCACGATCCGCTTTCCGGAATGATCGCCGTGATGGAAGAAGCTCGCGGGCTTTCCGATCTCGCCAAGACCGGCTGGCGCCCCAAGCGCACCGTCGTATTCCTGGCCTGGGACGGCGAAGAGCCGGCGTTGCTCGGCTCCACGGAATGGGCCGAAAAGCACGCCGAGGAACTCCAGCGCCACGCGGTGGCCTACCTCAACACAGACGGCACGGGCCGGGGTTTCATCAACATCGACGGCTCCTCGGAACTCGATCTGTTCTCTTCGCAGGCGGCGCGCGATCTCACTGATCCGCAAACGCACGTCTCCGCGCTCGAGCGCTCCCTCGCCGCGCGCCGTGTCGCGGGCCACGAGGCGGAGTTCCACGTCGATCCGCTCGGCTCCGGCTCGGACTACACCGTCTTCCAACACCATCTGGGCATCCCCAGCCTGAACATCGGCTTCGGCGGCGAAGGCCGCGGGGGCGTCTACCACTCGAACTACGATTCCTACGATCACTTCGTGCGCTTCATCGATCCGGACTTCCAATACGTCATGGCCACGGCGCAACTCGGCGGGCGCATGGTGCTGCGTCTGGCCAACGCCGACTGGCTGCCTCTTCAGGCCAACTCGACGGCCAAAGCGGTCCGCGGATGGATGAACGAAGTGATGAAACTTGCCGACACCATGCGGACAGAGACCCACAAGAAGAATGAACTCATCCGCAGCGGCGACCTCAAGCTGGCTGCGGATCCGCGGCTCACGTTCATCGTGCCGGAGCCGAAGGAAGAAGTCCCCTACCTCAATTTCGCCCCGCTCCAGAACGCTGTTGCGCGCCTCGATGCCGCCGCCGCGGCGCTCGAGAAAGTAGACCGCGCCAAACTCACCGCCGAAAAGCAGAAGTCACTTGAAGACGCCCTGCGCGTCGCCGAGCAAAAGCTTCTGCGCAGCGAAGGATTGCCGCGCCGCCCCTGGTTCCGCCACGTGCTGCACGCCCCCGGCTTCTACACGGGCTACGGCGTGAAGACGCTTCCCGGGATTCGCGAAGCCATCGAAGAACGGCAGTGGAAGGAAGCCGGGGAGCAGATCGGGTTCACCGCTGCGGCCATCACGGCATACGCCGATTGGATCGAATCCGCCGCTTCCAATGCCAGCCGCTGATTACTTTCCGCGGCTGATGCAATAGATCGCCTCGCCCGTGCGGATAAACAACTGGCCGTCCGCCGCGATCGGGCTTGCCAGCGTATAGCCATCGAGTTTGTTCACGCCCAGCACCTCGAACTCCGCGCCGGCTTTCACCACCGTTGTCGTGCCTTCTTCATTGATCGCATACAGCTTCCCGTCCGCAAGCAGCGGCGACGAGCTGTACGATGTTGGTTCGCCCGCGCGAAAGGCTATGTACGGCCGTCCGCGATTTCCTCCCCCACCTGATCCCCAATTGCCAGCACAGATGAAATGGTGCGGCTGTTCGGGAAGCCGGTCGGGTTGAATCAGCCGATCCGCCACAACTCGGCCCCCGTATCGGGGTCATATCGGGGTCCTGCCCCGTGATGATGCCGCTGCCGAACACCACCAGTTCCTTCTTCCCGTTCACCACCGCCATTTTGCGGCGTACGGTAGTCCTTCGATCGCCCGCGCCGGGCGCCGGCCGCAACTGCTTCCAGATGGTCTTCCCAGTCCCCTTATCGAGCGCGGCGGTGTACGAGGGGTTGTAGGATCGGTATCCATGGACCACCTGCACGTACCACCGGCCGGTCTCGAGCAGCGGCGTCGCACCCAGACGTGTTTCCATCCGTGACCGGTGCGCGCCGCTGCGCGGGTCCCCTCACTTCGCGTAGCGGCGGAAAAAACTCGTGGGCAGCCACTGCGGGCGCTGCGGGTCGTTAGCCACCGCCAGGGCAATGGAAGCCATCAGCTTGTTGAACTGCGCCGCGGCTTCTTTGTCCACCGGCTGCATCAGGTCGTCGGAGGGAGAGTGATAGCGCTCCTTGAGCCAGGTCTTGAAAATCTTCTCCTCCTCAGAGCCGGGTGCATACCCCAATTTGAAGGCGAGCGCGGGAATGCCGCGCCGGATGAAGCTGTACTGGTCGCTGCGAATAAAGGAATTCCTCAGCGGTTCCGGATCGCGCTGCACGAGAATGCCCGCCTTCTCCGCTACCCGCTCGACAGTCTGTCCCAGCGTGGACTCGTCCAGCCCGTAGACCGTCAGGCGCTGGAAGGGGAACAGCGGCAGAAACATGTCGAAGTTCAAATCCGCGGCGATGGCTTCCCGCGGCACAGTTGGCGCATACGCAAAATACTGTGACCCGAGCAGCCCCTTCTCCTCGCCGGTGACCGCCAGGAACATAACGGACCGCGCGGTCTTTTTTCCCTTCAACTGCCGCGCCACTTCAATCAATGTCGCAATTCCCGAGGCGTTGTCCATCGCGCCGTTGTAGATCTTGTCGCCATTCAGATTCTCCCCGACGCCGATATGGTCGAGATGCGCCGAAAGGATCACAAACTGATGCTTCCATTCCTCGTGGGACCCCTCTTTGAAGCCCACTACATTCTCAGAGCTTACGTTCGAAGTGGCGATCTTCACCTTCGCATGAATGTGAGCCTTCAAAGCGAACTTCGGAAGCGGCTCCCCCTTCGCCGCCAGATCCAGCAGTTCATCGAGCGTATGGCCCGTGCCTTCGAAGAACAGATTTACCCGGTCCGGGTTGATGAGTATGGCGGCGTGCGGTCCATCCGGCGGAAAGTCCGCCAGTTGCATCGAGGGTAGCAACCGCGCCAGCCGCGCCCGCGCCCAGGGGATGTCCGTCGTCCGCGGATTGGAGATGATCCCAATCCCGATCGCCCCCGCCTCCTTCAGCCGCGCCCAGCGCACGGCGGAGGATTGGTTGTGCGAGAGCAGCGGCGCCGGAATGTCCCTTGGACCTCCGGTCAGATATATCACCACCTTGCCCTTCACATCCAGCCCCGCGAGTTCGTCGTAATTCTTTTCGGGAACCGAGAATCCGTAACCGGCGAACACCATCGGCGCTTTCACTTCCGGATCCAGATCGCCGCGCAGGCTGAAATACGCGTCATCGCCCAGCTTCAGGGGAACCACGCGCCCGCTGTCTTCCAACGCGAGACTCGAGGAACCTTCATCGATGCTCAGCTTGCGGAACCGTACCGGCTGGCTGTAGCCGTCCACGCCCTTCGGACGCAACCCCGCGCGTTCGAACTCCTGGGCAATATAGCGCGCGGCCTCCTTGTGCCCGGCGCTCCCCGTATCGCGGCCCTGCAAGCGATCGCCGGCAAGAAACTGTACGTGTGCCCACCAGCGGCGCGCATCGGCGCTCTCCGCCCAAAGCGCGGCGAGCGCGACCGCCGCGCACACAAGAATTCTTCGAATCATTTCGCCTTCATTTGTTTGTATTGCTGGCGCAGAGTCTGGATCTGTCTGGCGTGTGCCTCGGCGTGTTCGGCATATCCCCGCAACAGATCCAACAGGCTCTCTTCCCCGCGTTCATTGTGAGTCCCTTTTCGCTGATAGGTCTCCTCGGGAAGGTCCTTCAGCAATTCGTAGTTCTCCGCCCGCATCCTGCGGAAGGTGTCAATGGCGTGGGAGAACTTGCGCTTGTGGTAATCGAGCTTTGTTGCCCACGCCTCCTGGTCAAAGGCGATCAGCGTCGGATTATCCTCGGCGATCACCCGGCGCAGGCGGTCCGCGCCGACAATCTCGGAATCCGAGAGGTGGCACACAATCTGCCGCACACTCCATTTGCCCGGCTCGGGAGCCCAATCCAATTCCGCCCCGGCGGCGCCCGTCGTCACCACGGCCAGCAGTTCCCCGCCGCGGCGGAATCGCTCCAACAGATCGGCAAGCTCGCTCATGAATCTCCTTTGTTCAATAGTAGTCCGCGCAACTCATGTAATAGCCGCATCGGGTGCAGACGAGCTTGCACTTGTGTTCACTCAGCCGTTGATTGCAGACCGGACAATAGAGCATCGCTTCGGCGGAAACGCAGCCGTTTTCTTCTTCTTCTTTTCGGGCGGGCTCCTCGGCTTCCATGGCGCGGGAAATACTTGGGGATGAACCACCATTATAATGGCCTTATTACTATGCGGAGCAAGACTGCGCGCTGGTTACTGGTCTTGCCGGCCCTGCTGCTGGCAACTCATCTCTATAGTCAGAAGCGGGAAATGGACCGGCCGATGCGCCGTCCGGTGCGGGGGACGCGGGGCGCTGTAGGAGGCGGATCCGACTGGGCCACCGAAGCGGGAATGCGCATGTTCCACCTGGGCGGAAACGCCGTCGACGCCGGTGTCGCCTCGACTTTCGCCGCCTCCGTGAGCGAGTTTTCCCACGTCGGCTTCGGCGGTGAAGCGCCTATCCTCATCCGCACGAAAGAAGGAAAAGTATTTGCCATCGCCGGCGTGGGCACGATGCCGAAAGAGGCCACCGCGGACTTCTACCGCAAGCGCCGCCTCCAGCCCGGCGAAATCTGGATGATGGAACCTGGCGGGCTCAAGGGCATGGTTCCCGTCGCCGGCCTCATGCCGGCTCTCGTGCCGGGGTTGCCGGATGCCTGCATGGTCGCTCTGCGCGATTTCGGCACGAAGTCTTTGGGGGAAGCGCTTCAGCCGGCCATCGATCTCGCCGACGGCATGGCGATTGACGAGATGCGCTCCCGCATCATCGCCAGCACCCGCCGCTTCTTCGACATGTGGCCGGACTCCCGCCGCGTGTGGATTCCCGGCGGGCACGTTCCACAGCCTGGAGAAATCTTCCGCCAGCCCGATCTCGCCCGCACGTTCCGCGCCATGGTGAGCGCAGAAAAGCACGCCCTCGCCGCCGGCAAGAGCCGCCAGGCGGCTATCGACGCCGCCCGCGACTATTTCTACCGCGGCGAAATCGCCCGCAAGATCGACGTCTTCAGCCGCGCCAACGGCGGACTTCTGCGTTACGAAGACATGGCCGCCTTCCGGCTCCAGCCCGAGCAGCCGGTCTCGACAAGCTATCGCGGCTACACCGTCTACAAGCCCGGATTCTGGAGCCAGGGACCATCGATGATCGAAGCTTTGAATATCCTCGAAGGCTACGATTTGCGCTCTCTTCCGCACAACTCCGCCGAGTATGTCCACCGCGTGCTCGAGGCCCTGAAACTCGCCTACGCGGATCGCGACACCTACTACGGCGATCCCAAATTCTCCAAGATTCCCGAGGAAATTCTCCTCTCGAAACAATACGCCGCCGAGCGCCGCCGCCAGATCGGCCCCAAGGCTTCCATGGAATTTCTGCCCGGCCGCATTCCCGGCTACAACCTCAAGCATCCCTCCGTCGCCGACATGGTGAAGTTCTCTCCCGACGAAATGCTGCAAGCGCGCGACACCACCTGTGTTGATGCCCTCGATAAGGACGGAGTCATGTTCTCCGCGACGCCCTCCGGCGCCTGGATGCCCTCCGTCATCGCCGGCGACACGGGCATCCCGCTCACCCAGCGCGCGCAGAGCTTTCTGCTCATTCCCGGGCATCCCAATGAACTCGCCGGCGGCAAGCGGCCGCGCATTACCCTGAGCCCCACCCTCGTCACACAAAGCGGGAAACCGTTCCTGGTCATGTCCACGCCGGGCGGAGATAATCAGGATCAGTCGCTGCTTCAGGTTCTGCTGAACATCATCGAATACGGCATGAACGCGCAGGAGGCCGTCGAAGCGCCGCGTTTTGAAACGCGCCACCTGGTCTCGAGTTTTGATAATCACGCCATGGTCCCCGGCGATCTCAAGATTGACGAACGCATGTCCGGCCAATCGTTTCAGGAACTGGTGATGATGGGGAACCGCGTCAGCACCCGCAGCCGCTGGGGCGTGGGCGCCATGCCCGTCGTCGTGCGCTGGATTCCTACGGGAGTGATCGAAGCGGGCGCGGATCCCTTCGGTTACCGCGCCGCCGCCGGTTGGTGAAGATCCGCGCTTACTTCCGGAGCATCTCCACAAACTGCCGCAATTCGGCCTCGTTCAGGTCTGACACCGCCCAGTACTGCAGTCCGCCGCGCTTCCATCCGATGATGTGATAGCCGCGAAATTGCGGCTTTGCCTTCCCGCCGCTTTCCTCCGGCAGTACGAACACATTGATGACATGTTCGCGGCGTTTGTAGACGATAGCCGCAGCCTGCCGGGCGCCAATCACTTCGAGCCGTCCTCCCACCAGCGGAAAGCCCTGCGATGCCAGGTCGGGCACATTCGGCGAGAAACTCACCTTGCCCTGAAACCACGGTTTCACCGTATGTTGGTCCGAACTCGGCACATCCACAAGATGACCGGGCTGGAGAGACCGTATGTGGTTGTCCACCAGTTCTTCTTCGAAACCGGTCGAGTGGAATATGTTCAGCGCCGGCAGAAAGACCACCAGCATCGCCGCGGCTACCGCTACCAGAGCCATCCGCCAGGAATGAAGACTCCACCATTTTCTTGCGCTGCCGCCTCGCCCCAGCGCGGCAATCTTCTTTTCGAGCGTCTTCCCGGGCTGGTAGGCAAGATCGCTTTCCACGATTTCGCTGTGTAACTGTTCCAGCAACCGGTAGCGCTCCGCGCATCCGGCGCACTCCCCCATGTGCTGCTCGAGCAACAATGTATTCGCCGGATCCAACTCGCGATCCAGATAAGCGTGCAGCAGCGGTTGAGCTTCAGGGCAGTTCACTGGCGTTCCCCTTCCTTCATCATCAACTGCTCCATCAGCAGATCCCTCGCGCGCGACAGGCGCGACATCACCGTTCCGATCGGCACATTGAGAACCGCTGCGATCTCCTTATAGCTGAGTTCATCCAGTTCCCGCAGAATGATGGTCTCCCGGAACTCCGGCGCAAGACGGTCGATTGCGGCCCGTACCTGGTCGCGGCGCGACTGGTCAATCAGCCTTGCCTCCGGATCAGGCGACCGGTCCGCCGGCTCTCTGGCGGCTTCCACCGCCTCAGCGGAACCCTGCTTCCTCCGGCGGAGAAAGTTCATCGTCGTGTTGCGCACAATCGCCAGCAGCCACACTCGCGGATCGCCCCCGCGCAGCCGCTCCTGCGCTTGAAATGCTTTGGTAAACGCCTCTTGCACGATATCTTCCGCGTCCTGATCATTACGGGCCAGCCACCGCGCCAGATTGTACGCTGACCGCAGGTGTGGCCACAGCGCTTGTTCGAAGTATCGGGCTTTGCCTTCCAAGGGCTTACTCTCCCTGTGTTCACTCACCCGATTCCAACTCTGTTCCATCCGCAATTGAAGTCGTATTCATGCAAGACACGTCCGGCTGCAATTTTATTCCCTCCACATTCCGCGGGAATATCGGCTCCTCACATTGTGTCATCCCGATTGGAGCGTGCCAAGCGCGCTTCACGAAACACTTTCAAAGGAGCTTACTGACAGTGAACTTTCGATGTGTCCTCCTGCTATGCGTGGCAGCCGGCAGTATCAGGGCTCAAAATAGCTATTCCATCCACAACCTCGTCTCCGATGTTCCTGAACTCGCGGACCAGACCGATGCGAATCTGAAGAACCCCTGGGGATTAGCGGCAAGCGCCACAAGCCCATTCTGGGTAACGAACAACCATTCGGGCACCAGCACTGTTTACAACTCGGATGGGGCGCCGTTTCCGTCTGCTTCGCCGCTCATTGTTCCCATCCCAGTGCCGCAAGGCGAAAATTTGATGGCGGCCCCAACGGGGGTCGCCTTCAATGACACCATGGGATTTGAACTCCAGGCCGGAGCCCCGGCCACTTTTCTCTTCGCATCCGAGGATGGAACCATTTCCGCCTGGAGCAACAAAGTGGAAGGCGGGAACGCCCGAATCGTGATTGACAACTCCGCGAGCAAAGCCGTTTACAAGGGCTTGACCGTCGCCTCCACACCCGATGGGCCCCGTCTCTATGCCGCGAATTTCCGCACCGGAGCCGTCGATACCTTTGACTCCAACTTCCGGCCTGTCTCCTCGACGGACTTCGGCGAACCGCTCATTCCGGGCTACGCGCCATTCAATATCCAACGCATCGGCCAGCGCCTCTTCGTCACCTATGCCAAACAGTCCGGAGAAGGCGATGAGGATCTTCCCGGCGCAGGGAACGGCTTCGTACTGACTTTCACGCCCGATGGCAAACTCATGAACCTGCTCGCGGGCGGCGGTGCGCTGAATTCTCCCTGGGGCCTTGCCATGGCGCCGGATTACTTCGGCGATTTCGCCGGCGCGCTCCTGGTAGGCAACTTCGGCGACGGCAAAATCAATGCTTATGATTCCTGTTCCGGTTCCTGGCTTGGAGCCCTCAACGGCGCCGATGGCAAGCCCCTCCAGGTCCCCGGATTGTGGGCTCTCCGCTTCGGAAACGGCCATAACGGCGGGGAAGCCGGAGTTCTCTATGTCACCGCGGGAATTGCCCAGGACGGCGATCTGGAAGACCACGGATTGTTCGGCTCCATCCGCCTTGCCCCGCCGGCAGCGCCGGCCCCGGCCAATACCGAAGTCGCCATCCAATCCCTCAAGTTCCTTCCGGACACCATCACCATCCAGGCCGGATCGTCCATCGTATGGTCGAATAAAGACGGCTTCGCCCACACTGTCAAGGCCGACGGTGGCCAATTCTCCTCTCCTTTGATCGATGGCGATGGCTCCTTCTCGCAGACATTCACCAAGCCGGGCGCCTACGATTACCACTGCACCATTCACCCCTTCATGCGCGGAAAGGTGGTGGTCCAATGAGATCTCTTGCTGCACTCCTCGCCTGTGCGACACTCACCGCTCCCGTTCGAGCCGCCGTGGACCCGCTCGCCGGAAATTGGAAGACACTCGTCGTCTCCGATGTGAAGGCGCTACTTCCCGCGCCGCCTCCGAACATCGGAAAAAGCCTTGACGAAATCGAGGATCTGAAAACACTCGCCCAAAGCCGGGACAAAGCCGCGATGGACTTGGTGCGCTATTGGAACGCCGGCCCCCCGGCTTACCGCTGGATCCAGATCGCGCAGAAGGAAGTGGCAAGTCACAACCTGGGCGGTCCTGCCGCTACCCGCGCAATGTCGCTGGTTGCCGCAGCTATCTACGATTCGACCGTCTCGGTCTGGTATGCGAAGTACACCTACCTTCGTCCCCGGCCTACGCAGTTGGACTCGGAGTTGCTTCCTGCCATCGAGGTTCCCGATAGTCCTTCCTATCCCTCGACCCACGCCGCTACCGCGGCTGCGGCGGTTGCCGTGCTGTCCTACTTGTTTCCCGATCGCGGTGCTGCATTGGATTCGCTCAAATCGGACGCGGTGCAGTCGAGATATTTCGCGGGAACGGAATATCTTACCGATATCTCCGCCGGAACTGAACTGGGCGGCAAGGTTGCCGATCAGGTAATCCAATGGGCGCGCAATGACGGCTCGGATATGGTGTTCGAGGGTTCCTTCCCCGCGGCCCCGGGGAAATGGAGCAGCGCCAATCCCTCCTTTCCTTTGGCCGGAATGTGGAAGCCCTGGACGGCAAGCTCGGCATCTCAATTCCGGCTCGAAGCGCCGCCGGCGTTCGATTCTGCGGAGTTTCGCGCGCAGGTTGCGGCAGTAAAGAACCAGCAGCGCACCGTCGGCATGAGCCGGACCGCATGGGTCTGGCAAGCCTCGTTCACCGATCCCTGGATTGACACCATCAACCAGTTACTGTTTGAAAACCAGTTGGATCATGATCCACCCATGGCCTCTCTGCTCTATGCGGCTTCGCTCGTTTCCCAACACGATGCTACGCTGGCCTGCTGGGACACCAAGTACACCTATCTCGAGGAAAGGCCGATTCAGGCCGATCCGGCCATTGTCCCGCTGTTTGCCACGCCCGCTCACCCCAGCTTCCCTTCCGGCCACGCTTGCGCCTCAGGAGCTGTCGCTGGTGTGCTCTCCGCCATTTTTCCGGACCAGACGGACGCGTTCACCGCGCGCGCAAACGAGGCTGGACTCTCCACCTTCTACGCGGGAATTCACTATCCCATCGACGTCGATCGCGGCCTGGAACTCGGACGAAAAGTCGCTGCCGCCGTGGCCGGCCGCTTCGGCATCCACTGAGTAACTCCACAAACAAATAACAAATTGGAAAGGAAGAATATGCAAGATACTTTACCCCTGTCTCCCGATCGGAGGGGCTTTTTGAAATGCATGCAATGGATAGGAACAGGCATTGTCTGGAGCCTGGAGGGAGGCGTTCTCTCCTCGCGCATTCTCGAAGCCAGTGAAAAGAGTCCCTCCTCCGGGTTCACCTTTGTCCAGATCAGCGACAGCCACATCGGCTTCAACAAACCCGCCAATCCCGATGTCAACGCAACATTGCAGGCTGCCATCGGCAAGATCAACTCGCTTGACCGTCAACCCGACTTCCTCATCCACACTGGAGACCTCACGCATCTGGCCAAGCCCGAGGAGTTCGACACCGTGGAGCAGATCCTTACGGGACTCCGCCAGCGCCAGGTCTTCTACGTTCCCGGCGAGCACGACTTCACCGGAGACGACGGCAAACGCTACCTCGAGCGTTTCGGAAAGAAAACCAGCGGTTCAGGCTGGTACAGCTTCGATCACAAGGGTGTTCATTTCGCCGGTCTCAACAATGTAGTGCAACTCGAGGGCCTTGGCAAAGTCGGGCCGGAACAGATCGCCTGGCTTGAGAAAGACGTCCGTCGCCTTGGTTCGGACACCCCTCTGGTCATTTTCGCCCACATTCCGCTTTGGGCCGTCTACCCCAACTGGGGGTGGGCCACGGCGGACAGCGAGCAGGTCCTCTCGCTGCTGAAGCGCTTCAGCAGCATCACCGTTCTCAATGGCCACATCCACCAGGCGATGCAGAAGGTGGAAGGGAACGTTACCTTCCATACGGCTATGTCTACCGCGTTCCCACAGCCCGCGCCTGGAAAGGCTCCCTCTGCCGGTCCGATGAAGGTTCCGGCAGATCGGCTTCGCTCTGTACTCGGGATTACGGACGTGAGTTTCGTCAGCGGCCGGAGTCAACTGGCCGTTGTCGACGCCTCGCTGGCGGCGCAGGAATAACTCGTGATGACACGCCACGTAATTGTTTCCGCAGTGTGTGGGCTGGCATTGGGAGCCTTGCTCACCCGCGCCGCATCGACCCCCGGGTCCGCGGACGGCGGTCGTGCCCTCTTCGAACGGCGATGTTCGGGCTGTCACGCCCTGGACCATGAAAAATCCGGCCCTCGCCTCGCCGGCGTCTTCGAACGCCGCGCAGGCTCCGTGGCCGGATTCTCTTATTCGGATGCTCTTCGGTCATCCAATCTCATCTGGAACGCGAAGAATCTCGACCGCTGGCTTGCCGATCCCGAGCAGGTGGCGCCAGGCAACGACATGGCCTTCCGCCTCGAGAATGCCGAGGAGCGCGCAAAGATCATCGGCTACTTACGCGAAGCTGCTTCGAAGCTGCGCGGAAGCGAAGCGCCGTAACACGGATCGTGATATCAAAGATGGCGTCCGGGCACTCCATCAATCTGCACAAAAAAATAACAAAAAAATAACTGGCGCAATTGCGGAGTGCCGTGTATACTTGCAGAACATTCTGTACATCGATAACTGGGAGGTTCCACCATGAACCACGCGGCGATCCGTCTACTTACTGCCGCCGTCTGGGCGGCAGTTTCACTTTGTGCGCAACAACAGCAGAGACCGCCGATTTTCGAGACGATCAACTGCATCAAGGTAACTCGAGGAAAGGGAGCCGAATACCGTCAGTTCCTGCGGGAGGAGACGCACAAATTCATGCAGGCGCGCGCGGATAGCGGTGAGATTGCCGCCTGGGTGCTGCTGCGTACTGTTATCCCGGCGGGGGCGGATGCCCGCTGTGATTACGTCAGTATCACTTCTCACGTTGGTACACCCGTGGCTCCGATGAGCCGGGAGGCCGCGGGCGCAGCCCTGCAAAAGGTGGGGCTGAACCCAGTCGATTACTTTGCCAAAAGGGACCAACTCAGCCGTCTTGTGTCCACCGAGATCTGGCGCCAGGCGATCTTTACCGGACGGCCGCAAAAGGGTAACTACCTCTACACGAACTTCATGAAGGTACACAACTTACAGGAGTACGCGAAGTTTGAACGCGAAGTCTGGCGGCCCATGGCTGAGCAATGGATCAAGGAAGGCAGCATGTCCGGCTGGGTGATGAATGTCGCTGTATTGCCCGGCGGAACTGACTTGAAGTATGCGGCTTTAAGTGTGGATATCTTTCCCAACTGGGAAGCAACCTTCAAACCCAGGAATACCCGGTCCATGTTCAGCAATGTGCACACCGGGAAGAACTATCAGGAAACAATGGCCGGCCTGTCCAAGTTACGGGATCTGGCGCGGCGCGAGCTGTCAGTAATCGAAGACATGGTTACGCCGGCTAAGTGATCCGGCAAACTGGGAGGCACAATGAGGTCACAACTTAATTTGTTATCGGCGGCGGTGTTATGCTCGAGCGCGGCGCTCAGCCAGCAAACCACGCCGGTCTTCTCGAGTTCCACTTTCTACCACGTCGAGGATGCCCAACGCCAAGCCTACGTGGATTTCACGAAGAATCAATCCCGCAAACTTTTCGAAGCGCTGATCCGCGAGAATCAGGCAATCCGCGGAATCATTGTCACCGAAGTCACCTTTGGCGGCAATCCGGAACCGAGAGCGAACTTCGTTCTCAGCATCCTTAGTAATGGGGCGCCCGCGCCTCCAGCCAGTTTCGATCCCGTTGTCCGCAAAGCTTTGGGCATGAGCTACGACGAATACATGCACAAGGCCAGGGCGTTACGCGCCAGAGTAGGCCAAGTGCTCTCGCAGAATCTGGCCACCGAAGGCACTGAGCCAATCCGCGAAGGCGACCTCATCCGCATCGACTACATGAAGATTGCCGAGGGCCGCGCCGCGGATTATTACAACATGGAACGGGACGATTACCGCCCGCTGCACGCACAGCGCATCAAAGATGGTGGAATAAAGCGCTGGTCGTTGTTCGCCGTCCGCCTCCCCATCGGGGAGAACAGAACCTACGATGCCTACACCACGCAGGTCTTTCCCGATCTGGCTAGCGCTCTGGCCCCAGCGCGCTACAGCGAACTTGCCAGGAAGGCGGCTCCAGACAAGAATATTGCGGCGATGGCGGAACGCGGCCGGACCACTCGCAAACTGATCCGCGGAGAGTTGCGGCGTGTCATTGTCGCAGTCTCCCGGTAACCTGGGCCTTATGCGGCGGGCAGGAACTCGCGGTCCGCCTCATTGCAAAATGGCGTGCAGCGTAATGTTCGTGTTGTACAGCTTCGAAACCGGGCACCCCGTCTTCGCTGCCTGCGTAGCTTTCTCGAAGGCCTCAGGCGAGGCCCCGGGCACTTTCGCCTTCAACTCCAGGTGACTCTGCGTAATTGCGAAGGCTCCTTCCTTCTGCTCCAAAGTGATGGTGCATGTGGTCTCCAGACTCTCCGCGGTGAATCCCGCTTGGGAAAGCTGTAGCGAGAGTGCCATGGTGAAGCATCCGGCGTGCGCTGCGGCCAGCAACTCCTCCGGATTGGTTCCCTTCCCATTCTCGAATCGGGTGTGGAAGGAATAGGGCGTCGCGGCCAGCGTTCCACTTGCCGTCGAAATGGTCCCAACGCCGGCTTTCAGATCGCCGGCCCATTTAGCGCTCGCAGTTCGTTTCATACCACCAGTCTACCCCCCTGGCTACCGCAATTCCGGAATTTGCGGGGCATTTGGCGCTCACCCTGCGCGCAATTTCCCAATCGCGTAATCCTGCACGGTTCGTCTTCCGCCATCCCAGGCGGTCCCGTGATGGCGTCAAAACTGCTCTTCATTCTCGTGGAGCAGTTTCCATGCGAGCCGCCTCTCCAACGCGGCCAGTTGCCCGAATCATTTCCCCCACTCTCTTTTTCCCCCTCCTGACCTTCGCGTCCCCGCCGGAAACGAAAACCATACTCGATTTGCAGCCCTTCCGCCAGTCCAGTTCCATATTCATCCGTACCGCCGCCGGCAGGGAGGGCGCCGCGACCCTGGTCAACCTCAATCCGGCAATCAATGTCTGGCACCTGCTTCGCCTGAAATGGAACGACGCCGCCACGGAATCCGCCTACCACATCGAGAATCCCGAACCGCGGGTCCGAAAGCTCCTCCTCGATGAGAAATTTCCCTTGGGCATTCTCGTCCTCGAAGCAGGCAAGACATACCCCTGCGAGTTGTTCCCCACGGCCCTCGATCAAGCCAAAGCCTCGTCGCGAATCTATGCGCCACTGTGCGGTGGAAAAATTTACCTGCGCAATCCGGCTACGGGAAACCGCACCACGCTCGAAGCCGCCACCGAGTTCCTTCGCGAGCGTGTCTGGGGCGGGGAGAAACTCATCTCCATCGGCCACATCCTCCTCGGCGGCATGCATCGCGAGACAGGAAAACTCGAACCCGCCGCGAGCCCCCTGCCGGATGCCGCACCCGGCTCCCCGCTCCCCGCTCTCGTCGATCCGAAATTCAAGGACCGCCTGCTGTCTCCCGGCAATCTGGGCATCGTCGTCGAGAATCCCGCCGGCGGCGGCATGCGCCCGGGGGCATGGTATCCGGCCCTCGCGAACCCTGGGATCTTCGCCGGCCTCCTCCAACCCGATCTCCTCGACCCCGCGATCCTTTCGAGCTACCGCACCACCGTCAACCATCTGGATAACGTGGAAGCCTCCGCCCTTTGCTACCTCATTGCCTTCGATCTCGACCGTTTTGACTTCGCCTACTCTCGCGGAACCGCACATCCCCGCGTCGGCTGGTCAGACCACATGCTGCCGCAGATGAAGGACCCGAAGTTGCCAGGGCCCGACGGCATCGGCTCCATCGCTCCTCTTGTTTCCACCGGCCTCATCAGCCCTGAAGCCGTACCCAAGACAGCGGCCGCCTTCACCGCCGGATTCAAGCGCGCCCATGGCGCTTTCAAATACGGCGAACTCGCTCTCCGCAACCATGGCTCCCACTACGGCTCTCTCGAAAACGGGGTGGTGTTCAGTAAACTCCAGCCCGGCCTCGCCACCATCTTCATCCTCGACAACGGCTCCTTCGCCATGAAGACATGGACGGACGCCGACAACCAACTGCTGCCGCGAATCCGCTACGCCCTCCAGAACGGTGTTTCCTTGATCGAATTCGACAACGCCGCCCGCCGCGGCATTCCCGGCCCGCTCGTCGCCCGCTGGGGCCCCGGCAACTGGTCAGGCTCGCAGGATTCGAAACTGCGAACGCTTCGCGCCGGAGCCGCTCTCCAAACCAGCGGCGGCAAACGATTCTTTCTTTACGCCGTCTTCTCCGACGCAACGCCCTCCGCCATGGCCCGTGTCTTTCAGGCCTACCGCGCCGATTACGCCATGCTGCTCGATATGAACGCCCTCGAGCACACTTACCTTGCCGTCTACCGCCGCTCCGGTGGACAGCTTTTCCTCGATCATCTCGTCAAAGGAATGGCTGCCGTGGAAAAAACGTCTTCCGGCGAACTTGTCCCGCGCTTCGCCGGATATCCCGACAACCGGGACTTCTTCTACGTCACCCGGCGCGGCCGAAAGGAGCAAACGCCATGAGACTCGGGCGCATGCTTGCCCTCCTGACGCCCGCCGCTCTGCTCGCCCAATCAACGGCGCTCCAGCAGCAGAACGAAACGCTGTTCCAGCAATTGCAGCGCGTCCACCTGCTTTCGGACGCGCAGATGCAGGACATCCGTGGGATTTTCCTGAGGTCCGGATTTATAGGGCAGGGAAATCCCGCCATCGCCCGCCATCCGGCCGCCCCGGAAGATTGCCTCGCCAAGGCGCGCCGGCTCTCCATCTCCTACGGCAATCCCCGTTTCGAGAAGATCTGCCGCGCCAAGTACATGGCCCCCCTCTACAATCCGTCCACCCAGACTCCGGAAGATGCCAAAGCCTGCATCGATCAGTTCGAGTTCCCGGACATCCCCTGCGCCTATCCCGTGGTTTGGGTGCGTGCGCGAGAGGCTGCCCAAATCTGTTGGGCCATGGGGAAACGCCTCTGCGACGCCCACGAATGGGAGGGCGCCTGCGCCGGAAGGCTGGAACCTCCGGATTACCGCTTCGATCTCGCCATCGGAGTCAGCCCCGCCGCCGCGGTCGAGCGCATGCGCATCGCCCACAATCAGGCGCACAGCCGCGACAAGGCCTGGAGCTACGGCCCTGCCTATCAAAACGGAGTCTGCGCCGCCTCGAGTTCCAAAACCCCGGGATGCCAGGGCGGCGGGTGGACGGCGTGCGGCTCGAACACCTTCCCCGCCGGATTCTTCCCCAATTGCCACAGCCCGCTCCAGGTGTATGACCTCAACGGCAACGCCGCAGAGCACATGAACCTGCCTCTCAACAAAGCTCAGATGGCGAGCCTCGGCAGCCGCGAGCTAGGCTATACGGAAATGAAAGGCAGTTGGTTCATCTTCGACACCTATCGCGCCCATGAGGATTGGTGCCGCTGGCGCGCTCCCTACTGGCACGGGAGCCGCGTTCTCGATTCGCACAGCCACGCCAACTATCATCTCGGATTCCGCTGCTGCAAGAGCCTGGAATAATTTTCGGACTCTTCATCGGCGTGCAGGCCCAGCACACGCAGCAGTCCGCGAACAGGCGCTTCTTCCGTAACCGCTCCCGCAAGCCGCGCATCCGCCAGAATCTCCGATACCGGCCGCAGCCTGCCGTTTACCAGCGCCATCGCGCTTACCAGCCGGATTCCGTGGCTGTAATCCGCGTAGCCCGCGCCATGCACCGTGCTCAACGGCTGGATCGGCGCTCCCGGAGCGCGATGCCACCCATAGATGGCGATCTGCCCCGGATGCCGCAGCAGCCGTACCGTCACCACGACATCTTTCTTCTGCCCCGAAACCAGCGCGCCTTCGGAAATTCCCTCGGCCTTGTATTGCGCCTCGATCACCTGGTTGTGCCGCCAGTAGTAATCGCTCGAGGTCATTTGAGGCCCCGCCGGCATGGGCTTCGGCGTCAGGTGATAGCGCGACTGCGCATAAATTGCGTCCACCATCTTCTTCGTCGGCAGCAGGAACCCGAACCGGTTGGCGATGGCGACTGCCGTGTGCAGATTCATGGGAATCCGCAGAAAATCGCGGTTCGAGCCAATCGCCAGGTACTCCGGCATCACGAAAATGGTTGCCGCCGCCGCTCGCCCCGCCTGCTCCAACCGCACCGGAACCAGCTTTCGCAAAAATCCAGGCAGGTTCCCTTCGAGGACTTGCTGGAGGATCGCCTGCTCGCGATCCTCGCGGCTCAACGTTGCGATGGCCTTGGCGAACTCCGATCCAGTCAGCGCGTGAAGCGGTCTCGCCGGGATGCCATTGGACAGCGAGTCCACAACCGGCTCACAGGTCGCAATCCCGTGTGCCCAAAATACGGACACCGCCAGAAATTTCATGTGCGTGGATCGCATCGGGAACAGACTTGCCCATTCTAGCGCACACCCGCCCCGCTCTCAGTAGGCGGCGAACAGTTTCCCCCACTCCGTCTCCATCGCCTGCTTCACTCTCTGCCTCCCAACGCAGTTGTACCAGTAGACGTCGTGATAGAGATACGAAGCCGCATATGACCACGGTGCAATCACCGTGCGCAGCAGCAGGCGCTCCAGCGGTTGCAGCGGACCCCAGTAGATTGCCTTCTGTCCGTGGCTCGCCAGCGTATCCCGAACCCGAAAGTGAAAATTGACGTTTGCGATATCCTCGCCTGAGACTTCGATCTCCCGCGGATCTCCACAACCCAACTCCTGTTCGTGGGCCATGCGGATAAAGGGAATGGACAAAGGATCGAACCCCATCATCTTCGCCGCCACGGCGTCGATAGCCACCATGTCCCCGCTCGAGAGAATGTAGCTCTTCACGTGCGGTTCCATGCACCGCGGTCCCGCCCCGTCGCCGGCGAACGTTCCATCCATCACCGCGAAAATCCCCGTGTGGATCTCCTTCTGAATCGCCAGCAGGTCCACCAGCGCTTCGTGGATCACCCCATGCGTCCAGTGCCGCTTCTCGAACAGCAGGCCCCCGAACGCATTCTTCATCGCCCCGCTGATCCGCGTGAAAACGTGCGTCTTCATCGTGGGCAGGTGCAGGACATTCGCTCCCACCAGGCGCTTTGGGATGCGGATGCCTTCCGGATACACCTTATCGAGCACCCGCATCTTCGTTTTCGGCGTGTAGCGGATCCACTCCTCGCCGTGCTCATACAGGTGCACATTCCGCAGCCCGTATTTGTCCACCACCACCTGCTTCTGTTTGTTGGCCACTTCCCCCCGCCGCGCACTCACGACCACGGTCCGGTTGTGGCAACCGTAGATGCGATCTTTCGCGTACCCATCCTCGAGCAGCGCCCCGATCACCCCATCCAACTGCCACGGTGTCGTGGAACAGGCGGGATAGAAATAATGCCAACTGATGTTGATCTTCAGCGCGGTCTCTTTGTCCCGCGGCAGAAAGCCCCGATACTCCGACATGCGCATCAGCCGCTTGTAGTCTTCCACTACAGTCCCCGGGGTAGTCTTCAATACAGCAACCCGCGACCGCGACATGGCGCTTCCTCAGAAATGAAAGAGCAATCCGTGTGCCAGCCGGAGTACAATAGCCTGACGCTGGATGGAATCCGTGGACTGCCGGTCTTCACCGGATGCCAAGATCGCGCTGTTTCGCGCACTTTTCCGGGGACGCGACGACGTCTATCCGCGCCGCTTCGAAAGCCGGCGGACAGGGAAATCCGGATATGTGCCGGCATGCGGGAACGAATGGGTCCCCGGCATCTGCGAGAAACCGCGGATCAAGTGCGCAGATTGCCCGCACCGCCGCTTCCTGACCGTCACCGATGACGTGATCCGGTGGCACCTTTCGGGTCGCGATGGCGCCGGACAACCCTTCGTCGCCGGCGTCTACCCGATGCTCCAGGACGAGACGTGTCTCTTCCTTGCGGCCGATTTCGACAAGGAGGCTTGGCGCGAAGATGCCGCCGCCTTCGTCGAAACGTGCCGGAGCAGGAATCTGCCTTGCGCTCTGGAGCGTTCGCGCTCGGGATCCGGCGCACACGTCTGGCTTTTCTTTGAAGAGGCCCTTCCGGCCGCCCTGGCCCGCAAACTCGGATCGCTGATTCTCACAGCAACAATGGAGCGCCGCCCCGACGTCGGCTTGGACTCGTACGACCGCTTCTTTCCCAACCAGGACACCCTGCCTCAGGGCGGATTCGGTAACCTGATCGCCCTGCCCCTGCAGAAGCAGACGCGTGAGCGGGGCAACAGCGTGTTCCTCGATGACGCTTTCAATCCGCACGTCGATCAATGGGCGTTTCTCTCCTCGGTTGGGAAGATTGGCCGTGAGCAAGTCGAGGATCTCGTACGCAACGCCGAGCGCACGGGGAATGTGGTTGGCGTCCGGTTTCCGCTCGCCGAGGAAGATGAGCCCGAGCCCTGGACGACGCCGCCATCGCGCCGCCGGAGAGATCCACCGATCGCAGGCGAATTGCCGCGCAGCCTGGAAGTCGTGCTGGGGAACGAGATCTATATCCCCAGAGAGGATCTGCCGCCCGCTCTGCGAAATCGCCTGCTCCGCATCGCCGCCTTTCAGAATCCGGAGTTCTACAAGGCGCAAGCCATGCGGCTGCCCACCTACGAGAAACCGCGAGTGATCTCCTGCGCTCAAGAACACCCGCATCATATCGGCCTTCCCCGAGGCTGCCTGGACGATGTGCGGCAGTTGTTCGCCGATCTCGGGATCAAGCCGGCAGTACGGGACGAGCGCAATCCTGGCCAACGAATCGAGCTTGTATTCACGGGAGAACTGCGTTTGGAGCAGCAGAAGGCGGCGGAGGCGATGCTTGCGCACGACACCGGGGCACTAGCTACTTTCCGGCGCAAAATTCCCAGATCGCGTGAAAAAAATGGTATCGGGCGTTATTGTACGGGCACATTTGAGTGCCGGTCGAATGGAGTAAGTAAGGAGAGATGCTGCGGGAGTGGTGTTG
>JADLBD010000290.1 GCA_020847975.1 Bryobacterales bacterium | reverse complement strand
GGACGGCGAGGGCGGCTTTGAGGCGAACGGAGGCGTGGACGGAGGGATCGTCGAGGAGGGAGTCGAGGGTGTTGATGGCTTTGGCGGAGAGGTCGCGGATGCGGTCGCGGAGAGTGGCGACGTATTCAGCTTTGGCGTAGTCGACGGCGGAGGAGAAGGCGGGGTTTTCTTTGAGCCAGGTGTAGACGGTGGTGCGGCCAACCCCGGAGGATTTGGCGACGTGGGAAAGGGAGGCTCCCGAGGCGAGGGAGAGGGCGACCTGAGCCTGGGCGGGGCTGAGGGTGGCGTAGCGCGTGTCTTCCATGCTGGTGTGAAGGTAGCATGGCGGGTTGGGGCTGTTTGGTGGTTGCGGGTGTAAGTCTTTTGGGTTCAACGCGAGATTTTTTTTGGAGGGTGTGACTGGGGGTTCGCGCGGAGTTTGTTGGCCATCAGGTCGCACGCTCGCAACTGGGATCAGCTAAGCTGTCGTTCGCTGTACCGGAGGGTTCAACGACACATGCGCCACGCCTTCATCGAGAATCCATCGTGGACAGGCCGGAGGCCTATCCTACTTTGAAGGGGGTTGGGCGGCTTCACCAGACGCGGATTGCCGGGTTGGCGAGCGGCGAGGCGAAGGGTCCCGGGAAGGGTTTTCCTGTGTCTCTTGGTTTTCCGAAATAGTCTATGTTGATTACGAGCGGTTTGGCGTTCGAATCGGTGTAGCCGGTCTCGGCGATGACGGTTGTGCCGAGGAGGGTGGTGGTAACCGGTTGGGTAGCAGCCTTGCCAAGGGCCGGATCGATTGGGAATCGGAGGTGGACTTCGTTTCCCGTCTCCTCGATCCCGGGTTCGGGCGCGTTGCTCAGATGGAGGGGGTTCAGTTCGGACATGTAGGGCAGGGCTCCGTTCACGTAGACATTGCCCGCGGCGGTAGAGGGGTAGGCGCAAGGGTTGTAGATCCAGAGGCCATAGCCGGACATGGAAAGGTCGTCCGCGGCGCGGAGGGCGGGTTTGACGGGGTGGCCGATAAAGATGTTGTTGTAGAAGCGGTCATCGCCGCCGTTGGTGAGGGTGACTCCGGCGAGGGCAGTGGAGTGGGGCCGGTGGTAGGGCGTCCAGCGTCTGAGTTCGGGGCGGCTCACGAGTCTGCCGCCGAAGAGGTTGTGGGCGTAGGCTCCTCCTTCCGACATGTCGAGGAGGCTGACGGGGGAGAGGAAGATGTTGTTGTCGACGAGGAAGGGGCCGTGGTTGACTTCGACGAAGAGATCGTCGGTGGTGTTGTCGTAGAGGAGGTTGGAACTGATGCGGGTTCCCTGGGCCATCCAGTCCATCCACATGCCGCGGCCGGCGTTGTGGATGCGGTTGTTCGCAATGAGGACATCGATGGCTCCGTGGAGCTTGATGCCGGCCATCTCGGCTCCCGTGAACTGGCGTTTGGCCCAGATGTTATAGATGTGGTTGGCGGTGATACGGCTGAAGATGGCTCCCATGCTGCCGGCGATTCCCGCCTGTTCGCAGTTGAAGATGGTGTTGTTGCGGACGATGTGGGAGCCGATGTTTTCGCGGGACCAGCCCGATGAGAGGGCACGCAGGATTACTTCGTTGTAATGGGTGGCGCCGTCTTTTTTCGGATTGTGCATCCAGACGTTATGGCCGGTGGCGCGGTCTTTGCCGAGGGTGACGCAGGAGCACTTGGAGTCACTGATGATGTTGTTTTCGATGATCCAGCCTTTGCTCCAGTGGGTTCCGATGAGGCCGATTTGTTCGGCAGTGGGGGCGGCCCATTGGGTGGCGGCATGGCTCATGTGGAAGCCGCGGACGGTGAGGTAGTTGATTCCGGGGTGATCGGGATAGAAGACGCTGTCGCGGACGTTGATTTCGACGGTTTCCCTGTTCGGGTCTTTGCCATGGAAGTTGGCGTAAATGGTGGTGGAGTTTTCGTCGCTCGTGGTGAACCAGACCCAGGTGGAAGCTTCCTGGTCGCGCGCGTCGGGGAAGGGTTCGGGGCGTAGGGTGCGTTCGAGGGTCGCGGCTTCGAGCAGCGCCTTGCCGTTGAGGTAGACCTCTCCGGTGTGGTGCGCGCGGCCTCTGTCCGTGAACCAGTCTCCGGCGATGCGATCCGTGTAGGGGTTGTAGCCCTTGAAGAAGGACTTCGGCAGAGTGAGGACCCAGACGTCGCCGCGGTAGGGCTTCCAGCCGGGCGCGGCCTCGGAACCTTTGATCCAGACTTCCTCGCCGGGGGCGGCCTGGTAGGTGATGCGGTTGGTTTCGGAGGCTCCTCCACGAGGGGGTGTGATCCGCTCGCGGTAGACGCCCGCGTGGACGGTGATGGTATCTCCCGGTTGGGCCAGACGCGCCGCGGCGGAGATGGTGCGAAGGGGCGATTGACGGGCGCCGGTGTTGGCATCGCTGCCGTTGGTTGCGACGTGGTACTCGGCCGGGTAGGCAGGCGGGAGCATCAGGAAAAGTAGGAGAAGGAGGAGATAATTCGGCATGGCAGATTCCCTTCTGAAGATAACTGTTCTTCGCATGGCAGGGCTAATTGCCCTGCTACAGTGGGGGGTATGAGACGTGCGGGAATTCTTGTGTTCTGTTTCTGCGCGGCGCTGGCGGCCGAATCGGTGGCAAGGCTGCAGTGGACAGCCCCGGCGGGTTGGAAAAACGAAGGCTCACGGCCGATGCGGGCGGCGACCTATTTGGTTTCGGGAGCGGGCCACGATGCCGCGCCTGGCGAATGTGTGGTGTATTTCTTCGGCGAGGGGCAAGGCGGAAGCGTGGAAGCGAATCTTGCGCGATGGAAAGGCCAATTCCGGACGGCCGCGGGTGGTCCGGCCGAAGGAAGGGTGCGCAAACGCACGGTTCATCATTTGCCGGTGACGACGCTGGACATTTCCGGGGAGTATTCGGGCATGGGCGGACCGATGGCTGCCTCGAGGACGGTGAAGGACGGATACCGGCTGCTGGCGGCGATTGTCGAGGGTTCGGGAGGGACGGTGTTTGTGAAGTTCACGGGTCCGGCAAAGACGGTAGCGGCCAACGAGCAGAGATTCGAGCAATTGATATCATCGTTCCAGCCGGCGCACTGAAGGCCGTTCCCGGGGAGGTGTTTCCGGAGAGGTGTGGTGAGATTCCGGCATTCTCCGGGCCACTCCCTGTTTATGTCCGCTACCCAGACTACCCAAGACGAGCAACTCTACTGGCTTGCGCTGCAACTGGTTCCAGGACTCGGCAGCCGGAAGGCCGGGCAACTGATCGGGCAGTTCCAAGGCCCGCGCGAGGTTTTTCGCGCGAGTCTCTCGGAACTCGAGTCGATGGGGCTGGCTACGGCAACGGCGCAGAGCATCCTGAGCGGGTGCACATTCGAGGACGCGGCGACGCAGCAGCAGAAGATGAAGCAGAGCGGGGCGGTGATGATTCCGCTGCTCGATACGCGCTACCCGAAGCGGCTGCGTTCGATCTTTGACCCGCCTCCGCTTCTTTTCTGCCGCGGGCGCATCGAATTGTTAGACAGCCTCATGATCGGGATTGTGGGGACGCGGCGACCGACGGCGTACGGTTCGGCGGCCAGCGATCGATTAGCGCGGGATCTTGCGATGGCGGGCTTGACGGTGGTGAGCGGGATGGCGAGGGGGATTGACACGGCAGCCCATAAAGCGGCCCTGGAGGTTGGCGGGAGCACGGTAGCTGTGCTGGGATGCGGGGTGGACCTGGTGTATCCGGCGGAGAACCGCAAGCTGGCGGAGGAGATCGCGAGCAAGGGTCTGGTGGTATCGGAGTTTCCGATGGGCACGCCGGCATATCCGCAGAACTTTCCGATCCGGAACCGGATTGTGAGCGGTCTGGGGGTGGGGATACTGGTGGTGGAGGGGGCGAAGTATTCGGGGTCGGCGATCACGGCGCGATTGGCGGTGGAGCAGGGGAGGGAATTGTTCGCGGTGCCGGGGAACATCACGTCGAAAATGAGTTGGAGTCCTAATCTTTTAATCAAACAGGGGGCCAAGCTGGTGCAGGAGGCGGAAGATGTTCTGAGCGAACTTTCCGCGGGGGACCGGCGGCAGCTACAGGAGGCCAAGGGAGGGCGGCAAGTTGCTGAACAGCAGAGTCTTACGCCGGAAGTGGAATCGGCGGCGGGGCGTTCGCTGCTGGGATTGCTGGCGGTGGACGAGCCGCAGCACGTTGACGTTATATTGGAAAATCTGCCACAGTATTCATCGTCGGAGCTGATTGCGGCTCTCTTCGAGCTCGAAATGCTCGGGCTGGTCCGGCAGCTTGCTGGGAAGCAATTTATAAAGGTCTGGTAAGAGGCATTTTTCATTAGGTAGTTATGGCTAAATCTCTGGTCATCGTTGAGTCGCCGACGAAGGCGAAAACGATTGGCAAATATCTTGGTAAGGACTTTGTGGTGAAGGCCTCACTGGGCCACATCAAAGACCTGCCCAAAAACGATCTCGCGGTCGCCACGGATCGCGACTTCGAACCAAAGTACATCGTCATTGAAGGGAAGAAGAAGCTCATTGGAGAGTTGAAGGCGGCAGCCAAGGGCGCCGAGAGCGTATATTTGGCGGCTGACCCGGACAGGGAAGGGGAGGCGATCTGCTATCACCTGCGCGAGGAGTTGGAGGCGCGGGCGAAGAACGGGCCGGCCATCTACCGGGTGCGGTTCAACGAGATCACTCCCGGGGCGATCCAGCGGGCGTTCGAGAAGCCGACGGAGGTGAACGCGAACCTGGTGAACGCGCAGCAGGCGCGGCGTGTACTGGACCGGCTGGTGGGTTATAAGATCAGCCCGCTGTTGTGGGACAAAGTGCGGCGCGGGCTGTCCGCGGGGCGTGTCCAAACGGTAGCCCTGCGGCTGATTGTGGAGCGGGAGCGCGTCATCCGCGCATTCCAGAAGGAAGAGTACTGGACGATCGACGTCCAGCTCAACGCGAAGAAGCCGCCGGTTCTGCATACGCGCCTTGTCAAACGCAACGACGGCAACGTGGAGATTCCGAGCCAGAGCGAAGCGGATGCGATTGTTTCGGCTCTGGGCAGCGCGGCTTACGTTGTGGATTCGGTGGTGACGAAGGAGAAGAAGCGCAATGCGGTTCCTCCTTTCATCACGTCCACACTTCAGCAGGAGGCGGCGCGGAAGCTGCGGTTTTCGGTGAAGCGGACGATGATGCTGGCGCAGCGGCTCTATGAGGGGATTGAACTGCCGGGCGAGGGTTCGGTGGGTCTGATCACCTACATGCGTACGGACTCGACGCGAGTCTCGGCTGAAGCGCTGACGGAAGTGCGGGAGGCGATCGGGAAACGCTACGGGACGCAGTACCTTCCTTCGTCGCCGAACTTCTATCGGAGTAAGAAGGATGCGCAGGACGCCCACGAGGCGATCCGGCCCACATACGCCAACCGCGCGCCGGAAGAACTGCAAGGGCTGCTGGCCGAAGACGAGTGGAAGCTTTACCGGCTGATCTGGATGCGGTTTGTGGCCTCGCAGATGATGCCGGCGGTATTTGATCAGACGACCATTGAGGTGAACGCCGCGGGCAGTGACGGCAACCGCTATCTGTTCCGCGCCACCGGGAGCGTTCCCAAGTTTGACGGCTTCCTCGCCGTATATGAAGAGGGGAAGGACCAGAAGGACGACGAGGACGAGGAACTGAAGAACCGGTTGCCGCAGGTGGAGACCGGGGAGACGCTGAAGTTCCGCTCGATCGAGTCGGAGCAGCATTTCACGGAGCCGCCGCCGCGGTTCAACGAAGCGACGCTGGTGAAGGAACTGGAATCGGACGGGGTGGGCCGGCCGTCGACATACGCCTCGATTCTTTCGACGATCCAGGAACGGGAGTACGTGAAGAAGGAAGGGGGCCGCTTCGTTCCAACCGAACTCGGGATGGTGGTGACGGACCTGCTGGTGGAGAGTTTCGACGACATCTTCGACGTCCGCTACACGGCGCGGATGGAAGAGGAACTGGACGAGATCGAGGAAGGCAAGATCGACTGGCGGGAAGCGCTGACGGAGTTCTACGGCAAGTTCCAAAAGGATTTGGAACACGCCGAGCGGAACATGACCGATATCAAGCGCATGGAGAAGCCGACGGACCTGGTTTGCGACAAGTGCGGCAAGCCGATGGTGATCAAGTGGGGCCGTCACGGCAGCTTCATTGCTTGCACCGGCTATCCGGAATGCACGAACACGCGCGAGCTAACGGTGGACCTGCCGGATGTCGACAAGGTGGGGTTCACCGAGCAGGGCGACGAGGAGTACTGCGAGAACTGCGGGCGTCCGATGGTTTTGAAGAAGGGGCGGTTCGGCACTTTCTATGCGTGCTCGGGGTATCCCGATTGCAAGACGACGAAACGGATCGGCGATACGGAGCAGAAGAAGGCGGATGTCCCGCTCGAGGAGAAATGTCCTGTGTGCGGGAACCATTTGGTGCTGAAATACGGGCGTTTCGGGGAGTTCACCGCGTGCAGCAACTACCCTACGTGCAAGTACGTGAAGCAGAAGACGATCGGCGTCACGTGTCCGAAGTGCCACAAGGGGGACATCATTGAACGGCGCTCGAAGCGGGGCAAGACGTTTTACGGGTGCAACCGGTATCCGGAGTGCGACTTCGTGGCGTGGGGCAAACCGCTGGCTGAGAAGTGTCCGGAATGCGGCGGCGAGTACCTGATCGAGAAGTGGCTGAAGGCGGGTCCGGTGGCGCAGTGCCCGAATCCGGAGTGCAAGCACAAGCACCCTATCGAGGTAGCGGAGCAGGCTCCGGCAGTCGCGGGGAGCTGAGTTCCACTACATTCTCGGGACAATTCGGCGGGCCATTGCGATGGCGAGTTGTTTCGCTTTGGGGAGCTGGCGCATGTCGATGCTGACGCCGGCTCCGTTCTTTTCGATGACGAGCATGCTGTCCATGGGGCCGAGGATGGCTTCATCGCCGATTCCGCGGAGTTCCTCGAGGGACTCGGAGGCGAGTTTGCCTCCGACGGCTCCGATGGCGATCTTCATGGCGGCGATCTGCTGTTTGCCGTTTTCGGTGTAGGTGACGGTGAAGAGGGGCGCGGAGCCGTCATTGGCTGCTCCGGCGATCTGGCGGGCGAGGTCGCCGATGCCGGACTCGCGGACCTGTTCGCTGGTGGATTCGGCGGGACGGGAATCCGCGGCGGGGGCCTTCTTTTGCAGTTCTTCAAAGGCCTTCCGGACGTTGGCCTGGCGCTCTTCGGCGGAGAGGGGTTTAGCGTAGTAGCTGCACACTTCACCGGCGCGGTCCGCGCGCACGATGGGGGTCTTGAGGACCTGTTCGGCTTCTTCCTTCGTGAGGAGGGCGCACGGATCCAGATGGCGGCCTGTATTGTTGGGGGAAGAGGCGAGGTCGTGGAGGTTGATTCCGTGGTCTTTGGCGCTTTGTTCGACTTTGTTCTTGAGGCGGTAGCCGGCGTAGATGACTCCGGCGACGGAGATCATCCCGAGGAGGGCAATCACGGCGAAGGCGATGAGGACGAACTTGAGCAGGGAACTGCTGCCTGGCTTGGCTGGGGCGGGTGATGCGGTGGGGACGGGAGCGGTCTGGGGTTGCAGCGGTTTTCCGCAGCTTTGGCAAAACGAGGCGCCCTCAGTTTGAGGGGCGCCGCAGTGGACGCAGAAGCGGGGCATGGGGTTGGCCTCCTGTTGGGATCATGAGATCCGGTGGATGTCTTGATTGTAGGCCAAGTGGGGGGCAGCGGGGAGAGCGGACGCTTGTGCGTTCGGTGTGAGTGATCTATAATTCTCCGCCAAGGGGGAAAGGAATGTATTCCAAGACATGTATCACTATTCTTGCGTTGTTTGGCATCAGCTTGCTCCATGCGCAGAACTCGGGATTTCAGGGTATAGCCAGCGATCCCACAGACGCCGCGGTACCGGATGTGACCATCCGGATTACCAACCTCGCTACCGGGGTTATCACCAGCGTGCGCACCAATGAAACCGGACGATATACGGCGCCGCTATTGCCGCAGGGCATCTATCGAATCAACGCGGAAAAGGAGGGGTTCAGTCCGGTTACGCGGGACAACCTAAAGCTGGATGTGGACCAGATTGCACGAGTGGATTTTGAACTGAAGATTGGCGCAGTGGCGGAGACCGTGGAAGTGTCCGCGGCGGCGATCCTGCTGGACTCGGAAACGACCACCATGGGGCAGGTCATCTCGAATAGGCGGATCGTGGAGATGCCCCTGAACCTGCGCAATTACCTGGAGCTGGCGAAGACTGCGGTGGGCGTGCTGCCCGCGTATTCTTTAGGGCGAGGGTCGCGCACGGGCGGCGAGGACGGGATGGAGGGCGGGTTCATCGCTCTGGGCCAGCATGCCTTCCAGACGAATGTGCTGCTGGACGGCGTGGACAACAGTTCGCGCGCCTCGGGGGGGCCCTTGGGTTTCCAGGCGCAGGCGGTAAAGCCTCCCGTCGATGCCGTGGGTGAGTTCAAGGTGGTGACCAACAACAACTCGGCGGAGTACGGATATCGCATGGGGGGCAAGGTGATCGTGTCCACCAAGTCCGGCACCAACGACGTGCATGGATCGCTTTATGAATTTCTGCGCAATGAAAAGCTGGATGGGACGAATTTTTTTGCGAATCGCTCCGGCGCGAAGAAGCCCACGCTGCGGCAGAACCAGTTCGGAGGAACGGTGGGCGGGGCGGTGATCAAGAACAAGACGTTCTACTTCTTCAGCTACCAGGGGACGCGCATACGGCGGGGCCAGAGTTTCCTGTCCACGGTGCCGAGCACACTGGCCAAGAGCGGAGACATGTCGCAGGAGGGGCCGCGGAGAAACCTGATCTTCGATCCTATGACAACGACGGGGAGCGGCGCTGCCGTCGCGCGGGAGGCGTTCCCGGGGAACCGGATTCCCAGCAGCCGGTTTGATCCGGTAGTGGTTCCGATCATTGCAAACTACCCGGCTCCTAATGTGCCGGGGCGGGAATTTTTGCCCAACAATTTTTTCTTTACGCCTACAGACCGTGAGAAGTCGGATCAATTCGACATCAAGGTGGATCACAACATCAGCGAACGCGACAGGATCTGGGGGCGGTGGAGCATTCGCCGGGACAACAAGCTGCAAAACGGTCCGCTGCCGCTTTCGGCGCAGGGGGGCGGTTTGGGGCAGACCATCGACCTGCCTGGGGACAACTGGGCGGGTTCGTGGACGCACTCGTTCACGTCGAATATTTATAACGAGGCGCGCTATGGCTTCACACACTTTCCGACGCGCTTCGATATTCTCGATACGGAGAACCTGAACAAGAAATACGGAATCAAAGGCGCTCCGGGCGATACGATGAATGACGGGCTGGATCACGGTCTGGCGCGGTTCACGCCCACGGGCTATAACGAAATCGGGTCGCGGAGTTTCTGGCCGAACACCAATTTCCTCGATAACGCCCAATTCAATGACAACCTGCTGTGGCAGCGGGGTAATCACTCTATCAAGACGGGTGTGGAATACCGGCGGAGCATGGTTTTCCGGGAAGCCTCGCGATTCCGCCGGGGGCAGTTCGCCTTCAACGGGATCTTTACCGTGCAGCAGCCGAACGTGGCTTCGAGCCGGGCCAACACGGGCAACGGCATGGCGGATATGCTGCTTGGCTGGGCCAGCGGGACCACGGTGGGCAATCAGAACGGCGAGGATCTTTACAACCCGTATTGGGGACTGTACGTGCAGGATGATTGGAAGGTCAGCCGGCGGTTGACCATCAATGCGGGGGTGCGTTGGGAACTGTTCAATCCGGGTTATTTTCCCTATGGGGTTCCCGTGGGGCGCGGAGGCGTGAGCCGGTATATGACGGAATTCAACGTGGCGCGGACCGATCCGCGCTACGAGACGTTCGTTCGACCGGCGGGCCCTCGTGACTGCGGGTGCGTGCAGGATAAGAATAATTTCGGGCCCCGCTTCGGCATGGCCTACAAGTTGAACGACAAGACGGTGATTCGCAGCGGTTTTGGGATCTTTTATGGAGAGGCGGACAACACGCAAAGCGAGAGTTCGCGCTTCGTGAACCAGACTCCGGATTTCACTGAGGTCAATCTGCCCACGTTTGACAACGTGACTCCGTCCACGACAGTGCGAAACGGGTTCGTTCCTGTTCAACTGCCTGCGGCCGCGCCGGTTTTCAACACTACTGTGAACGTGACCAAGGACAACCTGGTGAACCAGTACGTGTCGCAGTGGTTTTTTGACGTGCAGCGGGAGTTCGGCGACATTTTGTTCGAGATTGGCTATCAGGGCGCGAAGTCCACGCACCTTTTCGCGAGCCGCAACATCAACAACGGCGGCCCGGATCCTTCGATTCCGGAGGTCCGGCGGCGAGTACGGCCGCAGTGGAACAGCGTCAGCCTCCGCGACGATGGCGCGAATGCGAACTACAACGCCATGATCGCCAAAGCGGAAAAGCGTTTTTCGAAGGGGCTCACGTTCGTTGCCTCCTACACGTGGTCGAAGAATATTGACCAGTCGAACGAGAATCTCAACCAGAACACTTCGGGCCGCGCCAGCGAATACGATCTGACCGCCGAGCGGGGTTTGTCGGATCTGGACCGGCGGCACAACTTCGTGACCAGCTTTACGTATGAGCTGCCTTTCGGGAAAGGGCGAGCCTTCGGCTCGAATTGGAACGGGGGGCTGGATGCCGTTGCGGGAGGCTGGCAGGTGGGTGGATGGCTGACGCTGATCTCCGGGTTTCCTTTCGATGTGAGCTACCCCGGCGATCCGCAAAACAGCGGGACACGCAACCGCGGCAATCGCATCACTTCGGGGAAGCTGAGCAATCCGACGATCGACAAGTGGTTCGACGAACTGGCGTTCGTGGCCAGTGCGCCGGGCATCATCGGCAACGCTGGCCGGAACGTGCTGATCGGACCGGGGAACAAGACGTTCAATTTTGTGCTGTCGAAACACTTTCGGATGCCGTGGGAAGGGCACATGGTGCAGTTTCGCTTCGAGTCGTTCAATTTCACCAATACGCCGAATTTTGGGCAGCCGAACTCGAACCTGCGAGCTCCGGAGACGGCGACCATCACGCAGGCTGAGGATCCGCGTCGCATTCAGCTTGCGTTGAAGTACACGTTCTGACGAGGCTGCGGTTCAGCCCGGCGAAGTGTATGTGGGTTCTCGCAGAGCTTACGCCACATGGTTTGGCCCTGGGGGCTTGGCGTGCAGAGACCGCAGGATTTTTCTTGATGCGGCCACGGAAGCGATAGCTTCCGCCGGTTTCCGCCGGCGCGGGGACTTACTCGTAATGGAGAGCTTTCAAGGGATGGAGCGCGGCGGCGCGGCGTGCGGGGAGCCAGCAGGCGAGGAGGCCGGCGGCTGCAAGTACGGCTACGACGGCGGCAAAGGTGACGGGATCGCGCGGCGAGACATGGAAGAGGAGGCTGGCCATGAGGCCGCAGGCGGCGAGGGCGGCTGCGAGGCCGAGCGCCATGCCGAGGGCGAGTTGCTTCATGCCGCGGCCAAGGACGAGCCGGAGGATATCCGGGATATCCGCTCCGAGAGCGATGCGGATGCCGATTTCCTGTGTGCGGCGGATGGTGGCCTGGCTCATGACGGCGTAGATGCCGACGGCGGCCATCAGCATGGCGATGGCGGCGAAGATGAGGAACAGGGATCCGAAGACGCGCAGATACCAGCGGTCGCGTTGAATGGATTCGGAGAGTAGTTCGACGCCGGACAGGGGGAGGTCTTCATCGAGGGACTGCACCTGTGCTCGAAGCGGGGCGGCAAGCGCGGAGGCGTCAGGCTGGGTACGCAGCAGCAGGGTCATGCCGGAGTAGCTTTCCTGCTGGTATGGGACAAAGATAACCGGATCTTCTACTCCGTCAATCGGGTTATTCTGGCGGACGTCGCGTGTTACGCCGACGATGGTGAGCCAGGCTTTGGGTTTGTCATCCTCCCAGATGCGGAAGCGCTTGCCGATGGGGTCGTTGTGGGGCCAAAAGCGGGAGGCGAAGGTTTGGGTAACGATTGCCGCCTCCTTGCCGGGGAGTCCGTCGGTTTGGTTAAAGTCGCGGCCGCGGAGCAAGGCGATGTTCACGGTTTGAAAGTAGCCGGGCGAGGCGACCACACCGGCGGCGGAGGGGTGCTTCTTGTCTCCGGTGTTGGGATTGCCTTCGACTTCAAAGGTCCAGCCGGCGGCTCCCATGCCGGGGGGGTTCGAGACCAGCGCTACTGAGTTCGCGCCAGGAATGGCATTGAGCCGGGGCAGCAGGAGATCGAAGAAGCGGCGGCGCTCTTCGGGTTTGGGGTATCTGGCGGAGGGCAGGTTCAGGCGGGCGGCGAGGATGCGGTCCGCGGGGATGAACCTGGATTCGCTTTGATGTTCGAGGAAGCTGCGCATCATGAGGCCGGCTCCGCTGAGCAGGACGAGCGCGAGCGAGAACTGAAAAACGACGAGGGCTCCGGAGAGCCATCCGCCGCGAAGGGTTCCCGCGGTACGGCCCCCTTCCTTGAGGGTCTGGTTGACGTCTGTTTTCGAGGCCTGAAGCGCCGGGGCAAGACCGAAGAGGATGCCTGCCGCGACGCTGATGGCAGCGAAGTAGGCGAAGACCAGGTAGTCCATCGTGAAATCGATCCAGTAGGGCTTGCCGACATCGGCGACGGCGAGAGAGAAGGCCTTGACTCCCGAGTGGGCCATGGCAAGGCCGAGGAGGCCGCCGGTAACGGAAAGGAGGACGCTTTCGATGAGCAGTTGACGGATGATGTGCCAGCGGCCGGCTCCGAGCGTGGCGCGGATGGAGATTTCGCGGCTTCGCGTCAAGGCGCGGCTGAGCATCATGTTGGCGACGTTGGCGCAGGCGATGAGCAGCACGAACCCCACGGCTGCGAGCATAAGGAGGAAGACGAGGCGGATGCGACCTCCGTTGAAGGTTTGCTGGAAGGTCTGCACTGTGACGGCGGCATCTTTGCCGGCGCCGGGGAATTCCTTTGCGATGCGGCGGGAAACGGTGGAGAGTTCGGCGGCGGCTTGCGAGATGGAGACTGCTGGTTTGAGCATGCCGATGGCGAGCAGACGCAGGTTGTCGCGCTTTTCGAGGGGGGCGTCGGGAACGAGGGCGAGCCAGACATCTTCGTTGTTGGGGAACTTGAAGCCCTCGGGCATGACGCCGATGAGGGTGACGGGTTTTTCATTGATGCGGACGGTGCGGCCGATGATATGGGGGTCGCGGCCATAGCGGTCCTTCCAGACGCCGTATCCGAGCAGGGCGACGGGTGCGGCGCCGGGTTTGCCGTCCACTTCCGTGAAGCCGCGGCCAATGACGGGCTGGACGCGGATCATGCGGAAGAGGGCGGGCGTCGTGCGCGCGCCGCGGTAGCGCTGGGGCGGGTTGCCGCGCTCGCTGATGTCCATTGGCTGAGGGATGACGCCTTCGAAGAACTCGAAGGAATTGGCGGCGGCGCGGTAGTCACGGAAGTCCGGGTAGGAGAGGGGCTGCGTTCCGCGGCCGCGCGCGAGGTTCCGGCCCTGGACGACGACGAGGCGCTCGCCGCCGGGGAAAGGGAGCGGCTTGTAGAGGACGGCGTTTACAAGAGTGAAGATTGTCGTATTGACACCGATTCCCAGCGCCAGCATGACGACGATGGCGGCGGAAAACCACGGATGTTTGCGCAGCAGACGGGTTGCGAATCGCAGATCCTGGGCCCAGTTCATAGTTCTTAGAACGAAGACGGGGCCGCATTTGTTTCCGGGAGGTGATACAAAGGTAGTATTCTCATGGGACTCACCTGTTCGTTTCTGCTTCCGCTAGCCGTGTCTGCCGGCGCTGTGTTGACGTACGCGCAGACGGCCATGAGCGGCAAGGTGGACTTCAACCGTCAGATCCGGCCGATCCTTTCCGACAAGTGTTTTGCCTGCCACGGGCCGGACTCGAAGCACAGGATGGCGGGGCTGCGCCTGGACCAGAAAGACAGCGCGATGCGGGTGGTGGTTGCGGGAAAACGCGGCGAGAGCAAATTGTTTCAGAGGGTGAGCCACGCGGACGTGAAGCGGCGGATGCCTCCGCCCGGGGCGGAGCAGACGCTGACGAAGGAGCAGGTGGAACTGATCGGGAAATGGATTGACCAGGGGGCGGAGTGGCACACGCATTGGGCGTATACGGCTCCGGTCCGGCCGGCGATTCCGGAGGTTTCGAACAAGGCTTGGGTGCGGAATCCGATAGACAACTTCGTGCTGGCGCGGCTGGACAAAGAGGGGTTGAAGCCTTCGCCGGAGGCGGACAAGGTGACGTTGTTGCGGCGGTTGAGCCTCGATTTGACGGGCTTGCCGCCGACGCGGGCGGAGGTGCGGGCGTTTCTCGCGGACAAGGCGCCGAACGCATACGAAAAGCAGGTGGACCGGCTGCTCGAGTCGCCGCACTATGGGGAACGGATGGCGATGCAATGGCTCGACCTGGCGCGGTACGCCGATACGCACGGGTATCACATTGACAGCCATCGGGACATGTGGCCGTGGCGGGATTGGGTGATTCAGGCGTTCAACAGGAACATGCCGTATGACAAGTTCACGTTGTGGCAACTGGCCGGGGATCTGCTTCCCCAGCCGACGCGGGAGCAGATTCTGGCGACGGGGTTCAACCGCAACCACATGATCAATTTCGAAGGCGGGGCGATTCCGGAAGAGTACATGGTGGAGTACAACGTGGACCGTGTCGAGGCGACATCGGTGACGTGGATGGGTATGACGATGGGCTGCGCGCGGTGCCATGACCACAAGTACGATCCCATCAGCCAGCGCGATTTCTACCGCTTCTTCGCCTTCTTCCACAACATAGATGAGAAGGGTTTGGACGGGCGGGCGGGCAATGCGCAGCCGGTGCTGCCGCTGCCGGATGACGTGCAGGCGGCGCGGATGAAGGAACTCGAGACGGCGATTGCAGCGCGGGAGAAGGCGCTGGAAGAAAAGAAGGTGGCGGAGCAGGTGGAGGCGTGGCTCCGGAGCGCGGAGCCATCGTATGGGCCGACGGACACGGTGGCGCATTTCGAATTGGACGGGAGTTTTTCCGATACGAGCGGTCACTACAAACCGGCGAGGGTGGCGGCGGGGAATCCGACGTTCTCGAGCGGGGCCGCGGGGCAGGCTGTTGCCTTTGATGGCGAGACGCAGGTGGATTGGGCCGCCGCGCAGGGCGAGCGGTTCAGCGCGGCTTTCTGGTTCCGGCTGAACAACAAGCTGGAGCAGGCGATTTTGCACAAAGTGGCGGATGGAAGAGGGGTGCTGATTCGTACGGATGAGGCGGTGTCGATCGGCGATTTGAAGCGGGGCGCGCACCTGCACGTGCGGCTGGTGGGGCAGGGAACCGCGGAAGTGAGCACGAAGAAATATGTAGTGCAGAGCGAATGGACGCAGGTGGTGGTGAGCTATGACGGATCCGGAAAGGCGTCCGGTGTGCGCGTGTATCTGGATGGTGCTCCGGCGGAGTTGAACGTGGTTGCGGACAAGTTGAGCGGAACAGTGGGGAACAGCGCGCCGTGGAGCACGGGGAACAAGGCGATCGACAAACCGCTGCGTTCCCAGCTCGATGATGTGCGGTTTTACAACCGGGTTCTCGAAGCGGACGAAGCGCGGCAACTGGCTGTGGATGCGCCGGTGCGGGGCATACTGAACGGACCGGAAGGGAAATGGTCAAAGGAGCAGAAGGAACGGGTTCACGATTATTACCTGACGTACGCAGCGCCACAGGAGGAACGCAAGGCGTGGGCGGAACTGAAGGACTTGCGGGCGGGCAAGGAGAAGCTGGACAAGCAGATCACGACGGTGATGGTGATGGACGAGTTGCCGAAGGCTCGGGACACGTTCGTTCTGGGCCGCGGTGACTATCGTAATCATGGGGAGAAGGTGACTCCGGGGGTGCCGGCGAGTCTGCCTCCGCTACCGCATGGGGCTCCGGCGAACAGGCTGGGGCTGGCGGAATGGCTGATTGATCCTTCGCATCCGCTGACGTCGCGCGTGGCGGTGAACCGGTTCTGGCAGATCTATTTTGGGCACGGGATTGTGGAGACGGCGGAGGATTTCGGATCGCAGGGCTCGCCGCCGACGCATCCGCAACTGCTCGACTGGCTGGCGACGGAGTTCATCGGCACGCACTGGGACGTGAAAGCGATGCAGAAGCTGATTGTGATGAGCGCGACCTACCGGCAGAGTTCGAAGGCGACGCCGGAGCTGATGGAGCGCGACCCGCAGAACAAGCTGCTGGCGCGGATGTCGCGATTCCGGCTGGCGGCGGAGTTCGTGCGCGACAATGCGCTGGCGGCGAGCGGGCTGTTGAATGAGCAGATCGGCGGGAAGAGCGTGTTTCCGTACCAGCCGGCGGGTTTGTGGGAAGAACTGGCGTACGGAGATGTGTTCAGCGCCCAGACGTATACGCCGAGCCACGGGAAGGATCTCTACCGGCGCAGCATGTATACGTTCTGGAAGCGCACGGTGCCGCCGGCGCAGCTTTCGACTTTTGATGCGCCGGACCGGGAGAAGTGCATCGCGCGGCGTTCACGGACGAATACGCCGCTGCAAGCGCTGGTGTTGATGAATGATCCGACGTATATCGAAGCGGCGCGCGTGCTGGCGGAAAAAGTGATTGCGCAAGGGAAGCGGGATGCGGCATCGCGGATCCGGACGGCGTTCGAGATGGCGGCGGCGCGAACGCCGAGTTCGCAGGAAGTAAAGCTGCTGGCGGGGCTGGCAAAGAAAGAAGAGGAAACCTTCCAGCGGAATCCGGAGGAGGCGAAGAAACTTCTCGGGGTGGGTGAATCAAAAGCAAGCGGCAATGCGGCGGAACTGGCGGCGTGGACCACCGTGACCAGCGCCATTCTGAATCTGGACGAGGTGATTACGAAGGAGTAACCGGCGATGAAGCCCTATGACGAATTGAAGCTTGCATTGACACGCCGCCATTTTTTCGGACTGGCGAGCACGGGATTGGGGACGGCGGCGCTGGCGGCGTTGATGGGCGAGCCCGCATCGGCGCGCACGCTGAACGGGCTACCGCATTTTCCGCCGACGGCGAAGCATGTGATCTACCTGCATCAATCGGGCGGGCCTTCGCAGATGGATCTGTTCGATCCGAAGCCCGGGCTCAAGAATCTCCAGGGAACGGAACTGCCGGCGAGCGTACGCATGGGGCAGCGGATTACGGGGATGACCTCGGGCCAGGCGACGCTGCCGGTGGCGTCGTCGATGTTCCGTTTCGCGCAGCAGGGACAATGCGGGGCGTGGATGAGCGAACTGCTGCCGCACATGGCGAAGGTGGCCGATGACTTGACCATTATCCGGACGGTGAATACGGACGCCATCAATCACGATCCGGCGATCACGTTCATTCAGAGCGGCAGCCAGCAGCCGGGGCGGCCCAGCATGGGGGCTTGGGTGAGCTACGGGCTGGGAAGTGAGAACGAGAACCTGCCGGCGTTCGTGGTGATGCTGTCGCAGGCGAATGCGCTGAATGTGGATCAGCCGTTGTTTTCGAGGCTTTGGGGGAACGGCTTCCTGCCCTCGAATCACCAGGGCGTGCGGTTCCGGGGCGGCACCGAGCCGGTGCTGTATCTGGATAATCCGCCGGGAATCTCGCAGGATACGCGGCGCAGCATGCTGGATGTGATCGGGAAGATCAACCAGATCCGGGAGAATGCGTTCCACGATCCGGAGATTGAGACCCGGATCTCGCAATACGAGATGGCGTACCGGATGCAGACGTCGGTGCCGGAGTTGATGGATCTGTCGAAGGAGCAGTCGAGCACGTTCGAGCTGTACGGCCCGGATTCGCGCAAGCCTGGAACTTATGCGGCGAACTGTCTGCTGGCAAGAAGGTTAGTGGAGCGGGGCGTGCGCTTCGTGCAGTTGTATCACCGTGGGTGGGACCAGCATAACGATCTGCCGCGTGATCTGGCGCTGCAGTGCAAGGGGACTGACCAGGCGTCGGCGGCCCTGGTGGCGGACTTGAAGCAGCGCGGGTTGCTTGATCAGACGCTGATCGTATGGGGCGGCGAGTTCGGGCGCACGGTTTACTGCCAGGGCAAGCTCACCGAGGCCAACTACGGGCGCGACCATCACGGACGGTGTTTCACGATGTGGCTGGCCGGCGGCGGAATGAAGCGGGGGCTGACGCTAGGGGAGACGGACGACTTCTGCTACAACATCGTCTCGGACGGCGTGCACGTGCATGACCTCCAGGCGACCATTCTGCACACGCTCGGCATTGATCATAAGCGGCTGACGTTCAAGTATCAGGGGCGCCATTTCCGGCTGACGGACGTGAGCGGCGAAGTGGTGAAGAAGGCGCTTGGGTGATTTAGCAATAGCGTGTCACAGAGCGGCATCGGTGCCAGCACACAGGTGTCGAGAACTGCGACGTACTGATTACTCAGCGCGATCATCCGGCGGTTCCAGATCGTAGAGACCCTCTTCGGCCTCCGCGCGCGTCAACTCGTCCAGAACCTGGCGGCGCTTGGAGTCCCGCTTGGCCTTGTAAGCCAGCAGGTCGCGGACGTAAATTCGCCGGTGCGTGCCCACCATGTGGTAAGGGATCTCGTCGCGTTCGAGCAGGTTCACGAGGAACTGGCGGGAGACGCCGAGCATCCTCGCAGCTAGCCGTCAACGGTCATTTTGGATGAGTGCCGTCAGCGTTACTCCTGGCTGAGGAGGAAGGGCTCGAGAGGGCGCCGTAACCGACCGGAGGACTCGTGGAAGCTGACGACAAGCCCGAGTTCCCGCCAATCGGAGGGAGAGGGCGGGCGGGCTTTGTCGAGTTCGAAGTCAATCACGATGGTTTCCTCTGTCCGTGCCTCTTCCGGAATTTCGGTGACATATAGCTGCTCCCCGGGGGTGTCATACACAACTGATCGCAAGGGTAGCCCTTTCACGGCCGCGCTCAGGCGTAACGGCCCGTGGTCTTCTATGAGAACGCCCGGCAAGTAGAAGCGGAACCGCAGGACCGGTTTCCGGATGACGGGTCCACGGAGGCGTACGGCAAAAGTTCGCTCGGTCCACCGAAAGCATCCGTCTTCCAGTGCGTGCCATCCCCGTTCGGGTTCTGATTCAGCCCACGTTCCTGGTGCTTTGCCGAGGATCACGATGTCCTGAAGGCCGTACATGACCGGACCGATCGTTTCCAGACCTAACCGCGCAAGGAGAGTTCTCAGGTAAGCCTCGCTGTATGCGACGGCATTGGTGGGGTATTCCTCACAATTAACGGCGCAATTGCCGTGCCGGAACGGGAATGGGATTCCGTGTCTGGCCGCCCCCGGGGCCGCGTCATCCAGCGATTCATAGAGAAACATCGACGCATAAATCACACCGCCTGGAGCAAGCACTCTGGCGGCTTCGGCGAGGTAATTGGATAAATCCTGCTCCAGCAGATGTGTCAGAACGGAGGTTAAGAGAATGACGTCGCATGAGGAGTCAGGGTGGGGGAAGGCATAGGCGTCTGCGGCGGTGGAGCCCTGTGGATTGTATGTGGGATTGTAGCAATCCGCGTGGTAAAAGCTGAAGTGATCATTTGACCGCGCAATATGACTCCGGCACCAGCCAATGTTGTCACGATCTACATCCATTCCCGTGTAGAAGATTCCGAGTTCCTTCAACCGCTGATCCGCCGCCAGCGCGCGTGCAATGCGGCCACAACCGCAGCCTACATCGAGGATCCGCGTGCCCCGGCGAAGCAATCCGAGCCGCCAAAATTCATCGAGGAATGTCGTGCCGACATCGCCAAAGCTGTTGGCCCCTCCCACGAAGGAACGGAGGGAATATGGCGGCCAATCACCCCTTCCAGTCATGTGGCGCAGGATGGCATCCGGCAAGTCGAGAAACCACCGGTCCAACTGTCTACGCACGAGCAGCCGCCGCCGGCACCAGGGAATCTTCATAAACGTTCCACGATCCTTCGCCGTTACTTTGGGACCACTGGTTCCAAGCTGGGCGGACGGAGCGATATCGGTACGGATTATCCCCCGACTCTCGTGATTCTCTAACATTATACTGGTTGAAGCCCATGGATCTTCCGGGCTTGGGCTGAGTCACCCGGCGGAGGAGCTTGCCGTTCCGCCGCGTGAGCGCCGGGGACGTCCGTAGTCCTCCCGGCGGGTGGCTCGGGTTCGCCACCTGGTGGAGGAGCGGTTCGTTCCATCGCGTGAGCGCCGGGGACGTCGAAACTCCCCCCGGCGGATGGCGATCTTCCCTCCTTGTCGAGCCGGGAGCGAAGCCGTGCAAGGTCCTTGCGAGATGATGCCGTCCAGGGCAAACGTCCTGGGGGATGCCGGCGGGGTCCCGCCCGCTCGCAGGCGCAGCTAAGAACACGACGTGAATGAGGATTGCGGATGAGCAGAGACGCTGCCAGGCCCGCCGAGGCTTCCTCCTAAATGGCTGGGCTGCCTGATGGGCGTCAGATCAGACGGGCTTTCACGGAGAGAGGAATGGTCGGCGGGGCGACAATTGGCACTCGGGCCGCCAATGCTTCTTGGCGGCGCCGAGGCAAGAGAAGCGCCAAAACACCCCGAACAATGGTGCGCGCTTTGGCGCATTGCGCCGATTACGCAGGAAATGCGAACGAGAGAACGATGGGGTGGACGAAGTGCTTGAAGTCCTTGAACTTCATGTGCACGACGTCGCGATGGGTGCCTGCGTTGAAGGCGATGTTTTCTTCGGCGGCGAGCGTGGAATCCACGTAGACCGGGAGATTGTTGTAGAGGTTGCCGAAAGGCGGCATGGCTCCGAGTTCGACGTCAGGGAAGAGCTTGGCGAGTTCCTCTTCGCTGGCGAGGCGAACGGTGCGGAGGCCGAGCTGGTGGCGGAGCGTTTCGAGATCGATCCGCTCGCTAGCCGGGAGAACGGCTATGGCGAATGCGCCATCGCCAACGAACACTACGGTCTTGGCCACTTCCCAGGGCGGGATGTGGTCGGCTTCCGCGAGGTCCTTCGCGGTGTAGGTGATCCGGTGGGTGTCGTGAGTATAGATGGCCTTTTCTTCATCGAGGAATTCTTGTAAACGCGGAGTGATCATGGAGATTTCCTCCTCTGCCAGTTTGGATGCATGCGAGGGGCCATAAATTCCGGCGCAAGAAACGGATGGCGGAACGGGGCGGGAGTTGTGCAGACTGGGAAGCAGTATGAAGATCGCCTGGGGCGAAGATGCATCAATGGAGCTGGCTCAGCAGGGATACACGGCGCTGCCGGGGCTGCTGTCGCGGGAGGAATGCGAATGGGTAGCCGGATTGTATGAAAGGGAGCTGTTTCGCAGCCGCATCGACATGGCGCAATACCGGTTCGGGCGGGGGGAGTATCAGTACTTCCGGGATCCGCTGCCGCGGCTCGTGCAGGATTTGCGGTATGCCCTGTATTCGCGGCTGGCGGCGGTTGCGAACGAGTGGGCAGAAATGCTCGGGTTGCGCGGGTTCCCGCTGGATCTCGATGAACTGCTGGAGGAGTGCCGTTTGCATGGGCAGACGCGCCCGACGCCGCTGCTGCTGCGATATCGCGCGGGGGATTACAACTGCCTGCACCAGGATCTTTACGGGGAGATCGCTTTTCCGTTTCAGGTGGTATGTTTTCTTTCCGAGCCGGGGCGGGATTACCAGGGAGGGGAGTTTCTGCTGGTGGAGCAGGCACCGCGGGCGCAGGCGATGGGGCGGGCGCTGCGGCCGGGGCAGGGGGATGCGCTGGTGATCGCGACGCGGCACCGGCCGGCGCAAGGCAAACGGGGATATTACAAGGTGAATGTGCGGCACGGAGTGAGTCCGGTGACGGAGGGGGAGCGGTGGACGCTGGGGATCATTTTTCACAACGCGAAGTGATCGCGGTGAGGGAGCCGTACGCATGGGACCGGGCGCTTGCTTACTTGTCATGGCGGTGTACGCCTGGAGTTGAGGAGATTGGAGAGGGTGTGTACCGGCGGCGGACCGGGGAGGGAGTGGTGACGGTGGGGTACCGGGCGGGCGAGCTTTTGGTGTCCTGTGCGGCAGCCGCCGCTCGGGCCAGCCGGATGTTTGACGCCGGCTGTGATCCGGCAGCGGTGCGGCGGGTGTTGGAGCAGTGCCCGGTTCTCAGGCCGCGAGTGAAAAAGGCGCCGGGGCTGCGGATTCCGGGCTGTTGGGAGCCGTTCGAACTGTGCGTGCGGGTGGTGTTGGGGCAGCAGGTGAGCGTGAAGGCAGCGCATACGCTGATGGGGCGCGTGGCGGCGCGCTGCGGCGGGGTGGAGACAGGGAAGGTGGCGGCAGCGGATCTGAGTGGATTGGGGCTCACGGGCGGGCGCGTGCGAAGCCTGCGCGCGCTGGCGGAAGCGGCGGCGGGCGGGAGGCTGCGGCTTGATGGGGCTCGCTGGGCGGAGACGGCGGCGGGCCTGGCCGCGATACCGGGTGTGGGAGCGTGGACGGTGGAGTACCTGGCAGTCCGGCTGGGAAGGGATGCGGATGCATTTCCGGCGACGGACCTGGGGCTGCTGCGGGCGAGCGGCGCGAGGAATGCGGCGGAGTTATTGCGGATGGCGGAGAGGTGGCGGCCGTTCCGGGCATATGCGGCCATGTATCTGTGGGCGGTTACGTTGTGACTGGCTTGCGCTGGAGGCGCTGACGCGAGCAGGAGCGGGCGCGCCATGCCCGGGCAGGCACGCCCAGCGTGTGAGCCTCCGCTACCAATTGCACTTATTGGGACATTGCCAATAGCCGGACGGGAGGGATCCGTCCGCGCTGAGCTTCGGGGACCAACTTGTTCCACACATCATGCACTGAAGCAGAATGCCGTACCGATTCAACCTCGACACGCCGAACTGAGCAAGCTGCGCAGGCGACAGGTAACGAGGATCCTCCTGCTCGGCGGCCTTGGAAGAAACTGTTTGTGTCACATCAACCTCCTATGAAAATCACAGACCCCGGGTGTGCGAGCAGCCGGAATCTTGCGGACAAAAGGAAGAAGTGCAAGCGGGGGACCATCAGGTCGAGTTGGGCTCCGTGCGCGGGGAGAAGGCGCTCGTTATAGATAGGAGGGCACTTAGAGGTGTGAGGAGACAGGCGGCGTGAGTGAGGCCGGCAAGGGGGCTGCCCGAAAACGCACACCATTGGCCGTTTGGGTGCAGCGCGCACTGGGTTGTTTCGGTTTCGTTATTTCACGGTGATGGGAACCGAGGCGATGACGTTCTCCCATTCGAGTTGCAGTTTGCCGGACTTTCCGCCGGCGCTGGACAGGGTCATCTTATAGGTTTCGATGGGGGAGGGCGGCTTGGCCATGGTCATTCTGACGCGGCCGAGGTCCATATCCTGTTTATAGGCCAGGCCCCACTGTCCCGTCTGTTTGTTGATGATCAACTGCCAGGGGTCGGCGTTCACGAGGACGAACAGGGTGTAGTCGCCTTTCGGGACGGAGAGGCCGCCGATATTGAGATCGGCATCGGTGTGAAACGAGGTGGCGGCGTTGGCTCCGGCGCGCCAGACGGGGTAGGTGGAATCGTGGCTCACGACTCCGCCGTCGCCGAAGATTTTTCTGCCGCGGATGGAAGGGGCGGAATACCTGATGGAGAGTGTCTTGCCATCGATGGTTACAGAGGTCTCCGCGGGGGGACTCAGCGGTTTTTTCTTTCCCTGAGCCCATACGATGGTGGAGAGGGTGGCGCAGGCGAGGGCTGTGACAACCAGCAAAGCAGATTTCGTCATCGGTGCATCTCCTTTGAGGATGGGGGCTTCTTTGAGGGTAACACCTTAGACTGCCGGCATTTTCGCCTTTTATCGGAGGGCGATGACAGGAATGCGCGCTTACTTGCGCATGACGAGATGAGGAGCAGCGAATATGCCAACGGCAGTGGAAACGGTAGCTGAGGAAATCCGGGAGAAGATCATCTCGAACTCGACAGAGGACGAAATACGGAAGTATCTGGTGAAAGTAGCGGCCAGCGCATCGGATCCGGATATGCGGGATTCGTTCAAGACCATGTTGCGAAGCGGCAAGGAGAGCGATTGCCGCGCGATCAACGTGCTTGCGGCGGGGATGTTTGCGGTGGTTCCGGGGAGCAAGTATCTGATGCCGGGGGATGCGGGGGCTTACAAGGTGAACCCCTTCCTGCACAAACTGCGCAAGGCGATGCTTGGCTGCGCGGAGATCAACGGGAAGCTGAAGGAGAACTCGACGAAGTACATCTTCTATCCCGAGTTTCTGACGATCTCATTGAGCGGCATCCGGCCCCGAGTAGCGGCGATCGCGCGGGCGCACGCCGGGATGGGTCCGAAGAACGACGAACTCACGTGTCTCTATTCGCTGGGCGGCTACTTCGACAAGAAGACCTCGGAGGGAGCGGTGAAGGTGACGGGATCCGGGGGTACGACCTGCATCATGACGGCGCGCGCCATTTATCATGCGGCGGGAGCGAAGATGATCGGCCAGCGTGTTCCGACGGTGAATACGCCGCTCGGGATGAACGTGGAACTGGGGGTGCCGTCGGTGAAGACGAGTTCCGTGAAGAAGGACGGCATTTGGAAGGAAGTGACGAACCCGGTGGTTACGGTGGAGCGCTCCGACCGGGTGGAGTTCAAGGGCGGGTTCGATGAAAACCATGAAGACGTGCGGCCGCGCCTGGAGCTTGGCGACATTTATCTGATTGACGGCGACGGCGTGCACAAGTTTCTGATGCGCGGGCAGGGGGCGTTCGCCGGGCACGTCGGCATCATCGTGGGCATCACGGGAGAGACTTACTCGACGGTGGACGGAGGGGCCGGGATGGGCGCGGAGATCCATCTGAGCGAGAACCGCAAGATGTTCTTCAAGCGCGATGTAGGCTGGACGTTCACGAACTCTTCGAGTTCGTTCTCGCAGGCGGAGATCGACCTCATCGATGAATACATGAAGGGATTTCAGAGCGAGAGCGCGGTGATCCAGTGGTTCCAAACGAACGCTCAGGGGGCGGGGTATCGGGCCAATTACAACACGACGAAGGCAAACTACGATAAGGCGGTGCAGCAGAACAACCAGCAACTGGCGAAGATGTACGGCCAGGCCTTGCAGGCGCTGCTCGACAATGCGCGGCGGCTTATCCGCATGATGAAGGCGAACACGGTGGGCGAAGTGCGTACGATCCAGGGTTGGTGGAAGCCGGACCGCTATGAGGAGCTTGCCTACGCGGGGACGGACACGATTCTCGGCTGGCTGGGAGCGGGACCGAGGTAGCCGCCGCCGGCTCGAGATGCGGGACAATGGTCTCGCGACGACATGATGACCCCGCGGGAACGATGGGAAGCGACGATGGGCGGATCGAAGCCGGACCGCCCGGCTTGCGATTACTGGGGAACGGCGGAAATCACGGACCGGTTGAAGACGGACCTCGGATGCGGCAGTGATCGCGCGCTGTGGGAGAGGCTGGGTGTGGACAAACTGGTGCAGTTGACACCCTATCATCCGCGGGCGACGGAGCAGACCTGGCACTTGCAGTCATTCTTCAGCGTGTGGCACATCGGGACGCGGCTGGTGCCTTATGCGGACGGGTTGGGGTATTACGAGGAGGCTGTGGCGCATCCGCTTGCCGGGGCGGAATGCGTGGCCGATGTGGAAGGCTTCGATTGGCCCGACCCGGAGGAGTGGGACGTTTCCGGACTGCGGGCGCAAAGCGACGAATGGCGGGAGTATCCGCAACTGGCCGGCGGGTGCGAGATATTCTACCTTTACTGCCGGCTGCGGGGGATGGAGCAGGCGCTGGAAGATCTGGCGATGAATCCGGAGATTGCCGATGCGATTCTTTCGCGCATCGGGGAGATCGACCGGGCGCTGACGAAGCGGATACTGGACGTGGCAGGCGACCGGCTTCTGTTCTCGTATGTGGCGGAAGATCTGGGAACGCAGGAATCGCTGCTCATGAGTCCGCGCATGTTCCGGCGGTTTCTAAGGCCGCATATTTTGAAGATGATCGAACTGGTGCACTCGTATGGAGTGAAGGTGTTTCATCATGACGACGGCGCCATGCGTCCGATGCTGGGAGAGTTGATCGAGATGGGGATCGATCTGCTGAATCCGATTCAGTGGCGGTGCAAGGGCATGGACCGGGAGGGTTTGGCGCGGGATTTCGGGGACAGGATTGTGTTTCACGGGGCGGTGGACAATCAGCGGACGCTGCCGTTCGGGAGCGTGGACGATGTGCGGCGGGAGGTGCGGGAGAACCTGTCCATCTTCGCGGGTGCGCGGGGGTACGTGGTGGCTCCGTGTCATAATTTGCAGGCGAATACGCCGACGGAGAACGTGGTGGCGATGTACGAGGCGGCGCGGGAGGGGAAGTAAGTCCTAGGGCGGGTTCGTCACGCATGAGATACAGGATCGAAAGGTATACTTACAGCGCAGAGTGAAATTGTGATTGACTTCGAGTTATTTCTAAGTTACACTCCGGGCTCAAGTAACACTGTTTCTCATGGCCGAAGCTCTCGGCCATGTTCCCTGAAACCCAATGGCGCCGTAGGGTGACATCCCGGTGGGGGGAGTACAACCGTGCCGGGATGGCGTTTGCAGTCGCTGCACGCCGTTTACGCATCTGCCGCATAGAAGAACATCTATGAAACCGGCTTACATTTTCTCTATAGAGGGACAATCCGTCTCGTAAGAACGGTGCTAAAGGCAGAGTGTTATGGGACGGAGTTTTCACATAGATCCGAGACGGGCGGGGGGAGTGTCGATATTCGCGGCTCTACTTGCGCCGAGCTGATGAGTGTTACCGCAAGTCCTGGCAGGACTTGGCCTGTTTTCGATGGTTGGGGCCGCGTGCTTCTACTGGCTGGAGCGCTTGCAGCCTGTGTTTTTCGCCTTGGCCCTGCTCGCTCTCCTGTATGAGATATGGCTGGTGCGCGGCCGGGCCCGCAGTATGCGGTCCTGGAGCATCCGGGCAATGCTGGCGATCAGTTTGGGCGTCAATGCAATGGTGGCGGGAACGTGGGTCTTTCTTTGGTTTCGTTACCGGTGAGGGGGTATGCGTATCGCGAAATCATTGATGACAGCAGCGATGCTGGCAATCGTACAGGGCGCCGGACTCGCGCAGGTGGACATGGTGGAGATTTTGACCAGCGGTATCTCATGCGGCGTGTGCGCGGCGGTGAGCGAGGTCCAATTCCGGCGGATGGAAGGCATTGGGAACGTGACCATCAGCCTGGCGAAGGAGACGATCACGCTTCATTACAAGCCTGATGCGCGGTTCTCGGTAAAGGATATTGAGGGAGTTCTGGAACCGCTGAAGGTCCACGTTCTGCGAATGCGGATGGAAGCGCGGGGGCATTTGGAAGCGGGGCGGGACGGGAAGATGGTGCTGGTGGCGGGAAGGAATCGAATTCCCGTGCGGCTTCGGGAGGGTACCGGGGTGATGGAACCGGGGACGCAACTCCTGTTGCAAGGGCTGATCATGGGGAGCGGGGAAACAGTGGAATACAAAGTTGGACAGATCAGGATTGCTGAGAAAGGTAGCAACGGGCATGAAACTCGATAGAAGACTGTGGCGGCTCGGAGTGAGCCTGGTCTGGTTTTCACAGACCGGTCCGGCTAAGGAAATCGGAGGCACAATTACCACGACGTTGACGATCACGGAAAACAGCGTTCTGGTAGGGGATGTGACGTGTGCGGTGGAGAGCGCGCCCTGCATCGCTTTCGGCGCGCCTCACATTACTCTCGACCTGGACGGCTATGCCATCACCGGACTGGCTGATGCGGAGACCGCCTGCTCGGGCGGGGGTGTCGGTACGGAAATCGGGATTGACGTCAATGGACAGAATGGAGCAATCATCCGCGGACCGGGAGTGGTCCGGCAGATGCGCGGCTTCGGGATCCGGCTGAACAACAGCAGCGGCGGCAAGATCACGGACGTCACCGCTTCGACAACCTGTTTTGCCGGGTTTTACTTGAACGCAAGTTCCGGGTATGAGTTGGAGGGGAACGTCTCGGTTCGCAACGGGCACATGACGAATCCTTGCGGAGGCATATGACTGAACGGTGGCAGCCGCCAGAACCGGCTCCGTGCGAACCGGATCAGTGGAAATGGTTATGTGGCTCCAGGCAACAATTTTGGAATTGGCTTTATCGCCGCGGCAGTACAGGAGAACGTGGTTGAAGAAAACACGATTGTAGGGAACGTGAATGGGATCAGGTTAGTGGCGGGGACTGAGAAGAATGTGTTCCGGAAGAATGTGGTGATGGGCAACCCGGCGGTACAAGTGTCCGTGAGTAATCCTTCGCCGCAGGGTTATGACATTTTGAACCTGTCGGCACAGGGCGCGAATACGTTCGATGACAACGTGTGTCTGACCGGGCTTAACGCGCCGTGTCCGGCGGTAGAGCGATCGTTCGCGGCGTATCCCAACCCGATTCCGTCAGGCGGGAATGCGCCGAGGGTAACCACCATCAGTTGGAACGTACCCGGTGTGGATAGTGTGGAGGTAAGGGTAGGGAAGCCCGATGGGAGCCTGTTCGCCGCGGGAGACGGCCGCGGGTCGGCACAGACGGGTACGTGGGTGAGCGACGGCATGGTGTTCTTCTTGCAGGACGTCAGCGGAGGCAAAGCGCTGACGCGGGCAAATACGCTGGCGACGCTTACGATTCGATTCGAAGAGAAGCCATAGTCCCCGGATTGGGGCGGATCAGGTCTTCAAGACTTCACGCAACCGGCGGGCGACAATGCCGACCTCTCCGGGTTCGAGCATCCAGACGCTCAGTTCCAGACCATTGCCGCTGTTGGGCCGGACTTCAATGGAGGGATCGCCGTCGCGCAGGCGCTCGATGGCGGCGGCGGCGGTGAGGCCGGAAGCTTGCTGATCCCACCGCAGGCGGAGGTGGGGACAGCGGTAGTGGATTTCCGGTACGAACATTTCGCAGGCAACGCCCGGGACGGTGGACACGGCTTCGCGCAGGACGTTGACCCGGCGTTCCCATTCGCGCCAATCCGCTTCGTGGTCGCGGCGGAAGTAGAGTTCGAGCGTGACCATCATGGCGAGCATCTCTTCCTTATTGACCTTCTGCCCGCGTCCGATGGCGTCGCTGTTGGGAGGGCCGTTCCATCGCGCCGCCTTGATGAGTTCGGCATTGCCGTAGAGCAGGCCGCAACTCTGCGGACCGCGCAATCCCTTGCCGCCGGAGACGGCGACGAGATCGCAGCCGAGTGTGATGGAGCGGGAAAAATTGGACAAAGGCGGGACATCCGCGGCGATATCGTTGAGAACGGGGATGCCGTGGCGTTTCCCGAGGGCGGCGAATTCGGGGAGTTTGATGCGGCCCACGGGCTCATTGGTGTTGAAGAAGTGGAGCATTGCGGTTTGCGGACCGATTGCGTGTTCCAGTTCCTGAGCGGACTCGATTTCGACATAGCGGATGCCGCAGTTTCGGACGGCGTGGTCATAACCGTAGCGATGCGATTTCTGGATGATGACCTCGTTCTTCATGCCAGTGGTGTCGGGAAGGCGGCGGATTTTCTGACGGTCCAGGCCGGTGAGACAGGCGGCGGTGGCGAGGGTGAGAGCAGAGGCTGCGCCGGAGGTGACCATGGCCGCTTCGCAGCCGATGAGCGCGGCGATGCGCTTGCCGACCGCATCCTGCAACTCATCGAGCCGCACGTAGCGCGAGACGGCGTATTGCCAGGCTTCGGCGACCTCAGGCGGCATCAGCGAACCGCTGAGGGTAGTGAACGGCTCGGCGGCGTTGATAAAGGGACGGAGTTTGAGTTCGGCGAAGAAATCGCGCCGCGGCTTGGCGGCGGCAGCGGGTTGTCCGAACCAGGCTGCGAGGATGGGGAAACCGAACTTTCCCTGGAGGAAGGCGCGCCGGAGGAACATGGCTCCATTCTAGTCGAGGAGGCGGGGATGCGCGTCAGCGGTTTTTTCTCGAGATGCCGAGGGAGGCTCCTTCCATGTAGTAGACGGTTTCGAGGTCGGGATTGGCGGCGACGGCCTTGACGTAGTCCGGCGTCATGTCGATGTTGTGGGCGAGGATGAAGCCTCCCGGGCGGACGAAGGGGAGCACGGTGTTGAGGTAGTCGACGTAGCCGGTTTTTTCGGCATCGATGAAGACCACGTCGATGGGACCCTTCCATTTGCGGAGTTCTTCATGGGCATTGCCTTGGATGAGCGTGACAATGTGATCCACTCCGGCGCGGGAGAAGTGGCTGCGCGCGGTGGCGGCGCGGCCGGGGTCCAATTCCATGGTGGTCAGACGGCCGCCGGTGCGGAGTAGGGCGAGGCTGAACCAGAGGCCGGAGTAGCCGGTGGAGGAGCCGATTTCGACGACTTGTCTGGCGGCCGCGGATTCGGTGAGAAAGCGCAGCCAGCGGGCATCCTGGTTGGGGACGCTGAGATAGGTGCCCCCGTTGTGGGCCATATCCTGGAGTACGGCGATGATTTTCTTTTCGGCGCCGGAGCGGGGAAGGGGGATGGATTTCATTTCCGGCGCCTCGGCGGCGAAGGAGAAGGCGGCGGAGAAAGTGAGGACGGCGAGGAGGGGTGTCATCATGCGTTTGTGGAGGGTCATAGAAAGAGATGATGCCGGCGGATGGGGAAACGTAACGTATCCGTTGCTTGCAGGGGGCAAGAGTTCGACAAGATTACCGAGGATGCACGGAACAGGTCGGCGGGTCACTTAAATTGCGGCGGAGCCTGAGCGAGGGCGTCCTTCAGCGCATTCTGAATTCTTGCGTCTTTGGGATCGCGGCGGGCGGCTTCGCGTAATTCCGCTAGACCTTCGGCCCAGTTGCCCAGACGCAGCAGGGCTACCGCGAAGTTGACTCGTATGCCTACATGGTCCGGGTCGAGCCGCACGGCTTCGCGATACTTTTCCAGGGCCGCTTTCCGGCGGCCTGCCTTTTCCAGTTCCGCTCCCTCGTTGTTGAGCCTGAGCGCCGTGAAGGCCCGCTGGCTCTCGCGGTCTATTTCACGCAGCGCCTCAGTGAGTTCTTCTTTGATTTTCCGAGCCCGCTCTAACTGGCCGTCCGCCCGCAAGGCAAGTTGCAAACGGTACAGCATGGACTGGTCCTTTGGATTCAAGCGGTACGATGCGTCGAGATGCGCGATGGATTTACGGATATCACCTTGACTCAGAAGTTCGGAACCAAGCCGGTACTGCGCGACGGCACTGTCGGGATCCAAAGCGACAGACCGTTCGAAGGCCACTAGCGCACCAGCGTCGTCCAATAGGTTCTTTCGCGCCTGCCCCAGATCCGACCAAGCCTCGGCGAAATCCGGCCGCAGAGTGATAGCATCACTCAATTCTTTCACAGCTTTTTCGGTCTGATTTGCTTCGGCGTAGATCTTGGCTCGCAAGTATTTCGCATAGGCTGCTTCGGGTTTGGCGCCGAAGAGGTGAATGGCCCTGTCCAGATGTTTTCCCGCTTCGGCGGGCTCACCCGCTTGCAACAGCACGAACCCCAGATTCTCGTGGGCAACGGCAAACTCACGGTTCAGAGTTACGGCCTTTTCAAATTCGGCTCGTGCCGCCGGAAGTTCACCGAAATTCTTCAGCGCCTCACCCAGCGCGTTATGCGCGCCGGGCGATTGTGGCAGGAGCCGGACCCCCTCACTGAGTTGCGAAATTGACTCGGTCCGATCGCCGTCCTCGGCCAGTATGCTGCCCAGCATCAACCGGGCTTCCCCATTATGGGGGGCGGTGCGGATGATTCGCCGGAGCAACTGTACAGCCTGAGCACGATCCCCTTTGGCCAGTGACTCCCACGCCTCCTCAACCGGGGAGCGTTGGGCCAACAACAAACCGGCACTCACCAGGGAGATCAATAATCTCATCATGGGAAAGCCTACCGAAACTTCTCCGAGCGTGTGATGCCCGAGCCCTCGGTGATCTCGATGAACTGGTTCGCGGCGATGCCACTCAGTTTCTCTACCCAGCCGAGCGGCCACCGGACCTCCACATCCACTTTGGCCGCCGCTCCGAGTCCGAAGTGCAGCCTGCTGTCGTTGACCGACAGGTATGACGACTGGCTCTGTACCTCCTGTGCTTGCACGTTTTCACCGTAGCGCACAGTCACACGCCCGCCAATCGCACTGCGGTTCGATTTTACGCCGCGCAGCTTGATTTTGATCCAGTGGTTCCAGCCGCTCGAGTCGTTGCGCAGCAGTGAAGGCGGCTCATTCTGATTCACAATCAGGATGTCGAGGTCTCCGTCATTATCAAAATCGCCGAAGGCGCAACCGCGGCTGGAGTGTGCGGCCTCGACACCCGGTCCTGCCTCGCCAATCAGTTCCTCGAAGCGGCCTTTCCCGAGGTTACGGAAAAGTACCCTGGGGGTCTTGAAGGGAATATTCGGGAATTTTTTCTCCACCTCGGGATAAATATTGCCGGTGACCCAGAAGATATCGGGATTCCCATCATTATCCAAGTCGAACATTCCAGCCCCCCAACTCACGAACCGGGTTTCGACGCCCAGACCCGAAGGGATCGTTACATCCCGGAAATTACCTTTGCCGTTGTTCAGATAGACGGCGGGGGTGTCTTCCCGAAAGTGCGTTTTAATGATATCCAGGCTACCGTCCAGGTTGAAGTCGCCGATGCCCAGGCCCATGCCTGCCTGCTCCATGCCGTCTTCGCTGAGGGCGGCGCCACGTTCGAGGCCTTCCTCGGTGAACGTGCCGTCGTGATTATTGCGGAAAAGCAGGCTGGGAGTGGAATCGCATGCGACGTAGATGTCCGGCCATCCGTCGTTGTCGAAATCCGCCGCTGCTACTGTCAAGCCGAAGCCGCCCGCGACCTTGTCGATTCCCGCCGCCGCGGTGGCGTCGGTGAAGGTGCCGTCTCCGTTGTTGTGGTAAAGCAGATGATGTCCATAAGGCAGCCCGCGCGGGCCGCAATTGACGTGAACACCGAGGTAATTGCAGGCGCCGGTCTGATTCGGACGCGGCACCGAGCGGATATCGAAATCGACGTAGTTGGAAACGAACAGGTCCAGCCAGCCGTCGCGGTCATAGTCCACGAAAGCACAACCCGAGCCAAAACGGGAAGCAGGACTCAGAAGGCCAGCCTCCCGGGTTACATCAGTGAACGTGCCGTCACCGTTATTCCGGTACAGCACATTCTGGCCCCAGTAAGTGACGAAGATATCCTCGAAGCCGTCGTTGTTGAAGTCTCCGACGGTCACGCCGTAGGCATAACCGGTGCGGAACAATCCGGCCTTTTCGGTGACATCGGTAAAGGTACCGTCGCGGTTGTTTTTGTACAGGCGGTTGGAGGCGTTCTTGGGCGGGTCACCCAGGCGCGACCCGGAAAGTACGAGAATATCCATCCAGCCGTCGTTGTCATAGTCGAGGAATGCGGCGCCACAACTCATTACCTCGGTGATGTAGTCGGCGCGGCCGGGATGGCCGCAAATGACGATTTCTTTCAGACCGGCTTGCTGAGCGACATCAGTGAACCGGCTTCGAAAAGGCAAGCCTGAAGGCTTGCCGCGGGGGACAGGTCTTACGCCGCGGGAGGCCATGCCCTGTGGAGCCTGCGCGAGTAAACTGGCGGCGGGCAGCATGCAGAAGCTGAGGAGACTCCTTCGGGTAAAGGCAGACATGGGACTCACTGCACAACGGCGCATGGCAGAAACCGTCTCTCTGGTGACCGTGGTTCCGTAACATTATGATTCTACGGAGCCACGCTAGGTGAACTCCAACGGGTCCATGAGAAGCAGTATAAGAAAAACGGCGGCGAAAAGTCTTGCCGCCGTTCATGACTGCGCCCTGACGGGCCGAAATCAGAAGATAATCTTCATTCCGATTTCAACCTGCCGGCCGCTGACGTTGCCTAACTCCATCGTCTGCGGGCCAAAAGTCGCCGATGGTGTGCCCTGGTAAAGAGCCTGGCCAAATAGCGAACTGTTGACGTCCAGGTTCGGGTTGCCGCGGTTCAACCTGTTTAATGCGTTGAAGGCCCGCATCGTCAACTCGGTCTTGACTCTCTCCGTGATTTTGAAATCCTTGGAGAGAGCCGCGTCGAGCATGAAGTACCTTGGACCTGTCAGGTTGTCGAACTGCATCGGGTTCGAGCGAATTACGTATGTGTTCGCAGGCAGCCGCGAAAACGCCGCGGTGTTGAACCATTTGCCGGGCATCGGGTTCGAAATCGTGACGTCGCCGCCCAGATAGTCCATCTTTCCAAACCGCAGGATGGCGCCGGACATATAGTTTGCCATTCCGGTTACCTTCCAGCCGCCGATGAAAGCATCCGCCAGTTTGGGCATGCTGTTGCCGAAGGTCTTTCCGACGCCAAACGGAAGCTCGTAAGTGCTGGCCATTGTCATGTGGTGCCGCGGCTGATTGCTATTCAGGTACTGCAGGTTATTCAAGTATGTGTCAAGTTCGTTCAAGCCGGTGGTTTGGGTCTTTTCGCGAATGTACACGTAGGCCGCCAGGAAATTCCAGCCTTTGCTGAAAGCCTTTTGCGCCTTGAACTCGAGCGAGTGATAGCGTTCGGCCGCGCCTAGCTTACCGACTTCATACAGTCCTCCATAGTGTGGGTATGCGCTGAGCAGAGACCCCAGCGACACGGTCTGCTGGTTGCGCAGCGGCCCCGGGAACACTTCCGGTGACAGGTAGTTGTAAAACGGATTGGCCACCTTGGTATCCCACTGGTTCTGCACCGCCACGTGCTTACGCGGATCCGAGTTATTCAGCGCGTAAGAATAGCTCTGGTTGCCGATGTTGAGGAAGTAGGTGAACGAGGCCACCACCTGGCCCTTCAACTGCCGCTGGAAGTTGACATTGAAGCGGTCGTTGCGGGCTTTCTGGGTCTGCTGCGGATACCTCAGCAACGCGATACCGCCACGCCCCACCGTCGTCCCAGCGGCTTTGCCGTTGGGTGCGATCAGGGGGTTAACGCCGCCCGGAAAAGGATTTGAAATCGTCTGCTGGGGCACGCCTTCCACCAACGGGGCCGTGTTCTGGTAAGACTTCATCCCGAAGAAGGGAGGTTCCAGGAAGCTGACGGTCTCAAATCCGGAGACCGGCGCCTGGCTGAGGAGCATTTCGTAGGGAAGCAGGTAACGGGCGTAACCCACGCGCAGGGCGGTTTTGTCGTCGATCCTTATGGCCGCGCCCAAGCGCGGAGCTAACGCCAACTTCTGTGGGTCCCACATGCCGGGATGGCTGTCGCTGGTCCACTGCCACTGGCCATTCCACTTGTAAGCGTTACTCCCCATCAGTGCCAGGGCTTGCGCTGGCATGTTCGGCGGAGCCGCCTGCATCTCCGGAATCGGCTGGTTCAGATCCAACCCTTGGGACATATTGCGCGCCGGATCGTACCATGCGGTCTCATACTCATTGCGGAGCCCCAGGTTGATGGTCAGCCAGCGGCTCACTTTCCAGTCGTCCTGGAAATACATACCCCAGAACTTCACGTGCGGATCAGGGGCCGGCCCGCCTATCATCTGCGATGAGCCGTCCAGGGCGCCCAAAAGAAAGGTCGCAAAGCCGGAACCGTTATGTTTCAGATCCGGGCTGACTGGTGTTTCAGCAGTTAGCGCCTGCTGGAAAAAGAACTGTGAGGTGTTTCCGACAAAGCTGACGCCATAGCTCCGCCGCTGCTCGATACCCGCCTTCAGGAAGTGCGAACCGCGCTGTTTGGAAATCTTCGCGCTGTACGCCATGCCTTCAGGCTTCTGATCCCAGTAAAAGCCGCGGCCGCCAAAGCCGGCGCCGCCGATGTTGAACAAAGGGAAGTACACGGGCACGCCCGGGCTGGCATCCTGATAAGATTGATACCACTTGTTGCTGCCCCAAATGGAGCCCCAACCCTCGGGACCGAGCGACTGTGAAACATAGGCGTCGATCACCTTGTGCCAGTCACCATGAAAGTTCGCGACCGTGGTCGGGTTGATCGTCCAGACTGCGTCACCGGAGATCTGGGTCGCTCCGCGTGATGTTCCCGTAGGCACATACAGCCTGGACTGATTGGGCGTGGCGTTTGGCGCGAGATCATCGGTATAGTACCGGCTGACACGGCCGTAAACTTTCCACTTGTCGTTAATGTTGTAGTCTACCCGATCGGAGAAGTTGTAATAGTTGTAAACTTCCGTGTAGCCGACCTTGAAGTTATTCACATGCGTAATGTTGTCGCCGCCTGAGTTTCCATCCCAAAAATCTTTCAACAAGGATGCTGAGAGCGGATCAAACCGCGACTGCGGAATCCTGTTCCCCGCAAACGGGGTTCGGCTGAACCCGCCTGAAGCGTTGCGAACGGTGGTCGAGGGATCGTAAATCGTATAAAGTCCGCCATCGATGTTGAAGGACTGGGAAAAGTCACCGGAGCGCTCCAACCCGGTCGGGACGGTTGTTACGTAGCTCCCGGGATAGCCTACCTTCCAACGTTCTAACGAGAAGAAGTTGAACAACTTATTCTTGATGATCGCGTTACCGAGCGTGCCGCCGTACATGTGCTGGCGGTTGGCATTCTTAGTGAAGCGGGTGCGGTCGGCCTGTGCGTTTAACCAGGGATAGCGGCCAAGGTAGAAGCCGGTACCGTGCCATTCGTTGGTGCCCGACTTCAGGGTCATGCTGATGAGGCCGCCGGCGCTATGGCCGGATTCGGCATCCACACTATTCTGGGAGACAACGACTTCCTGCACCGCGTCCGTGTTGGGTGGATAGCTGTTTTTCTGACCCAAGCCGATGGGGCTGCCGTCCACCTGCAGATCGTTCTTGAGGTTAGTACCGCCGCCGAGATCGACACTGTTCGCCGCCCAGGAGTGATATGGCATCATCTCACCGCGGGTATTTACCGCCGACGGCGCCAGCAGCGTTAGCTTGAACGGATTGCGGTCAATACGAGGAATTTCCTGAGCCATCTTGGAATCCAGCGTAAAGTCTTTATTGGCGGAGTTGAACTGCACGGCGACCGGAGCCTCCGTGACGGTAATGCTTTCCTGGACGGCGCCCGGTTTCATGACGGCGTTGACGGTTACGTCACCGCGCATCTGGACCGCGATGTTTTCCTGAATGAATTTATTGAAGCCGGCGGCCTCAACAGTCACCGTGTAGGCGCCCGGGTCCACCAGGTCAAACAGGTACAGCCCCGTTTCACTCGTTTGCCGAACCACCCGAACCCCGGTGGCGACGTTCAATAATGTGACCGTGGCTCCACCGATGACGGCTTCGGTCTGATCGGTGACCACACCCTGCACTCGACCGCGGTAGCTTTGGGGAAAAGCTGCGTTTGCAAGTACAAGCAGAAGCGGCAATGCTGTTGCTGCTCTAGTCTTAAAGGGACCAATGTCCATGATATTCTCCCAACCTCGGCGAAGCGAAATTTTTGACGAACACGCGCAAAACAGAGCCCGCCCGCGCCACGAATCATCGCGGTGTTCCTCGTACTTTGGGGGCGCGGGACGTGCCCTTTGCGCTTCTAAGCGATTCGAATAATCACCCAGCTGTTCGGGTATCTACCACAAGTTTCTGGTATGATCTTGCGCCGGAGGGACGATATCCTCCGGCCCTGACTTGAACCTGAACAGCTTAGAACCAGCCTTCAGAGTATATTACTGTTTGTCCGTCCGCACAACAAGGGGTGAGATTGTAAGATTACCGGGTAAGGTTCACTGCACGAAGCGGTATCCGGAGCCGCGAACGGTGAGGATGTGGCGTGGATTCTGGGGATTTTCCTCGAGTTTCTGGCGGAGCCATGCCACGTGGACATCGATGGTGCGGGTGGAGATGCCGGAATGATATTCCCAGACGTTTTTGAGCAGTTCGTCGCGTGAGACGACCTTGCCGCGGCGGTCCACCAGGTAGCGGAGCAGTTGCAATTCTTTGCCTGCGAGGCTGAGCGGGGTGCGGTCTTTCCGGACTTCGGATCTCTCGAAATCCACTTCGATGTTGCCGAATTCAAAGCGGTGGACAGGCATCAGTTTCTCCTTGTGAACGCGCCGCATGAGGGCTTCGACGCGGGCGAGGAGTTCGGAGGGGTGGAATGGCTTGGTGAGGTAATCGTCGGCTCCGTTCCTGAGTCCGGCGACGCGGTCATGGACCTGCGTTTTTGCAGTGAGCATGAGGATGGCCGTGTCGAGGCCCTGCTGGCGAAGTTCGCGGCAGACTTCGAGTCCGCTCTTGCCGGGGAGCATGACGTCCAGGATGATGAGGCGGTAGACGCCGTCTTCGGCTTTTGCCAGCCCGGAGGGGCCATCGGCCGCGGTGTCGACTTCGTAGCCCTCCGAGGCGAGCAAATCGGCCAAGGTGAGGACGAGCCCCGGCTCATCCTCGATTAACAGAATCTGCGAACTCATTCATTGACTCCATGGATGCCGGAATTCGGATGACGAACTCGGTCAGGATTCCGGGCTGACTGGTGACTGAGACCACGCCGCCGTGTGCTTCGACGATGCGCTTGACGAGGCTGAGCCCAAGTCCCGTGCCGTGGATCTGATCGTCGACGGCGCGGCGGCCGCGATAGAAGGGGTCGAAGATGGAGTTCCACTCATTGGGCGGGATGCCGGGGCCGCGGTCGGCAACATGGATTTCGACAACGGGCTTGCCATGGTGGGTGGAGGAGGCGGCGGTGAGACCGATCCAGCGGCCGTCGCGGCCGTACTTGGCGGCATTGTTCAGGAGATTTTGCAGGGCATGCTGGAGGGCGGTAGGGTCGCCGAGGATGGCGGGCAAATCGGGATCCACTTTACGTTCGATCTGGCATTCGGATTCGCGGATGACGGAGCGGCAGGCTCGGAGGGCGTCTTCTATGAGGGCGCCGGCGCTCACCAACTCATGGGTTTGGACAATCCGGCCGGCTTCGGCGTTGGAGAAGCGAAGAACCTGTTCGACAATGCCGCGCAGCTTTTCCGATTCGGCTTCAATGAGCGCCCCATAACGGGCGATTTGCGAAGCGCCGTGGATGAGGCCGGCGGAGAGGTTGTGGCCAGCGGTGCGAATGACCGTGAGCGGAGTGCGCAGTTCGTGGGAGACGCCGGCGACAAACTCCATTTGAAGCTCGGCCAGGCGTTGCGCCTTGCGGGTGGTGTGGACGAGCATGGCGATGGCGGCCAGCATCAGGAGGAGGATGGCGGTGGTGACCGCGAGGTTGCGTAGGCGGGCGCGCTCGACAACGGCTCCGAGGGAGCCGGCGCGGTTGCGAACGAGGAGGGACCAGCGGCCGCGGCCGGGCGCCATGGCGCGCATGCGTTCTCCGCCCCCTGGGCGGAACCACGGTCCGCGGCGCATGAGCTGCTCATAAGAGACGTCGACGAGGCTGCCGGAGGCGTCCGCGAAGGAGCTGATACGGGCGGAGTCCTTCGGGTAGAGGACCTGGGAAGGGTCGTTGCGGGCAACAATTTCGATGTCGTAATCCAACTCGCCGCGTGCGCCGAGGGAGCGTTTGAACAATTCGGGAACGACCATCGAGCCGAGGTATTCGGGGTCGAGTTCGACGAGCAGCCATTCCATTTCCAGGCGGCGGCGCGGGTCGCGGTTTGCGGGTCCGGCGGAAGGTGCGCGCAATTCCCGGCGCTCACGGAAGCGCTCGCCGAAACCGGGTCCGGGACCGTCAGGGAAGACAAAGCGGGGGATGTCGAGGACGAGGGGATCCTCGACGAACTGTCCCGGGGGGCGTGGGCGGGAGAACGGCTCCGCCGAAATCCTCGCCTCGAGGCGGGTCTGCGTGGATTGCCAGGCGTCAGGCCAAGGGGCATCCTGGAAAGTGCCTTTGTCCAGGTCGAGCAGGCGGAAGGTCAGGTTCCCATTCCTGGGAGCGGCAAGAGCGATTCGGCGGAAGAATCCTTTGTAACGGCCGGAGTCGCGCCATTTGGCGTAACGGAGTTCATACGCCTTTTCATCGCCGGGGTTTTCGTGGACGTAGGGATCGGGGAGCAATGCGGCGCAGGCGGCGGTGAGTTCCGAGTTGAAGTCGATGCTGACGCGGTGCAGGGCGGATTGGAGGCTGACGCGCATGCGTTCGGCATCGGCACGGCTGACCTCACCGATCCAGCGGTACTGCAGGACACCGAGAGTCAGGGAAAGGCCAACCACGAGGCCGATGAACAGCCAGGAAAGGACGGCCCGCCGGCGGTTGCGCACAACACGCATCAGAGTAGAGGATGCGCGCCGTGGAGCCGTAGTTACGTTAATCCTCGTCGTGCTGGGTGGCGAGGCGGCTGAGGACGTTGATGTCCTCGAGGGTTGTGACGTCGCCGGTAACCGTGTGACTGGTGACGATTTCGCGCAGCAGGCGGCGCATGATCTTGCCGCTGCGGGTCTTCGGGAGCGACTCGGCGAAACGAATCTCCTCGGGGCGGGCGAAGGCGCCGATTTCGTGGGCGACCCACTGGCGCAGGTCTTTGCCTAGCTGCTCGTGGTCCCAATCGCCTTTCTTGAGGGTGACGAAGCAGCAGACGGCCTGACCTGTGATCTCGTGCGGTTTGCCGACGACGGCGGCTTCCGCGACGGCGGGGTGGTGCACGAGGGCGGACTCGACTTCCATGGTGGAGAGGCGGTGACCGCTGACATTCATGACGTCATCGACGCGGCCGAGGATCCAGAAGTAGCCGTCGCTGTCGCGGCGGGCGGCGTCGCCGGTGAAGTAGATGCCGGGGATACGGCTCCAGTACTGTTCCTTGAAGCGGTCGGGATCGCCCCAGATGGTGCGCAGCATGCTGGGCCACGGGCGGCGGATGATGAGGAAGCCTTCCTTGCCATCGCCCATGGGGTTGCCGTTGAAATCGACGACCTCGGGGATGATGCCGGGCATGGGGAGCGTACCGGACCCCGGCTTGGCGGGAACGGCGCCGGGCATGGGAGCAATGAGGATAGATCCGGTTTCGGTTTGCCACCAGGTGTCGACGATGGGGCAGCGGCCTTTGCCGATGACGCGGTGATACCACTCCCAGGCGGCCGGATTAATGGGCTCGCCGACGCTGCCGAGGAGGCGGAGGCTCGAGAGGTCGTGGGAATTCGGCCACGAATCGCCCTGGCGGAGCAGCGCGCGGATCGCGGTGGGGGACGTGTAGAGGATACTGATGCGGTATTTTTCGACGATGCGCCAGAAGCGATCGAAGGCTGGATAGTCCGGGGCGCCTTCGTACATGACGGAAGTAGCTCCGGCGCAGAGCGGGCCATAGACGGTGTAGCTGTGTCCGGTAACCCAGCCGATGTCGGCGGTGCACCAATAGGTATCTTGTTCCTTGAGGTCGAAGACCCACTTCATGGTCATGGCGGTTTGGAGGAGGTAGCCGGCGGAGGTGTGGAGGATCCCTTTGGGCTTTCCGGTGGTGCCTGAGGTGTAAAGCACGTATAGGGGGTGCTCGGCATCGAGGGGCACGGCGGGACAATCTTCGCTCGCGTCCTTATCGATTTCATGCCACCACTGGTCGCGGCCCTCCTGCATGTGGATTTGCGAGCCGGTGCGCTTGAGGACGATGCAATCCTTGACGTTGGGGCATTCGGTGAGGGCCTCGTCGACGGCGCCCTTGAGGCGGACTTCTTTTCCGCGGCGGAAGCCACCGTCGGCGGTGATGACGAGGTGCGCGTCGAGGTCGAGGATGCGGGCTTTGAGAGCTTCGGCGGAGAAGCCTCCGAAGACAACGCTGTGGATGATGCCGAGGCGTGAGCAGGCGAGCATGGCGATGGGGAGTTCGGGGACCATCGGCATGTAAATGATGGAGCGGTCGCCTTCCTTGTAGCCGAGGCCTTTGAGGACATTGGCGAAGCGGCAGACCAGGCGGTGGAGTTCCTGGTAGCTGATCATGCGCTGATCGCCGGGTTCGCCTTCCCAGAGGATGGCGATCTTGTTCTTCCTGTGGGTGGTGAGGTGGCGGTCCAGGCAGTTGTAGCTGACATTGAACTTCCCGCCGGCGAACCACTTCACGAAAGGCGGGTTCCATTCAAAGACGTGGTTCCACTTCTCGAACCAGTGCAGTTCTTTTTCGGCGAGTTCGCCCCAGAAGGCTTCCGGATGTTCCCTGGCTTTTTCATAGAGGGCTTCATAGGCTTCCATGCTGGAGACGTTGGCCTGGGAGGAGAACTCGGGACTGGGAGGATAGATGGATTCACTCATAGGGCAAAAGGGAATTTTATCAGTGTTCGGAGGGTGCGCGTGGCGTGCATCCCGATGGGGATGGGGTTTGCGGTGGGATAATACGACCCATGGTTGCGATGCTGCTTCTCTGTTTGCTTGCTGATCCGGCGTTCCCGCAAACCGCAAGAGTCACGGCGGCACTGGGGAAGACCACTGTCTACCGGGGGCTTGCCATGTCTCCCGACGGCAAGAGCCTGGCGTGGACGCAGGCTTTGGCATCCCAGGGAGGGCAGGAAAAACTATGGACCAGGATTGGCGGCGGAGCGCCTGTTCCCGCGCCGATCGGTGGACCACACAGCGAAACCGACCCCGCATGGTCGCCCGATTCGCGAACGCTGGCATTCTTTTCGACGGCCGGAGAAAAAGATCAGTCCCAACTTTGGACTTTGTCCGGCGAGGGGCAACTGAAGAAGTGGACGCATCTGAAGGGTTACGCCGCACGGGCGCGGTGGTCGCCGGACGGGAAGAGGATCGCGTTCCTGTATATCGAAGGCGCGGGCGGAGGCGGGCCTTTGTATGCCGCGCCGGCGCAGACCGGGGTGATTGACCAGGAGATTCGCAACGAGCGCATCGCGGTCTTGGATGTCACAACGGGCAAGGTCTCGATGGTGTCGCCGGCCGATCTGTATGTTTACGATTTCGATTGGTCTCCGGATTCGGATGCGTTCGCGGTGACGGCTGCGCCCGGTCCTGGGGACAACAACTGGTGGATTGCGCAGTTGTATGTGGTACGCGACGGAGTGGCACGGTCCGTTTATAAGCCCCGCTGGCAGATCGCGATTCCGCGGTGGGCGCCCGATGGGAAGCGCGTTGCGTTCCTCGAAGGGCTGATGAGCGACGAAGGTTTTCATGGCGGGGATGTGATGGTGGCGCAGACATCCGGGGGCGCGGTCACGAATCTGACCCCGAAACATACGGCCTCTCCGAGCGCGGTGTTCTGGCTATCGAATGACCGGTTGCTGATGACGGAGGCGTCCAAGGGGGGCTCCGCCGTGGCGGAAGTGTCTGTAGGCGATGGCAGGATCCGTACTCTGTGGCAGGGAGCAAGGGATCTGCATGCCTTCGGCAACTTTCCGAATTTTGCCCTGTCGCGCGATGGGTCGGAGAGTGCTGCCGTACTCGCGGATTTCGACACGCCGCCGGAAGTCGCTGCCGGGCCCATTGGGAAATGGAAGCCCGTGACGAGGAGCAATGCCGGTATCCGGCCCTTCTGGGGTGCGGCGCAGAGCGTCGAGTGGAGGAACGAAGGGTTCGGGTTGCAGGGTTGGGTGCTGGCTCCGGAAAGAGTGGTTCCGGGGCGGAGCTATCCCATGATCACTCTGATCCACGGTGGTCCATCGAGCTATTCGAAGCCGGTTTGGTCAAGCGGGGGCAGCAGCGAACTGGCGGGGATTCTGGCATCGCAGGGGTTTTATGTATTTCTGCCGAATCCGCGTGGAAGCACCGGGCAGGGAGAGGCGTTCAAGCAAGCGAACATCAAGGATTTCGGCGGCGGCGATCTGCGCGACATCCTCACCGGTGTGGACGCGGCCATCGCACGTTTCCCGATTGACAAAGAACGGCTCGGTGTCACGGGTTGGAGCTACGGCGGATACATGACGATGTGGGCGGTGACACAGACCAACCGGTTCCGGGCGGCCATGGCCGGCGCGGGGATCGCGAACTGGCAGAGCTACTACGGCGAGAACCTGATCGATCAGTGGATGATTCCGTTTTTCGGCGCGTCCGTATATGACGATCCCGCTGTGTACGCGAAGAGTTCACCGATCACTTTCATCAAGCAGGTGAAGACACCGACGTTGATTATTGCCGGGGAGCGGGATGCGGAATGTCCGGCTCCGCAATCGTATGAATTCTGGCACGCGTTACGGACTTTGGGGGGCCCCACGGAACTGGTGGTATACGCCGGCGAAGGACACATGTTCGTGAAGGCGAGCAATCGCGTAGACTACCAGGACCGGACCGTGGCCTGGTTTCAGAAGTATCTGTCACGGTAAGCGGGAAGCCCGGCTTACCTCTGGATACGGCACTGCGGGAGCGCGGTTCGGAGTTTTGCCGCCGCCGCATCCGAGATGCCTGTTCCCTCGATATCGAGCCAATGGAGGCTCTTCATTTGAGAGAGGGTGGCGACGGCTTCGTCGTCGATGCGGGCGCACTTCCAGAGCACGAGTTTTTCGAGATGAGAGAGCGCGGCCAGAGGTTTGACGCCCTGGCTGGTGAGCCCGGTCTGGGCGATGTTCAGGTCTTTTAATTCCGATAACGTGGACAATTTGGCCATGCCTGAGTCGGTGATTTTGGCGGACTGAAGATTGAGCGTTTGGAGTTTGCGGAGTTGTCCGATGGTCTCGAGGCCTTTGTCGGTAATGGCGGCGGACCAGAGTCCGGAGTCGGTGCGCTGCGCTCCGGCGAGATCGAGTTCGGTGAGATTGGGGATGAGGCGCACGAGATTGAGGCCGACGTCGGTGAGTTTATTGCCGCCGATGGCGATGCGCTTGAGGTTGGGGATGGAGGTGAGGGGTTCAAATCCGTTGTCGGTGAACAGGGAGTAGCCGACGTCGATGGACTCGAGGGTGGGGTGATTGACGAGTTGTGCCACGCCGAGGTCCGTGACCTTGGTGCCGCGAAGATTGACGGACTTGAGGTGCTTCCAGTTCTTCATGACGACCAGAGCCCCGTCGCCGATTTGTTCGGCGTAGTAGAGGTTCACGTTCTCGAGGGAAGGGAGCGACTTGAGGTTCTGGAAGCCGAGGTCGGTGATGCGGGTGTGGGAGAGATCGAGATTGCGCAGAGTGGCGACGGTGGAGAAGGTCTTGAGATCGTCGTCGTTGATCCAGGTGGAGCGGAAGTTGAGCGCGGTGATCTCGCCCTTGGCGTTACGTGTCGCGGTCCCGCCGAGGGCGGAAGTCCACTGGTCGATGGCGATGGCGGCAGCCGCGGCTGTAAAGCAAGCCATTAAGAAGGCAATGCTAGCTCTTGCGGCGGTTCGGGAGTGAGGATTCCGGGTCATAGATGATCTGGCAATTGGGAAGCGCTTGTTTCAACTGGTTGTAAGCTTTTTCGGAGACCAGCGTGTGATACAGGTTCAGGTATTTGAGGCCGGAGATGCCGGCCAGGGTTTCGGCGCCGGCATCGGTGATGTTGGCGGTGTCGAGCCGAAGTTCCTGAATGTTCGGGAGGCCGGTTTTGAGCACGGTCATGCTCTTATCGGAGAAGTTGGTGTAGTTGAGGTTGAGAAGGCGGAGGTTGGCGAGCCGGGCGAGTGTTGCGGCGGAGTCATCGGAGGCGCGTGTGCGGACCAGTTCGAGCCTCTTGAGGTTGGTGAGATCCGCTATGGCGGCGAGCCCCTTGTCGGTGAAGCGGCAGTAGCTGAGGTTCAGTTCCTCGAGCGAGGTGAGAGGGGTGAGGTTCGTCATACCGGCGTCAGTCAAATCGGTGGAGGTAAGGTCGAGCGTGCGGAGGTCTTTGAGCGCGGCGAGGAGTTTCAAGCCGTCATCGGACAGGTTCGTGTAGGCGGCGCGCAGAGAATGCAGAGAGGCAAAGGCGCTGACTCTCTTGAGCCCGGCATCATTGAGATTCGTGCCGTCCATCTCGAGGTCTTCGAGTTGCGGGAGTTGGGGGAGACCGGCGCCATCGACAGGAGTGTTGTTGAGGATGAGCCGGCGGAGGCGGGAAAGGGGGGAAAGAACGGCGAGCCCCTTGTCGCTGACCAGAGTATGGCCGAGGTTCAATTGCTCGAGGGAGGCAAGGCGGGCGACGGATTGCATGCCGAGATCGCCGGCTTCGGTGGTTTCCAGGCTGAGCTTCTTGAGGGCGGGAAGGGAAGCGAGGCTGGCCAGTTGGGCATCGGTGACGGGGGTGCGGGAGAGGTCGATTTCCCGTAGGGCGCCTTCGGCAAATTCGGCGCGCCCTCCCATCTTATGAACCCATTCGGCGATGGCTTTTGCGGAGGAATCGGCCGGCTTGCTGTTGCGCAACGCAGCGGAGGCGGACTGGGGGGTGGCGTCCTGAAATTCAATCCGGCAGTTGGGGTGAGTCTTGCGGAAGCTGTCGATGCCGCCGCGGGAGACGCGCGTGTAGCGGAGGTCGAGATGCTCGAGATTCTTGAGCGTGGCAAGGCGGGCGAGTCCGGTGTTGCTGATTTGGGAACGATAGAGCACCAGTTCCTGGAGATTGGGCAGACGGACGAGCGTTTCGACGCCTTCATCGGTGATTTGCGAGCCGAGCAGGTTCAGGCTTCGGAGGTTTCTTGCGCCGGAGAGATAACGGATGCCGGAGTCGGTGAGTTTGGCTCCGTAGAGGTCGAGTTCTTCGAGGGCGGGGAGGTTGGCGAGATGAGGGGCGCCGCGGTCCGTGACAAGGGTGTCGCGGAGATTTAGAACCTTGAGCTTCTTGAGGCCGTCGAGTGCGGCCATGCCGTCGTCACCGAAGGAGGAGTAATTGAGATCGAGTTTCTCGAGGTTGACGAAGGGAGCGAGGCTGGGGCCCTTGACGCGGGTCTGGGTAAGGCGCAACTCGCGGAGGGACGTGAGATGTTTAAGGTAGGCGAGTCCTTTGTCCTGGACGTTGATTTCAGTGAGGAAATGGAGGCTGAAGTGGAGTTTTTCGAGTTTGGTGAGGTTGGCGAGGTTCTTCATTTCCTCGTTGGCGTCGAGGCGGCTGCCGGCGGCGGGATTGAAGCTGGGGCCGGGGAGGAGGAGTTCGCGGAGTTCGACGCAGTTGGCGAGGTGCTTGAGTTCGGAGGGTTCCATGGTAGTGCCGATGAGGTCAACGGCTTCGAGGCGGAAGGGGGTGGCGGGGAGTTGATCGAGAGAGGTGAGGATCTGCGGGCTGCCGGCAATGCGGAGGCGGCCGTGGGTGCGGATCACCCAGCGGGCGGCGTCGCGATCATCGGAGGATGGGGGCGCGGCGAAGGCTGTGAGCGTGAGCGCGAATAGTACAATGGAACGGCGTGCCATGAGGTGATTTCCTCATCGTATCACTGAGGAACGCGGCGGTTTAGAATGAAGGAACAATGAAACAGCGCCAGGAGATCATGCTGACGGTTGCGGATCTCGAGTTCATGCCGGAGGATGACAGCCGGTATGAGGTCATTGACGGAGATTTGTACGTGTCCACCGCTCCTTCCTATCATCACCAGTATTGTCTGCGCGAACTGCTGTTCAGTCTCATGACGCATTTGAAGGCTCATCCTGTTGGTGAAGCAATGTTCGGGGTGGGTATCATCTTCGACGAATTCAACGGTGTCATTCCGGATCTTGTCTATTTTTCGAACGAACGGAAGAAGACCATCGGCGGCGCGAGGTTGACCGGTGCGCCGGAGATTGTCGTCGAGGTGCTTTCGCCGGGGCAGAAGAACGAGCAGCGCGACCGTAAGGTGAAGCGGAGGCTGTACAGCGAAAACGGCGTTTCCGAGTATTGGATCATGGATCCGGAAGCGCGAACCATCGAGATCCATAAGGCATCGAAGACCGGCGGGTTCCGGTCGAAGGTCGTCCTGCATGACGGGGACCGTTTGATGACTGCATTGCTGCCGGGCTTTCAGGCGGAGGTTGGGGCGCTGTTTGTAAAGGATTAGCGGTCTAGTTCAATCTCCATGCGCAGGAGTGCGGCCCCGAAGGTTTTTCCCTGGGCGTCGATGCGCAGGGAGAGCGTTCCTCCTCCGCCCAGCGCTTCGTGCAGGAGGAAGTTGAGGGCTGCGAGGTTCGGCAGTTCGTAACGGATTACCTCGCCTTTCACCAGGTCGCCGAAGTGGGCTTTCACGCGATCGGGAGTGACCTCGCGCAGGAGAACGGGATAGTCTTCGGGCTGGTAAGCAATCACTCCGATATTGACGGTATCGCCTTTGTCGCCCGAGCGGGCGTGCGCGATTTGGGATAGCGGCGCTTTCATTCGATCACCTCCACGCGGGTTGTGACTTCCTCGCGGGGCAAGAGTGCGGGCCAGTAGGCCACCACTTCGCGAACAGGCGGACGGCCATCTCCGAACCCGGTGGCGGTAGGCGGCCCGCTCAAGACGAGAGGGACCAGTTCGCGAGTGAAGCGATCCACGGCCTTGCGATCCATACCGCGGACGCCTATCCGAACCTGAACTTCCGGGGGGTCGGAGGAGGGCGGGGCGGCGGGTCCGTGGCAGGCGTTGACGCCGAAAAATTCGGTGTAGATCTCGTCAAAGCGCAGGCCCAACTGGGCAAGGCGCTCGCGGACAATGCAGTCGGCGGCCCGAGCTTTCTCGAGGGCTTGCGGCCAGCTATAGACGAGGGTCCCGATGGCCTTGTAGCCCCAGGAGTAGCTGATGGAAACCTTGAGCATGGGCGGCCGGGGTCCGCCTTGAATGCCGTGGACTCGAACGCGGTCGGGCCCGGCATCGGCGATGCGGATGGTAGTGAAATCGGCGACGCAATCGGGTGTGATGTAGTTGTGCGGATCGCCGAGTTCGTAGAGGAGTTGTTCTTTGACCACGTCGCTGGTGACTCTGCCTCCGGTGCCGGAATGCTTGGTTACTACGAAGGAACCATCGGGTTCGGCTTCGACGATGGGGTATCCGATGTTTGCCATATCCGGTATGGATTGCCAGTCGACCTGGCAGTTTCCGCCGGTCGATTGCGCGCCGCACTCGATGATGTGTCCGGCGATGGTTCCGGCGGCGAGGAGATTCCATTGGTCCGGCTGCCAGTGGAAGGCGTGGATCATGGGAGCGAGCGTGAGAGCGGTGTCGGTGCAGCGGCCCGCGATGACCACGTCCGCGCCGGTGGAGAGCGCTTCGGCGACGGGGAACGCACCGATGTAGGCGTTGGCGCTGAGGATGCGATCGCGGATGGCGGCGAGGGGCTCGTTGGTTTCCATGTTCGAAAGAGAGTGCCCTTTGTCGAGCAGTTCGCCGAGCCGGTGGAATAAATCGTCTCCCAGGACAACCGCGACCTTGAGGTGAGGCGCCAGCCGCCGGACTTCGCGGGCACAGGCGATGGGATTCACACCGCCGGCATTGGCTACCACCTTCACTCCGCGCTCGCGGATGCGGTGTGCGATGCGCTGGATGAGTGGGGGGAAATCGCGCGCGTAGCCGAGGTTGGGGTCGGCCTGCTTCTGCTTCTGCACGATGGACATCGTGATCTCGGCGAGGTAGTCGAGGGCGAGATAGTCGATGGGGCCCTGCTCGATGAGGCGGACGGGAGCTTCGAGCCAGTCTCCCCAAAACCCCTGGCCGTTGGCGATGCGGATCATCGCATCACCTCGAGGGCGAGGTGTTCGCGGTGGGAGGAGTAGCTGATGCAATCGAGGACAAAGGCAAGGGTGCGGCGGGTGATGAGGGGATCGAGGATGGCGTCGCAGTGCCCGCGCGAGGCGGCGAAGTAGACGTCGAGCCAGGTTTCATAATCGGCGCGGGTCTTGACGATGCGCGCTTCGAGTTCCGGCGGGATGGGCTCGCCCGAGGCTTTGAGCTTGTCGAGTTCCGGCCCGTAGACAGCCTGGATGGCCGAATCGCCTTCCATGACTCCGATGCGGGCGGTGGGCCAACTGAAGGTGAAGTGAGGATCGAAGCCCTGCCCTCCCATGGCGTAATAACCGGCTCCGGAGGCATGGTTCAGAACCAGGAGGATCTTGGGCACCGTGGCGCATGCCATGGATTCCACCATTTCGGCGCCGGCGCGGATGATGCCCTCCGATTCGGCTTCGACGCCGACCATGAATCCGCTCACGTCCTGGAAGTACAGGATGGGCAGGCCGGAGCGTTCCGCGGTTTCGACGAAATAAGCGACCTTGCGCGCCGACTCGGTGTAGACGATGCCGCCGATGCGGGGGCGGCCATCGGCTTTGAGGAAGCCCCGGCGGTTGGCAATGACCGCGACGGGGTGGCCGTGAAGCCGGGCGGTGGCGCAGAGCATCTCGGGCGCGTGGTCGGGCTGGAATTCGAGGAAATCCGTGTCGTCGAGGAGACGCGCGAGGATCTCTTCGATGGGGTAAGGCAAGCGGTGATCCGCGGGGAGGACAGCGTAGAGGCCATCGGCGGATTTCGGGGGCCGCGTTCCTTTGGGGCTCTCGGGCGCGGGTTTCAGTTCCCGGAATTTCTGGCGGATCATCTGGAGGCACTCTTCATCGTCAGCGGCGCGGTAATGGGCAACGCCGCTGGTGGTGGTATGCATCGTGGCTCCGCCGAGGGTTTCGGCGTCGACCACCTGGCCGGTTGCTCCCTTCACCAGGTTCGGCCCGCCGAGGCCCATGAAGCTTGTCTTTTCCACCATGAAGATGACATCGCTCAGCGCGGGCAGATAGGCGCCACCGGCAATGCAGGGGCCCATGACGGCGGAGATCTGCGGGATGCGGAGCCGGCGTCGCATGAGCGAGTTGTAATAGAAGATCCGGGCGGCGCCGTACTGGCCGGGGAAGATACCGTCCTGCAAGGGAAGATTCACGCCGGCCGAATCCACCAGGTAGATGATGGGGATGCGGTTGCGCATGGCGATTTCCTGGGCGCGGAGAATTTTGGTGATGGTCTCCGGCCACCACGCGCCGGCCTTCACGGTGGCGTCATTGGCGACAAGGACCGCGGGGCGGCTCTCGACGCGGGCGAGTCCGGTGACGACGCCGGCCGCGGGGGCTTGCCCATCGTATTTGTCGTGGGCAATGAGCAATCCGATTTCCAGAAACATGGAGCCGGGGTCGATCAATTTGGCGATGCGTTCGCGGGCGGTGAGTTTTCCGTCGCGATGCTGCTTTTCAATCTTGGCGGCTCCGCCACCCTGGCGAAGGCGATCCTGCAACGGGAGGAGTTTCTCCACCAGAGCGCGCATGTGATTGGCGGACTGTTCTTCGAGCGGTGTCAGCGGCTGGGGCTTCACACTCTTCAGTGTAAGACGGTTACAATCAGGGTCGGGTTTGATGATGAACTTGCGAATACTCCCGTTTCTGATTTCCGCCACTCTGCTGGCGCAGCATCCGGATAGCATCAACCGGGGGCGTGCGTCTTTCTCGAAGCAATGCTCGGCCTGTCATGGGGCGAATGCCAAAGGGGGACGGGCTCCGGACCTGACCGGACAATTGAAATACGGGGCATCGAGCGATGCGATCGCGGGAAACATCCGCAACGGAATTCCGGGGACACAGATGCCTGCGTTTCCGGTTTCAAAAGAGGAAGCCGACGACATCGTGATGTTTCTCCGGTCGCTGCGGAAAAATACGGGCGATCAGCACACTACGGGAGATCCGGGCAAAGGGCAGGCGTTGTTTTTCGGATCCGCCGGCTGCAGCGGATGCCACATGTTCGGGGGGCGTGGAGGGCGATTGGGGCCGGACCTGAGCAATGCGTGGAGCGAGCGCAGCCCGGCGGACTTGCGCGCTTCGATCGCGGAGCCGGACAATGAGCTTCGCAACAATTTCGTAACGGTGGAAGTGGTGACCAACAGCGGAAAAACGCTCACCGGCGTGGCCCGGAGCGAGGATACGCACGCACTGGTGATGATGGACCGCCAGGAGCGGCTGCATTCTTTCGCCAAGCGCGATTTGCGGGAGGTGCGCCACCCGCGGCGATCGCTGATGCCCAAGACCTCTCTGCCGAAGGATCAGGTGGAGGATGTGGTGGCGTTTCTGATGAAGGGCGACCGCGGATCGATGGCAGGCGTGGAATGGCGTCCAGGAGACTGGAACGTTTCGTTTGACCGGCTGCGCAATGCGTCGAAGGAGCCGCAGAATTGGCTCACGTATTGGGGCGACTATCAGGGGCGGCACTACAGCGCGCTCGAGCAGATTCGCAAAGAGAACGTGTCGGGGCTTTCGGTGAAGTGGATCCATCAGTTCAAGGGGACGAACATCGAGACCACCCCGATTGTGGCGGATGGGCTGATGTTCGTCACCGGACCGCTGAGCGATGCGGCCGCGCTGGACGTGCGCAGCGGGCGGCCGATTTGGGAGTACCACCGGCCATTGCCGCAGGTAGCGGCGAACTGCACGGTGATGACGAACCGCGGCGTGGCGGTGTTAGGAGACCGCGCATATCTGGCGACGCTCGACATGCACCTGGTGGCGCTGGACGCGAAGACGGGCAACGTGATTTGGGATACGGAGGTGGACGACTACAAGAAAGGCTTCTCGATCACGCACGCGCCGCTGGCGATCAACGGCAAGATCATTGTGGGTGTGACGGCGGGCGAGTGTGCGTTGAACGGGTTTGTCGACGCCTACGATGCGGCCACCGGGAAGCGCTTGTGGAGATATTGGGCGATTGCGCAGCCGGGCGATCCGGCGCGCTCGACATGGTCCGGGAAATCGGCGGAGACGGGTGGCGGGCCGACGTGGATGACGGGGACTTATGACGTGGAGACGGATACGGTGTTCTGGACCACCGGAAATCCATCGCCTGACTACGACGGGACGGTGCGGCTGGGGGACAATCTCTACACGTGCAGCGTGCTGGCGCTGGATCCGCAGACGGGAAAGCTCAAGTGGTATTTTCAATACACTCCGCACGACACGCATGATTGGGACGCCAACGAGACTCCGGTGCTGATTGACGGAGTGGTGAAGGGGCGGCAGCGGAAGCTTCTCATCATGGCGAACCGCAATGCGTTCTATTACGTGCTGGATCGGACCAACGGCGAGTTTCTGCTGGGCAAGGCGTTCGCGAAGCAGAACTGGGCGGAGGGGCTCGACGAGAAGGGGCATCCGATCGTGAAACCGAACACGGACCCGACACCGCAGGGCGTGTACATCTGTCCCGACGCGGGCGGGGCGACGAATTGGGCCGCGCCTTCTTATAATCCGCTGACGAAGTTGTTTTACGTGCCCACGCGCGAGACGTGCGCGGTCTACTCGAGCGTGACGAAGGAACCGGCGCCGGGGCTTCCCTATACGGGGACGGGCCAGCAGGGGGATCCGGATGTGGGAGATCCGGGATTTGTCCGGGCGCTCGATCCGTTCACGGGAGAGAAGCGCTGGGATTACTCGCTGCACCTTGGCTCCTCCGCGGCTGGCGTGTTGAGCACGGCGGGAGGGCTGGTATTTTCCGCGGGCCGAGATGGGAACCTGACCGCGATCGATGCGGCCACGGGGAAATATTTGTGGCACATTCAGACAGGGGCGCAGATCAAGTCATCGCCGATGAGCTTTGCCGTTGATGGGAAGCAATACATCGCCGTGGCGTCGGATTCGGCGCTGTTCGTCCTGGGACTGGCGGAAAAAGGGCGCTGATCCGGGATGGGCGGCGCAGCCTGTGCTGCAATACTGTTGGAGAATCCTGTTGCGGCGCGAGTGGCCGAGAGAGCAGAGAGTCGGCCTTGGTCGAGTGCGTTTCGAACTTGCCGCGTAGGGATGATGAACTGTTACTCGTGCATCTGCTGCGCGAGGTAGTTTTCGTAGCCCATCTCCTTGATCATGTGGAGTTGAGCTTCGAGGTAGTCGACGTGTTCTTCTTCATCGACGAGGATTTTCTCAAACAGGTCCCGCGAGCCGTTGTCCGCGGCGTCGACGGCGCAGTTGATGGCCTTATTGAGGCGAGGGACGGCTTCGTATTCGAGAGCAAGATCGTTTTCAAGCTGCGCCCGGACGCTCTGCCCGATCCGAAGCGTGAACAGTTCGCTCATGTTGGGGGAACCATCGAGGTAGAGCATGCGCTCGAGTACTGCTTCGGCGTGGCGCATCTCATCGATGGATTCCTTGCGGGTGTGCGCGGCGAGTTTTTTATAGCCCCAGTTTTCCAGCATCTCGGCGTGGAGGAAGTACTGATTGATGGCGGTAAGTTCAGCTTTGAGTACTTCCTGAAGGTATGCGAGGACCTGATGGTTGCCTTTCATCGTTTCGATTGTATCAGAGGAAACCGCGAAACCGGGCAAACTTGCCAGGGTTTTCTATCATTTCGGGCAATGAAGGGGCTGTCAGACGACGCGAACGGAAACGGCCTCGGAACGCGTTTCGCCCAAGGCGGCCACCAGGTCATAGCGCCCGGCCGGAAAGTCCGCCGGCAGTTTGGCGTTTACCTGTCGCGGTTCGCCGCTATCGTCCCGCGGCGACACCTGGTGGACGGCCAGTTTCTTGCCGCCGAGAAATACGCGGATGTTTCCGCGATCCGCGTTCACCGGCAGGCCTTTCACCCAGATGCAAAGGAACGCGTCGTCGCTTGCCGCCACTTCCCCGGGACGCCACGATTTGGCATCGCAAGCGCCGGTGATGGAGAGCGAATCTGTCTGGGCCGGCATGTCGATGGCGATGCGTGTGGGCTGGCTGAAGCGGCTGTTGGCCGTCCGCAGGTGAACGTCGTGCCAGCCGGCGCTCAAGCCCGGCGGAATGCGGAAACTGGCCTGCCATCCATCCGCGCCGGTATTGATGACAGCCACCGGGGCCACTCCGAAGCCGCCCACTTGCGGGAAGACATTCTCTCGCGTCAGCGATTCTTCGCCGGACTTGAAGAAGGCCGTGAGAAAGTCATCGGTCTTCGGGCTGACATTGATTCCGTAGTTGCCGGAATGGGTGGTGGCGAGGAGATTGGGCGGCGGCGCCGATGGATGTTCCGGTTCGGGCAGCCAGTGCCGGTAACAGGCCACCAGAGCCCGCTGCCGGTTCACACGCAGTAGCTGCGGGCGCGCGAATCCCGCGGTCCGGCAGAAGGCGAGCAGGCACTGGATGTTCGGTCCACACCAGTTATCGATCTGACCCAATAATTCGCTGGTTTCATAGAACTGGAGCGTGGGGACTTCATCATTCAATGACTCGTTGGTGACGAAAGACTCGACAATCGCCAGTTCGCGAGTGACTTCGCAGACACGTTCAAGCGCCAGCAGCGGATGCTTAAGGTGATAGAGTACGCCCATGAAGAAGACAATGTCGAAGACGCCGTTGCGGGGGATGCTCAAATCGTAGACATCCTGCACGTGATATTCGACATGCGAGCCAAGCAGCTGCCGGGCGACGTAGAAGTTTTCCACCTCGGTGGAATCGATGGCCACCACCCCCGCGCCGCGCCGCTCCATTTCGAAGGCGAAGAAGCCATCCCAGGTTCCGATGTCGAGCACGCGCTTGCCGGCAAGGGAGGCGGGGATGGGAAATTCGCTCACCCTTTCGTTGAGCACATCGAGCGGCAGGATGCCCTCGAGCACGCGCCCGTCCGGCAAAGGGATGCTGTGGTAGAACCCTTTGCGCAGGAAGTCTTCCATCAGCATCCTGTTCCAGGCTTCGCAGGATGGATCATTGGCTCGGATATGAGGCATTGCTCTCATATTTTGACATGCAGGGCGCGCTCCGCCTGTGCCACAATCGCGCTTGATGAACGAAGCCGGACAGATGCGGGAGGATTGGAACCGCCGGGCGATCGAGGACGCGCACTACTACGTTGCCTTCGGACGCCACAATCAGGACGAGGAAGAGTTTCAGGCCACGGCCCGCGAGATGGTGTATGGGCTCGAGTACGAATTGCGGCGCTTTCCGAAGGACGCTAATCGCAGGGCATGGCGGGCGCTGGAGATCGGCTGCGGCCCGGCGAGGCTGATGCGTCCCCTGAGCCGGCATTTCGGGGAAATCCACGGTGTCGATGTTTCCGATGAAATGGTCCGGATGGCGCGGGAACGTCTGCGCGATGTGCCCCATGCCCATGTGCACTTGAGCGCGGGCGCGGATTTGCGCCAGTTCGCGGATGAATCCTTCGATCTGGTGTATTCGTACGCGGTGTTCCAGCACATTCCGCGCAAGGATGTGGTGCTCAGCTACTTGAGGGAGGCGCGGCGGGTGCTCAAGACCGGCGGATTGCTATGGTTCCAGGTAAACGGTCTTCCCGCGAGCGATGCTCCCGCGGACACATGGAGCGGCGTGCGGTTTACGGCGGACGAAATCCTCGACTTCGCCAACCGCAATGATTTTCAGATGTACACCCTGGAAGGCCTGAATACGCAGTACATGTGGACGAGCCTGAGGAAACGGCCGGCCGGGTGGAGTGTCGAACTTCCTCTGTCGCCGCCGCCCACTTCGACGCGGATTCGCAAGATCGTCAACCCGCACGGGACGGAGCCGGTGGTGCCTTCGAGCGGCCGTTTTGCGTGCGCCTCGCTGTGGATTGACCACCTGCATCCGGAATGCGGGGTCAACCACGTTCGCGTCCGCATGGGGGACGGCTGGGGCTTTGCCAACTACATCGCACCACCGCTTCCAGGAGGAGAGCAGCAGATGAATGTCCTGCTGCCGGAAGGCGTTCCGACCGGACTGGTTCCCGTTCGGCTCGAGTGGCTTGGCCGGCAGATGGGACCGGAGGCCATCATGCGGGTGGTTCCAGCGAGTCCGCAGGTGCCGCGGTTGATCACAGTGGCCGATGCCACGGATTTGTTGCTGGGTCCTCTCATCCGGTCAGGATCGCTGAAGGTGGTGATGGAGGAGCTAACGAATCCCGCTGACGCCCGTATACTAATTGATGGACGACCTGCCAGAGTGAGCATGGTGCACTGGTCTTGCCGCCGTACACCACGGTTGGAGTTGGTCGTGCCATTGGACGAAACCATCCGCCCCGGCTCTCACATCCTCGAGGTAGCGGCGCGGAGCCAGCGCTATCCGCCCGTACACCTCCAGGTGGTGTAGACTGCCGTATACTGGAGTTGCGCGTGAAACATACCGCTGTCGTAATGTCATTGCTGTTTCTGGCCTGGACCGCCGGCGCCGCTGTACCCGCGGCAAAGAAACGGCCCGCCGCCAAGCCTGCTTCCGGGACCACTTCACACAAGTCCACGAGTGTTCACAAGACGGCCACTGCGTCCAGGAAGAGCACTCCGCAGAAACGGACGAGTATGACGTCTTCGAAGAAGCCGGCCGGTAATGTCAAAGCGTATACCCGATCCCGAACCACTACCAGATCCAGAACCACCACGACAAGGAACCGCAAGAGCGTGCGATCCGCGCCCGCGCGGACCTACGGACAAATGACGCCATCGCCGGACCGCTACCGCGAAATCCAGCAGAAGCTCATTGAACGCGGGTACTTGAAAGGGGAACCGTCAGGCAAGTGGGACGCCGATTCGGTGGACGCCATGCGCCGGTTCCAGCAGGATCAGAACATCGAGACCAGTGGCCAACTGGATTCGCTCTCGCTGATCGCGCTCGGTCTCGGCCCTCGACGGACGGCCAGCGCGCAAGCGAGGCCATAAATGATCATCGGTGTACCCAAAGAAATCAAAGATCACGAAACAAGAGTAGG